>JAGWWP010000047.1 GCA_018970325.1 Cyanobacteria bacterium REEB446 | reverse complement strand
AGTGAGTATCACAATGCTCACCTAATTCTATACCTATCCATCTTCTACCCATTTTATGAGCGACAGCGGCAGTAGTGCCAGAGCCGAGGAATGAGTCTAGGATTAGGTCACTAGGGTTAGAGGCTAAGTGAAAAATTCTTGATAATAGTAGTTCGGGTTTTTTTCCATTTCTAAAATCAATGCCACCTTCGTTAAATAACTTACCTGTATTAATATCGGTCCAAAAATCACTTACTAATATGCTAGGCAGTCTTTTCCAGCCGTCTTCTGTAAAGCATTCATGAAAGGTTTGATTTAAAAAATATAATTGACGTCCCTTATAGTAATAATGCTTCTTTTTTTTGTCATAAATTATTGAATTACTTTTCTGTGAAATCTCTTTGAATTCATTTCTTATAAAGGCTCTTCTCCAAATTTTGTGAGCATTTTTAATAACAAAGTCTTGAAAATCACGATTTTGAGGATCGTACGGGATATTGTGATTCTTCAGTTCATTATTGAGCCGTTTAATTTCCCACTGAGCAATGTTTTCTGAATTATTTGTTTCCAAGATGTACTGAAATTCATCATCCCAATCAATTTTGGGTATGTATTGAGGATTTAGTTTAAATAAATCTTGATGCTTCGCATAGCAGAGGATGAACTCTTTTTCTTTAATGAGTGTCTTTTCGCGATGTGTTGTTTTTACACCACTTGCTGTTGACATTTTTACAGTAAGTGTAGTGATATAGTTTTTGCGTCCAAAAATCTCATCACATAAGACTTTCAAATAATGACATTCTTTGTCATCTATAGAAATCCAGATACTGCCATCCTCTCTCAGTAAGTTTCTCAGTATAACCAGCCTATGTTTCATCAAATTAAGCCACAGAGAGTGTTCCAGTCCGTCATCATAATGCTCAAAGGCATTACCAGTGTTATAAGGAGGGTCTATATATATGCATTTAACTTTACCTGTAAAATCAGCTTCTAGAGCCTTAAGAGCAAGAAGATTATCACCTTTAATTAGCATATTTTCTGTATCTCTTTCGCCGTAAGCTTTTGACTTATCTTCGATTAAAATTCTTGGTTCTAGATTTAGCTCTTCATCTTTTCCTATCCAAGTTAATTCTAGTTTTTGATAACGGCTCATGTTTCTGTAAATTTCTTTTAAGGTATTTCCTTGTTTACTAATAAGTAAATTTTATCAGCTGAGGAAAAATGACCCCTTAAAATTTTCATCAGGACTTGCGAAGCAGTTATTTATTTTTAGCTGTATATTACTAATAATAGGTCTTATTTCTTTATTAAGAGGGATAGATATTTTGGAAATGAATCTTGGTCTAGAAAGGGAGGATTAAAAAATGACAGGTACTCTGACTGATAATGATATTGCTGTAATATGTGGTGTGATTTTTTTCATGGTTTGTTTTTATTTCTTTTATCAAAAATTAAATGTAACGCAAGAAGATATAGATAAAAGCAGAAAAAGCTTGAAGGAATGAGAAACATATACTAGCCTTTAATCTATAACGTAGGGAACATGATATCCAAGTTCTCTAAGTTTAATTGCAATAACGGCTATGCTTACTTTAAAATATGAAGCTAGCTCTATCACCGTATTTGATTTAATGATTTCGTTTTCCTGATGACGGAGTTCGGAGAGTTTTTTCTTAATAGTATTTTCTGGTATTAGTATTTTCTGGTATTAGTATTTGAGCAGCAAGTTTATCAGCTTCTCGTTCTTGCTCGTTACTTAATGAGTCATAGCCAATTCTGTCTACTTTGCCTTTTTCTTTTATTTCATTTTTATGGAGTAAATAGTGAGCTATTTCATGTGCGATTGAAAATCTTTGTCTTTCTTTTTTTTGCTTAGAGTTGACGTAGATAATAAATTGTTCAGAATCATTGTTATAAACTATATTGGCAGAACCATCATTTTTAAAATCCACCGACATAACTCTAAGACCTAGCGATTCAGCGATTTTAATAACGTCAATATTGTCGCTTAATTCAAAGCTGTGCTCACATTTTTTAATAAGTTCATCTATTAGAGTTTGTGAAGTCATTTTTAGCTCCTTTATCGAATGATTATAATATGCCACCACGGACACGACTACTGAACTAGTAATTTCACTGAGTCTCTTAGCTTATATCAAAGACCATTTAATACGAAAGACTGTTTCAAACGATATTTCAGCTTTTAATTTTTGTTCGGTCATAGAAATTAAATTTTCCTTTTCGATGTCTATTGCGTCTTGTAAATCATAAAGCTTGAGACGTAGATCTTTACGCTTTTTTTCCAAATCTTTTGCTTTGCGTTGTAAATTCAGCTTAGCTTCTAGTGATATCTGTTGAATAGCTTCTTTTTTAGTTTGCTTTATCTCTAGCTCTAATTCTTTAACATTAGCTTCTAAAGAAAATAAACGGTGTATCTCTTCTTCTGAAAGGCTTTCACCAGCATCAGTGTGTCCAGCTAGAAGTAAAATCTCTTCATCATCATAAGCATGCATTTTTAGTAATTCCACACTCAGATAACCAGATTTACCAATAAATTTTTTTAGAATGGATATTTTAGTCTGTTGTTTTCGAAGATTTGCAGGGCAGATGATTAAAATCTTATTTTTCTTTTCAGCACATTTTTGAGAAATTAATAAGCCCGCCTCTATAGTTTTTCCCAAACCTACCTCGTCAGCTAGAATAGCTCCTTTAGAAAGAGGCGATTTAAAAGCAAAGAGAGTTGCATCTACCTGATGAGGATTGAGATCTACCTGAGCGTCTAATAAGGTAGTGGCAAATTTTTCTAAATTATTAGAGGCACATTTTTTAGTTAGCTGATGAGCAAAGTATTTAGCGTGGTATTTAGTAAATGAAATAATCTATCCTTTAATCTTCTCAGTATCCAAATCTTAATTTTACCTAAGGAAGACAGCTTGTGAACTTAATTTCTGCCATCAGCTCTTTATTAATAAATTCTGTTAGCTGGGGAAAAACGACCCCTTAAAATTTTGCTTGAAATGAAGCAGAATTTTTTTGATGAAGGTAAATTTTAAAAAAGACCAGAATAGATCACGAGGATTTACTGATCCATTGATGCTTATAATCTTTACAGCAACTTCTCAGCCTTTTGGACAGTGGGCTTTGAGGTATTTCCTAGGAGAGATAAAATTGTTATCTTGTGATGATTGGAATAAAATTATTCAGTCTCTGAGCTTGCTTGCTGTAGGCTCTTTTATGGTCATGATAAGATACTTACGAATCAGGAGAAAATAATGTTTTATTTAGGAGTTATTAGCTTTGCTACTGCGATCTTTTTAGTGGGGTTGGCTATTTGGGGAATGAATGTAGAATATGGCTTAGAAGAAGTAGATTCAGAAGAGGCTTAAAGAAAAATGACCCTAAAACGCTGTTCCTGGGTGGATTTGAATAACCCTCTTTATGTTGAGTATCATGATAATGAGTGGGGTGTTCCTGTACATAATGATGATAAATTGTTTGAGATGCTCATTTTAGAAGGGGCACAGGCTGGTTTATCTTGGGCTACTGTTTTAAAAAAACGTGAAGCATATAAAAAATTATTTCTGAACTTTGATCCTAAAAAAGTAGTAGAGTTTTCAGATCTTGATTTGGAAAGGATTTTAGAAGACGCATCTATTATTAGAAATCGTTTAAAGATTTTTTCAGTAAGACAGAACGCTAAAGTTTTTCTTCAAATACAGTCAGAGTATGGTTCTTTTGATGAATATATTTGGAAGAGGTTAGAACCCAAACTTTCATAAACCTTCTCAGCTTTTAGTTCTATCTCCTTAAACTCATCTTCAGGATTAGATCCAGAGGTGATACCAGCCCCACTGTGAAATGATAATTCTTGTTTATTCTTGTCATAGACTAAGCTTCTGATAATAATATTAAACTCACCACCCTCATGGAATTTAAAATATCCTATAGAACCTGTATAAGGACCACGTTTTATTCCTTCTAGTTCTTTTATGATTTCCATCGCCCGAATTTTAGGAGTACCAGTTATAGAACCACCAGGAAAAGTAGCGGAGAAGATCTTTTCTAGATCAGGGATTGAACTAAAATTTGGAGATTTATTTGTTGTTTTCAGCTTTGAACTAATATTTTTAGAAGATATTTCTAAAAAGCTGTCTTCATTTAAAATAGAGCTCACTTTAGAAACTAAATGAAATAAATTTTTAAATTTCTTTATTTCCATAAACTCAGATACTTTTACTGAGCTAGTTTTAGAAATGCGACTTAAATCATTTCTGATTAAATCTATGATCATGATGTGCTCGGCTTTTTCTTTTTCTGAGATTAAAAGCTCATTTTTTTTTGTAAGATCAGCGGTACCCTTAATAGGATTACTTTCTATAACCCAATCATAGGCGTGTAGCGGAACCCCAATTTCTCCGTTTTTGTCTTCTACATTTTCCTTGTCCTTGTGATTCTTGGGATAAATTTTCAGAAATGATTCTGGTGAGCTGCTTAAGATAGCGTAGTTAGAATAATTTATGAGAGCACTGTAAGGAGCAGGGTTTTCTGCTTTAAGATTCTCATAAAGTTTTTCTATATCATCATTTGACAGTTCTTCAGACCATGAGATCTTTTCGGAGATATTCGCTTGATAGATATCACCTTCTTCTATATATTTTTGGCATTCTTGAATTTTTCTAATATACTCATTTCGATTAAAACTCTTTACTGTAAAGTGATTTTGCGGAATTTTTTTTAATGACTGCTTGTAAATTTCACTTTCTGTGTTTATTTCACTGTTAATATTCACATTACTAATTTTTTTAATTTCCTCATAGAGAATAAACTCCATATCTCCTTCATAGCAGATATATCCAGCTATGCCAGCGTGAGGATGTTCTAGAATCTCAGGATTTTCTTTTAGAAATGAATTAAGCCCACTAAGAGAAAAAAACTTCCTAATGGGCTTAAAACACTTTATTTGATTTATTAATCTATTTTCAAGACAATGCTGTTTTGAACTCGAATGTTCAGTAAGACTGCCTTCAACAAGGGTTTCTAGTAAGAAATTATGATCTTTGAGTGCAAACTCTGACTGATGCATTACCATTGAATCCTTCAGCATTAATGACAGGTTTATGTATCCTAATATCGACAGTATCAATGCGTGCAAATTTTTTAAAAAGCTCATCAGTAATAGATTTGCTGAGATGTTCAATCAAGTTATATTCTTTAGCTTTAGCTACCTCCTGAATAGTAAGAGATAAGTCTACATAGCTGATGCTATCTTCCATTTTATCATGCGTGCACGCAGAGCTAAGATCCAGAGCGACTCTTAGGTTTACTATAACCGCTTGACCTCTTTTTCTTTCGCTTTCGTATATACCAAGCCTACAAAAAGCCTGAACATTCTCTAAGTATATTTCAGTGATCATAATTAACTAGCTGTAATTTCAGTTTTAAGTCTTTTAATTCTCTGTGAAAACTCGACAGTTAATAAAGAAGACTCCTCAACTTGTTTTTCTAGTAAAGAACATTTAGTCTTAAAGTGCTCAAGCTCTTGGGTAAGCTGTTCTATATTAGCGTTTTTGATATTTAAGACTTCTTCAAGCTCTTCATTAGCCTTAGTGTCGATTATTGTTGAACTGTCATTTTTATTTTCTAGCTCAGGTTTGTCTTCTCTGTTGCTTGTATCTATAGGTAGAGCTTTAGAAGTTTCTAGATCTAAAAGCTTATTATTAAACTCTTCTAGCTTTTCCTCTAGATCTCTGATTTCAGAATTCTTATCATTAAGAGTACATTGAAGCTTCGCTAGTGACTTCATTTCTTGCTCACTTAGCTGGCTCACTTCATTTAGTGCTTTATCTAATAGGGATTGACTTTTCTCTAATAGAGTAGCTTTTCCTAAACCACCCATAAAAATATCAAAGATATTTTTTGAGTTTCTTTTATTAATTTCAGTCAGAACATTATCCTTGGCTGATTTAATAAATTCAGATATTTCTTTAAGTCTTGATTCGTTATTTCGCATGTTCTAGCTCCTTTGCTGTCTTTGCTATTACTTCCACATCACTTTCTATCTTTATTGCAGCAGGAACCAGTTTGACACCCATTCTCTTCTTAGATTTTTCGATATTAGTTATCTCTACTTCAAATTTAGTGCCTAGCTCTGGAAACTCTTTTTCACTATAATTTGATTTATGTAAAAGGGCTTCTATGCCTGGTTCGACTTCAATAAAGAATCCAAATTCGGCATGGCTAACCACTTTACCTTTATGTTTAGTGCCGACCTTAAACTTATTTTCATCAACGATAGTCCAAGGTTCAGGAACTATCTGTTTTCTACTTATAGCTATCTGTTGATTATCGCTGTCTATTTTAAATACTTTTCCAGAGATCTCATCACCAGCACTAATTAAATCAGAGGGTTCATTAAATCTAGCCCACGATAGCTCAGAGGAGGGAATGAGTATATCTACCCCATCGTACTCTATGAAAGCACCGAATTTAGTCGTTCTTACTACTTTTCCTGTGATTTCCTGACCTATAAACAGCTTGCTGATTACTTCATTCATCTTTGCTTTTCTTTGTTCGTCACTAACGGTTTTATTATCAAGAATAATCTTATTTTTAGATTCATCAAGTTCTATGATTTTAGCTGGAATCTTTTTACCAATCCATTTCTGCTGATCAAGGTTTTTTAAAGAATCGTGCTTATAGTCGATAAGCCTTAGTGGAATAAAAGCTCTCTGTTTAGTTAGAGTAATGGTTACTTCTGCACCATTTTTAACGATTTTATTAATTAAGACTTCTAGATTCTGCTCTTTAAGTTCGTTTAGTTTATTCCAGTTAGCTTTTTCTTCTATTTTTTTAATTGAAGCTCTGTAAACACCTGGTGTTTTACGTTCTTCTTCAACAATGCAAACCTCTATACGGTCACCGATTTTATAATCTTTAAGCTCTTTAGTGCCAAGTTCATTTTTAGTTATATATGCTTCATAATTTTTGTTTATATCTAAAAAAATCCCATCAGAATTAACTGCAAGCACGGTAGCTTGTAGTATCTGACTTTGCTGTGGTCGGTTTTCTTGCCTAGCAAGCAGAATTTCCTCTACTAATTTATTATTCTTAGCTGCCATAAATAACAATACGTAATATTATATTCTAACTCATTTAACTTTTAAAAATTCAGAAAAATAATATCTTGAGGCTAAAGCCAGTCCTAGAGCGATAGCTGCATATATAAAACCGAAAATATTAAATGAATCTAAGCCAATATCACGTAAATATCTTAATAAAAAGCCTAAGCCTATCATTAGACTAATCATGACGCTTCCTTTAACCCCGAAAAGAATTAAAAAGCCAGTAAGGTAATTAATAGGACGCTCGTCTATCTTAGATAAGTTAGAAATATTTCTTAAACAAGCTTTTTTTAGAACAGTAGTAGCTTTTAAAATTCCGACTGCTACCGATAAAATCAAGAATAAAAGCATCCAAGAAGGTTGTTCAAAATAAGGCGTAAGCCACTGAACGGCTCTGTTACCGATTCTTAAGCCGACGCTTAACCAAATCAGCCCCGCTATTAATAAGCTAAATCTTGCTGGAGTCATTTTTTAATACTATCAAATGCCACAGTATCAAGGTTGTACTTTACCAAGGGTTTAAGTTTTTATTTCTTGAGCTTTGCTTGGGCTGTGCTTTTCCCTGCTTGTGTGCTTCGCCCTCCTGAACTTGTAATAAAAGGTTTTCTAACTCTTCTTCTGAGAGTTTGTTTTTATTTTCAGGGTTTTCTTCGGGTTTCTTTTCTGCTTTAGTTTGATTTTCTTCCTTTTTAGGATTATCTTTTTTTTCTTTATCTCCGTCTTTGTTTTTTTGCTTTTCTTTTTCGGTTTTATTTTCTTCAGGATTATTTTTGTTCTCTTCTTCGTCCTGGAGGAGTTTTTCAGCTAATTTAAGATTATAGATGGCATCTCTATCTTGAGGATTCAGCTTTAAAGCTGCTTTATAAGAGGAGATAGCTTTTTTGTAATCTTTTTGTTTAAAGTAAGAATTGCCTAAATTATAAAAAGCTTTTTCTTTTAAATCATCGTTTTTAGGATTATTCTGAATGCTTTTTTTGAAAAGGCTTTCGGCTTGTTTGAAGTTATTTTCTTTATAGATTATTCTAGCTAGATTATAATTCAGGCGGGCGTTTTGTGGATTATCACTGAGAGCTTTTATATAAAGCTCTTTAGCGGTAGTAAATTGAGAATTTTTTAAATTGAAATCACCTTGAATTATATTTGGATTAATAAAAGCTTCTGCTGGTCTTGAATAGAGGCTGCTTAGGATTAGGAATATTATTATAGGTAAAATATTTTTCTTTGGCTCGGGCTTTTCTTTATCTGGTGCAATAGAGTTATTCTTTAATGATTTATGATTTTTATTGTTAACGTCAGGTTTATTTATAAGGTTAAAAATTAAACCTGAAAGACTCTCTATGATTAGAAAAAGAAGAGAGAAGCTAAGAAATATCTGGTAAGTTTCTTGCCAGCGTTGTATTTTACTTGATTTTAAATTTTTACGATTCTGTCCTTTTTTAATAAAGTTATCGTAGACATTCTCTAAATTTAAGTTTCCAGAGCGTGAGAGAATATATTTCCCATCCGTAATTTTAGCTATATCTTTCAGAAGGCTTTCATTGAGCTTAGAGATAACTATTTTCCCATTTTTGTCTTTTATCAGTTCATCATTGTAATTAATAGGAGCTCCTTCAGCAGAGCCGATGCCGATAGAAATAATTTTAATGCCCTGTTTTTTTGCCTCAGTAGCCAGTTCATTAGTTTGCTGATCCTGTTCCTCACCGTCACTGACGATAACCAGATATTTTTCATTCCCTTCTAAGAAGCTAAAGCCACGAATAGCAGTTTCGATCGCTGATTTAATTGAAGTGCCCTCAGCCGTGATACTATCTACATCTATCTGCTGAACCCATTCTTTAACCATGCCGTAATCATGTGTTAAGGGTGACTGTAAAAAGCTAGTACCAGCGAAGACTATAATTCCGATTTTGTCTCCATCAAGTTTATCTATTAATTTAGCTATTTCTAACTTAGCTCTAAATAAACGATTTGGGCTAATGTCACTTGCTAGCATGCTTTTAGAAACGTCTATAGCGATAAATATATTAGAACCCTGCTTCTCTATGGTTTGTACATCGAAATTCCACCTAGGAGATATCAGGCTAATAATTAAAAACAGCGTAGCTAAACAGAGTAGCAGTGATTTAAAGAAGATAAATTTGGGTTTAAAAGAAGGGATAAGCTCAGGGATTCGCTTCTCTACACAGAATTCTAATAAGTTTTTTTTAGATTTTTTAAATGACCAGATTAGAAAACCTATTAGTAAAGGAAGTAGAAATAATAATGTTAAAAGTTCAAGATGTTTAATATTCATTTCCACTTAAAACCTCTTCAGTACAGTATTAGCTAGACCTAGTTCTAGTATAAATATTAGAAAAGCTGCCCACAGAAAGTATTCATATTTATCTTGATAATTATGATATTGCTTTACTTCACGCTCTGTTTTTTCTAGCTTATTTATTTCATCATAGATAGCAGTTAATTCTTCTGTGCTCTTGGCTCTAAAATACTTAGCGCTAGTGCTTTCTGCGATTTCGGTAAGTGTGGCTTCGTCTATGGTTACATTCTGTTTAATTAATTTATCACCGTAAGGAGTTTTAATCAGGAAGGGCACTTCGCCTTCCTGTCCTATGCCTATGGTGTAAACCTTAATATGGTATTTTTTAGCAAGCTCGGTAGCCATCAGAGGTGAGATACTGCCAGCAGTATTCTGCCCGTCTGTCATGAGGATTAATACTTTAGATTTAGCATCTAAGTCTTTTAATCTTTTAACTCCAAGAGCGATAGCTGAGCCTATAGCAGTCGCATTACCAGCTGCTCCTATGTATAACTGCCTTACTAAGTCTAATACAGCACCATGATCTCTAGTAATAGGACACTGTGTATAGGCTTCATCCCCGAAAACGATTAAACCTAATCTATCATTAGTTCTAGAAATAATAAATTCACTGACTATTTTTTTAAGTACCGTGAGTCTATCTACGGTATCCTCCTCTATTTTAAAATCAAGTGCTGACATGCTTTGTGAGGTATCGATTAATAGGATAATGTCTAGTCCAAGGTTT
The DNA here is from genome assembly GCA_018970325.1 of Cyanobacteria bacterium REEB446. Classification (GTDB taxonomy): domain Bacteria; phylum Cyanobacteriota; class Vampirovibrionia; order LMEP-6097; family LMEP-6097; genus LMEP-6097. Next base: position 5,024 of record JAGWWP010000047.1, on the reverse strand, counting down.
TTTTCAGAGATCATCGACTGCCCAAACTGTGGTCTAGCCAAGGCGATAATGATTAAAATTATGGATAAAATCCTTAATATAAAAGGAAGATGATAAGTTAAAGTATCAAGAAAGCTTGTTTTAAGCTGATTTCCATTAGCTAAGCTTAACTGTAAACCAGAAACTTTATTTTTTTTAAAGTGTAAGAAAATAAGTAAAGGCACTAAAAGCAGTAACAGAAAGAATAGTGGACTTGCGAAACTCATTTATTTAGTTCCTTTTCTGTAGTGGCTTCTGCCTTATCTAATTCTAGATTAGAATCTGCTGCTGGGTTTTTAAGCAGGGCTTGAAATTTAGTTTCCTGTTCTTGAATGATATTTATAGCTTTATTTAAATCATTTAGTTTCTGTTCAGCACTGAATTCTTTTTTAGCGAATTTCGCTAAATCAGCACGGCTTAGTGAGTCGATAAGAAATCTAGCATCTGGGCTGCTTAATTCTTTAATTTCATATAATGATGATTTAATTTCATCTGTAGTTTTATCTAATAGAGCAGTATTCATGCGTTCATCGAAATATAGGCGGATTAGTTCTGAATAATTTAAATAGAATTTTTTATTATCACTTTCCAGTTCTAATTTCTGTAATTTTTCTATAAGGCTTTCATAGAAAAGTTTTTCAGGTATATTTTTCTTTTTCTTGGAGAAAAATTTATATAAAAAATAAATTAAAGCTATGCTAAAAATACCGATAAGAGTATATAAAAGCCACTCTGGTATAGCTATTTCACTGTAACCATGAATATCTTTAAGACTATTAATCAGTTTTTCTCTTGTTTCAGGAGTCATAGTGAAATTTATTTTTTATTTCCCTTAAGTCCTTTTAAATAATTATAGAGAGTGATGGTGTTTTCTAGTTTTCTTTTTACTTCTTTAATGATTTTTATTGATGCTGGATTACAGAAACAGCCACAGATCTTAGCGATGTTGATGTATTAGTATTTCTTCTATTGTCAATACTCCCCCAATTACTGTGTCCTCAATTAGCATAGAAGTCTGCTAAACTGTATTTGCAATCTTGCAGTAAGTAATAAACCATGGCAATCAAAAAATCAGAATTATACTCAACCCTCTGGCAAAGCTGCGACGAGCTGAGGGGTGGCATGGATGCTAGTCAATACAAGGACTATGTACTTGCGCTTTTATTTATTAAATATATATCTGATAAATATGCTGGCAAACCTTATGCAGACATTACAGTTCCTGAAGGAGCAAGTTTTAAAGATATGGTTGCTCTTAAAGGTAAAGCCACCATTGGTGAAGATATAAATAAAAAAATTATCGGACGCATCGCTGAAGCAAACAAATTAACAGGAACAATTGATGTCGCTGATTTTGATGATTCCACAAAATTAGGTAATGGTAAAGATAAAGTAGACCGCTTAACTAAGCTGATTTGTATTTTCGAGAAGAAAGAACTTGATTTTAGTAAAAATAAAGCAGAAGGAGACGATATACTCGGAGATGCTTATGAATACTTAATGAGACATTTCGCTACAGAAAGTGGCAAAAGTAAAGGTCAGTTTTATACTCCAGCTGAAGTTAGTAGAATAATGTCTAAGATCTTAGGGATTATGCCTGAAAACACTAGTTCATCAACTACAGTCTATGACCCAACTTGCGGATCTGGTTCTCTATTATTAAAAGTCGCCGATGAAGCTGGTGGCAAAATTTCAATTTATGGACAAGAGAATGACGTAGCTACCGCTGCTCTTGCAAGAATGAATCTCGTTTTACACGGGCATGCTTCTGATATCCATGGGATATTTCAGGGTAACACTTTAGCTAGCCCGAAAAAACTAGCTGATGATGGCAGTCTCTATACTTTTGACTATGTTGTTGCTAATCCTCCATTTAGTTTTAAGTCATGGAGTAATGGTGTAAATTCATCTAAAGATATTTATAATAGGTTTCAAGATTATGGAGTCCCACCTACTAAAAACGGTGACTATGCATTCTTGCTTCATATTATTCGCTCACTAAAAAGCAATGGCAAAGGTGCTGTAATTCTGCCTCATGGAGTGCTGTTTAGAGGTAATTCAGAAGCAACGATACGAACTAATATTATTCGCAGAGGATATATCAAAGGTATTATAGGTCTGCCAGCAAATCTTTTTTATGGAACTGGCATACCAGCTTGCATTATTGTTCTTGACAAAGATAATGCTGCAAGTCGTAAGAGTATCTTCATGGTCGATGCAAGTAAAGGCTTCACAAAAGACGGTAATAAAAATCGTCTACGCGACCAGGACATACACAAGATCGTTGATGTATTTAATAATCAAATCGAAATCTCTGGTTACAGTAGAATAGTGCCTTTGACAGAAATAGAAGAAAAAGAATATAACCTAAATATTCCTAGATATATAGATAGCCAGGAGATTGAGGATCTACAAGATATCGAAGCTCACCTCAAAGGTGGCATCCCAGATAATGATATTGGAGTTCTACAAGGATATTGGGATGTATATCCTTCACTAAAAAATGTTCTCTTTGAAAACACTGACAGAGTGGGTTACAGCCAGCTAAGAATAGCCAAGGATGAGATAAAGCAAACTATTTTTTCGCATAAAGAGTTTCTTAATTACAGTAACAAAATCAATTCAATCTTTGAAGCATGGGCAAGCAAGAGTATCTTTAAATGTAAAAGCATCAGTAGTGAGACTCATCCGAAGCAGTTTATTCATGAGTTAAGTGAGAGCTTGTTAGAGACCTTTGATAATATCAAGTTAATTGATAAGTATGATTTATACCAGCATTTGATGACATATTGGACTGAAGTCATGCAAGATGATGCATACGTGATAGTTACCGATGGCTGGCAAGCTGGCAAAGAAGTTTATCGTCTTGAGAAGACAAGCAAAAAAGATGGCACAACCAAATCCAAAGAAGTCGAGGGAATTGAAGGTATCGAGAGTAAATTGCTCAAACCCGAATTATTAATATCTAGATACTTTACGCAAGAATTTGATTCGATCTCTAAATTGGAGAACGATCAAAATACAATAATTTCTAATATTGAGCAAATCGAAGAAGAACAAAGCTCTTCAGAAGAGGGTTTGCTTGAAGAGGTGAAAAATGACAAAGGTAAAATTACTAAGGATTTAGTACAGAAACGCCTCAAATTAATTAAATCTGATCCTCATTTGCAAGATGAATATCAGATCTTAAGTCAGTATGCTTCCCTCTTGGATAAAAAAGTAAAAATTGATCAAGAATTAAAACTTGCTAAGAAGGATTTAGAAACTAAAGTCTGGGAGAGATATAAGAAACTTACGGATGAAGAAATAAAAACTTTGGTGGTCGAAGATAAATGGATGAAGACATTAGCTGATGGATTAGCTAATGAAATGCAGCGCATTAGTCAGAAGCTAACACTGCGTATCAAAGAACTTGCAGAACGTTATGAAACTCCGCTTCCACTTATTGCTAGCGAGATTGATGAGTTAGAAGCCAAAGTCCAAGCACACTTAAAGAAAATGGGATATGCCTGTATATGAGTTTGTTTTAGGAATTTAAAATTCAAGGAGGACATTATGTCTAAAAGTAAAAAATCAACAATAGACGTTCAAGGTACTGCCGTTACGGTTCTTTCGAAGGAACAAGATGATTACATTTCTTTAACAGACATGGTTAAGAATTTTGATGGCGGATCTGCCCTTATCGAACAATGGCTTAAAAACAAAGATACTGTCTTGTTTTTAGGGGTTTGGGAGCAAATTAATAACCCTGCTTTTAATTCCCTCGAATTCGAGGGAATTAAAAGTGAAGCTGGGCGAAATAGTTTCTTCCTATCTGCAAAAAAATGGATAGAAACAACTAACGCAAAAGGTCTAATGGCGAGTGCTGGTAGATATGGCGGCACTTATGCTCATCGAGATATAGCTTTTGAATTTGGGTCATGGCTTAGCCCAGAATTTAAACTGTATCTAATAAAAGAATTCCAAAGGCTTAAAGAAGATGAGAATCGACGTCTTTCTCTTGATTGGAATTTGAATCGCACACTAGCAAAAGTAAATTATCGAATTCATACCGATGCAATTAAGGAAAAAATAATTCCCTCAACCATTACTAAAAAGCAAGAAAGCCTAAGCTACGCTAATGAAGCAGATATTTTAAATGTTGCTTTATTTGGAATGACTGCAAAACAGTGGCGCGATCAAAATCCAAATTTAAAGGGTAATATCAGAGACTATTCATCAATAGAGCAGCTACTAGTCTTAGCTAACCTAGAGAGCTTAAATGCAGAATTTATCAGAATGGAATTGCCTCAAAGACAGAGATTGAAAAAATTAAATAAAATTGCAATTGAACAAATGAAGTCACTAATTGGTCAAGCCAGCATCAAAAAATTAAAAGACAAAAAGAATAATAATTAATGGTGGTAAAAGAGAAAGCTAAGTATAAAGAAACTGAGATTGGGATGATTCCTGAGGATTGGGAAGTGAAAAAAATCTCTCAAATCACCACTGCTACAGCAGGAGGGACACCAAGTACTTTTGTTAAAGAATATTGGAGTGGCAATATTCTTTGGATGAACTCTGGAGAATTAAATAATAAACGCATATTTGATGTTGAAAATAGAATCACAGATTTGGGTTTGAAAAATTCAAGTACAAAGTTAATCCCCTCAAACAGTGTGTTAATAGGGCTAGCAGGACAAGGAAAAACAAGGGGCACTGCTGCAATTAATTATGTCGAACTCTGTACTAATCAATCTATCGCTGCAATATTTCCAAGTGATTCATTTATTTCAGAGTATTTGTATTTTAATTTAGATTTTCGATATGACGAATTGAGACTGTTATCAACCGGTGATGGTGGACGTGGTGGCTTAAATTTAACAATAATCAAGAATCTTGATATAGCATTCCCAAGCAAATCAGAACAACAAACCATTGCAAACACCTTGACCGATATCGACCAACTCATTAACAGTCTAGAAAAAATTATCATTAAAAAACTCAATATCAAACAAGGAGCGATC
>JAGWWP010000007.1 GCA_018970325.1 Cyanobacteria bacterium REEB446 | reverse complement strand
CCATGAGAGCTTTTGTTCTTCTGAAAATCGCTCAAACGAAATTAAATATCTCTATCTATCAGCAAAAATGGGGAATCGTTAGAAATTCTGTCAGGAATTTCCTTGCTATGCGTTATTTCGCGTAACTCCTGGTTAGGTTAAAAAGCTGGACTACTCTATTTTTCATTTCTTCCTCTTCATTTGATAATAAGAAAAGATATTAACTCAAAATCATCTAAGCCTCTTAAATTAACGTTTTTACTGATATTAGTTTTCCCGACAGTCGAAAATATTTCCTTAATGCCTTCTTGTGTTTTTTCTCCAAGTATTTCTGAAATTGCGCTTTCAAGTAGCTCTGCATATTTGCTCATATCTTTAGCTTCAGTAGTTTCTTGATTGAAAATTTCTACTAAGTCTTTTCTCACTTCAGTATTGCCTTTTGCAAGTTTTTTAAATATATCTAGAATATACTTACTTTGCAGGTAGCTATGTTTTATTAAGCCAGTGTCGCTTATATAAACCATGTAATAGGGGTGAAGAGCATTCGTTTCTTTAGAAACTAAATCTGAGAAAGCTACTTGCTTTAAAGTAAAGATTACTCCACTTTCTAAACCCTCGAAGGAATTCGCAGAAAGCTCATCTTTTGAGCAAAGAGCATATATTCCTAGAGGTGCTTTAGCTAAGATATCTTTATTTTCTTTAAGATATTCCATTAGGTCCATCTTGAAATCAGTCAGGGTAAGGTCTGTGATGGAGATATTGCCTGAAATGTCCTCTAAGTCTACTACTTCAGATTTAAGCTTAGTTAACTGATTTTTTCTAAATTCGATATCGTTCATGATATCTTGGTCGGTCTGATTAATAATGTCATCTTCACCAGTGGCTGAAGTGTTGAGAAGCATCATTCGTCCTCTTACTCTTTGCTCTAATTTTATATATTCATCTAGTTCAATAGCAGGCCAGAAATTAATTAGCTGTATTCTTTCATTTCTAGAGCCGATTCTATCTATCCTGCCGAATCTTTGAATGATTCTTACTGGATTCCAGTGAATATCATAATTAACTAATGAATCACAGTCTTGTAAATTTTGTCCTTCTGAAACGCAGTCTGTAGCTATTAAAATATCTATCTCTTCTTGTAATTCAGGAAAAAGTTTTTCTCTTTCTTTAGATAATGGAGAGAAATTACTGAGTATGGAATTAAAATCTGTCGGGAATTTTTTATCACTAACTTTATTGGAACCAGTTCCTGTAACTAAAGCTGATTCAGTTCCATGGCTGCTTTTTAACCATGGTGAAATATTTTCATAGAGATAGCGTGCTGTATCTGCAAAGGCACTAAAGACTATTAATTTTTTATTTCCCTGATTTAGAGGCTTTTTTAGCTTTTCTGTAATTAAAATTTTAAGATCATTAAGCTTAGAATCCCTTTTATTATCTACGTTAGATGATTTTGAAAATAGAGCTTCTAATTTTAATAAATCAGCTTCTAAATCTTCTCGCCACCTGACTAGGTCTATATCTTCTAACTTCACTTGAAGTTTAGTGCCAGAAATTAATGCTTCCATTTGTTCATCATCTTCAATGAAAAGTGAATCATCATCTTCGTAATCAAGGCTAAATGCTCCACTGCCATTGAATTTATAAATCATCTCAAGCTGAGATTTAATTTTAGAAATAATCTTTTTTACTGTAAGGTTGAATGAAAAGACAGAGCTCTCTAATCTCTTTAAAATATTAACTCTCATTAAATTCACTAAACTCTTCTCTCTATCAGCCTGCCTAAAGGAAGAATGCCCATCTTTGACCTTTATATCGTATTTTTCTGCATAGTAAGCTTCTTTTTCAGGATAAATGTACTGTAATGGTGAATAAATCGCTAGGCTTAGTCTTCTTATGGAGTCATTAATTTCAGTAAAACTAGGAAATTCATTTAGAGTATCGATTTCTGATTCGATGTTTATGGGCTTTTCCCTGATTGGGAATTTACCAACATCATCTAAATTATAGTATTTTTGTATATGTTTTCTAGACCTAGCTATAGTTAAGCAGTCTAGAAGTTTAAAATACTCTACGTTTAGCATTTTTAATAATTTATCTAACTTTCTATCTTCATTGCTTAATTTAAGCCAGCGATTAAAATGTCCTTGAGCTGTTCTTAAAGCCTGTTCTATACTATGAATGCCTTCATTTAATAAGGCTTTGTCATTAGCTTCCGTGATAAAAGCCACCTGATTTTTCAGATCATTCATCTTATTATTAACTGGAGTTGCAGACAGCATAAGGACTTTAGTTTTAACACCAGATTTTATAATGTCTTCTATTAGTTTTTGGTAGCGAGTTTTAGTATTTTTTCTTGCGTTATTGTTTCTGAAATTATGTGATTCATCTATAACTATTAAGTCGTAATTACTCCAGTGAATACTAGCTAAGTTTATATCCCCAGAGTACCCTCTATCTCCACGACTGAGATCTGTATGATTTAATACATCATAATTAAATCTGTCACTGACCAAGATATTACAGGTATCATTTCTTTTATAAGTAAGCCAATTTTCACGCAATTTTTTAGGGCATAAAACGAGTACTCTATCATTTCGTAACTCATAGTATTTAATGACAGCTAAGGCTTCAAAAGTTTTCCCTAAGCCCACACTATCAGCGATAATGCAGCCATTATACTTTTCTAATTTATCTATAGCTCCCATTACGCCATCTTTTTGGAAGGAGTAGAGTTTATTCCAGACTGCGGTTTCTTTAAACCCAGTCTTAGATTTAATAATTTTCTCCTCATCAAGATCATCTAAACTGTCTTGAAATAAGTGATATAAGCTTAAGAAATATAGATACTCTGGTGAATGCTCTTTATAAATAGTTTTTATATTTTCTATTACTTTAGCCTTAACATCTTCTACTAGATCAGCATTGTTCCAAAATTCATTAAATTTTTCTAGAAACTCATCAGAGGTATTTTGATCTTCTGAATAAACGCTAATTTCGTATTTTTTACTATTAGTAAAACCTAGTCCAGAAGAGGTAAAGTCTAATGCACCGTGTATTGTGAAATCTTTTAATTCTTCGCTATTAATATTTTGGATAACGTGAATAAACTTACCTTGAACATCAGCACTCTTTAAAGATCTAAATTCAGCATTGTTTTCGATCCAAGAGCTACATTCATAGGCTATTTGAGATTGAATTAATTCATTTCTGAGCTTTATTTCATACTCGTTACCAGCGATTTGTTTTTCTCGATTAAGTCTATTTATGTAAAACTCTCGAATCTCTTCTTTTTTTTCAGTAAAAGTCGGCTCTAAAAATAAAAATCGAAAACTATTAGTATTTTTAAGTGTATCTTTTAATTTATGGAAAGCATAGATAGTAAAGTAAGATGACAGGACAGAAACATCAGACCCTTTACTGATCTTATTTAATAAAACTTCTGAAATCTTTGATTTTTTATTATCAAGTATATTTTCCACTCATAAATTTTATCAATAAACCACCATCCCAGAATAAGCTAAAATCATAAACACCCACTCATTAAAACCACAACTTAAAACCACCTGAGTGTCCCTTGCCCATGCCCAGCACCGAAAAATTCCATGTGCCACTGCACCTACATACTGAATTTTCACTCCTAGACGGGGCTAGTAAGATTTCGCACCTCTGTAAGAAGGCTAAAGAGCATAATATGCCAGCTTTAGCTATAACTGACCATGGAACTATGTTCGGGGTTTATACCTTTTACCATGAGGCGAAGAAGCAGGGTATTAAGCCGATTATCGGCTGTGAAGTTTACATCGTTAATGGCGATCATCGTGAAAAAGGGAAACGGACTAAACTTTTTCACTTGGTCTTGCTTGCTAAAAATGATTTAGGCTATAAAAATCTAATTAAGATCTGCTCAGAAGGCTGTATTAATGGTTTTTATTATAAGCCACGTATTTCTAAAGCTTATTTAGAGGAGCATGCAGAGGGTATTATCGCTCTATCAGCCTGTCTAGGCGGGGAAGTTAATAATAATTTACTTGCAGGTAATTATGAAGCTGCTAAGGCAGCGGCTTTAGAGTATAAAGCTATTTTTAAAGATGATTTTTATTTGGAGATTCAGGATCACCTTTATCCAGAGGATAGAAAAGTAAATCCTCTAATGATAGAACTCGCTCAGGATATAGGAGTGAAGATAGTTGCGACTAATGATAGTCATTATACGAATAAAGAAGATGCTCGTGCACATGATGCTTTGCTTTGTTTGCAGATGCAGAAATTCGTTTCTGATTTTCCACGTATGCGTTTTTCTAGTCATGAATATTTAAAGACTGGAGAAGAGATGTTTTCTTTATTCAGAGATCATCTGCCTGAAGATGTAATCACAGAAGTAGTCTATGACAATACTATGGAGATTTATGAAAAAGTCTCTGATTATGAGTCTTTTGCTCAGCCTGGTATGCATTTGCCAGATCCTGAGCTACCTTCAGGACATAGCTTTGAAACTTATTTAAAAGAAATTTCCTATGCTGGTGCCTTAGATCGTTTTGGAGAAATTAGTGAAGAAGTTAGTTCTAGATTGGATTTAGAGCTGCAAGTTATGGCAGACTCGGGCTTCGCTTCATATTTTATAGTAGTCTGGGATTTTATTCGCTGGGCAAGAGAAAGGAAAATTCCAGTAGGACCTGGGCGTGGTTCTGCTGCGGGTTCTTTGGTTGCTTACTGTCTTGGGATTACCAATATAGACCCACTGAAGTATGGTTTACTTTTTGAGAGATTTTTAAATCCTGAAAGAAAGTCTATGCCCGATATTGATACGGACTTCTGTATAGATAGGCGTGAAGAAGTTATTAGTTATGTGCGTGAAAAATATGGTGAGGACTGTGTTTGCCAGATTATTACCTTTAACCGTTTAACTTCTCGCTCGGTAATTAAAGATATGGCCAGAGTTTTAGAGTATCCATACGCTAAAGCTGAGGATTTAGCGAAGATGATACCTGTAGTTAGAGGTAAGCCTAGAACTATAGAGTGGATGCTCGGTAACCACGGGGATTTTAAAAAATACTATGATTCAGATCCTGAAGCTAAGCAGGTTATAGAGCTGGCTTTAAAGAATGAAGGTTTAAATAAAACCTACGGCGTTCACGCTGCTGGGGTTATTATCGCAAATAAACCTATTACAGAAGTCATTCCTACTGCTAGGTCTAATGATGGCAGTATCATTACGCAGTTCGCGATGGAAGAAGCCGCTAATATGGGGCTTCTGAAGATGGACTTTTTGGGCTTAAGAAACCTTACCATGATTAATAAGGCTCTTGAAATTATTCAAGAAACTAATCCAGATCAGCCTTTAATCGATATAGATAAAGTCAGCATGGATGATGAAGCGACTTTCGATACTATCTGTTCGGGGCATCTTTCAGGTATATTTCAGTTAGAGACTTCTGCTGGAATGAAGCAGGTAGCTAGGGATTTAGCGCCGCGTAATATAGAAGATATTTCTGCACTTATCGCTCTTTATCGTCCAGGCCCTTTAGACACTGGGATGATAGATGATTTTATTAATCGTAAATCTGGTAAGCAAGAGATTAAATATGATCATCCATTGCTAGAACCTTTACTCAGAAATACTTACGCTACTATCGTTTATCAAGAGCAGATCATGCAGATTACGCAGGTGCTTGGTGGTTTTTCGCTGGGAGAAGCAGATCTTTTAAGAAGAGCGATGGGTAAGAAAAAGCCAGAGGTTTTACTTCCTTATAAAGATCGCTTTGTGCAGGGCTGTTTACAGAATAAGCATCCTGAACCGATTACGCAGGAACTTGCCGATAAGCTATTTGAGCAGATGTTAGCCTTCGCTGAATACTGCTTTAATAAATCCCACTCGACAGCCTATGGTTTTATTACTTACCAGACGGCTTACCTTAAAACACACTATCCGATTGAGTATCTAACAGCTTTATTTATTTCTTGTGATGGTGATACAGATAAAATTAAATTTTATATAAAAGAGGCTCAGCGATTAGATATTAAGATAGAAGCCCCAGATATTAATAAATCAAGCTTAGATTTCAAGGCTGATTTAGAAAATAGATCTATAGTTTTTGGGCTGAAAGCTGTTAAGGGAGTGGGCACTGTGCCTGCTGAAGATTTAATTAGGGAGCGTAATGAAAACGGCCCTTTTAAAGATTTTTATGATTTTACTAAACGTATAAACCATAAGTCAGTTAATAAGAAGACTATAGAATCTTTGATTCGCTGCGGGGCTTTAGATTCATTAAAAGCAGGCCGCAAGGCGATGATAGAGAATGTCGAAGCCTTTATCGATAATGCGAAAAAAAACCAATCCAAGCAGAATTCAGGGCAACTCAGTCTTTTTAGTAACACTAAGGTGGAAATCAATCTAGCACCTAGTTATATAAATGGTGAGCAAGATGAGTATCCTGAGCGTGATTTACAGGCGATGGAATATGAGCTACTAGGACTCTTCGTTAATAATCATCCGATGCAGGCTATACAGTCGTTATGTAAGATGATTACCAATCACACGCTCTCTTCAGTAAAGGATTTAAAAGATAAGGCTAAAGTTAAAGTCCCAGTTCTGCTGATAGACTTCGTTAAGAAAATCACTAAATCTAAGAAAATAATCTGCATCGCTCAGCTAGAGGATTTAGATGACAGAATCGAAGGAGTAATATTTAGTTCTAAATTAGGGCCAGTAGAACATCTGTTAATTAAAGGGAAACGACTTTTAGTTACAGGTACGCTTTCTAAAGCCTCTGAAGGTAACGCTAGTATTATGATTGATAGCCTTGAAGATTTAGATGATAAGGCGATAGTCGAGTTCGAGGTAGATATGGGGACTATTAAAGACTATTTTACTTTTTTTCAGTCGCTAAAGTCCGTTCTCGTTACGGAGCCTAATCGTGGTGAGAATTTAGTTATTCTGAATTTAAAATCAGGTAATAGTTCTAGGAAAATGTCTTTAGGGGCTACTTATAAAATTAAGGACTGTGAGAGGCTTAGAGAAAATATTCGAAATATGATTAAGGATTTCGGGGTATTGAATGTTTAGATGCTATGCATAAAAAAAATCCCTCAGCATGTGAGGGATTTTTAGTTTTAAATTTTTTAAAAAAGAAATAATCTTATCTCTTAGAAAACTGGAATCTCTTACGAGCTTTCTTACGGCCATATTTCTTAGACTCTTTAATTAATGAGTTTCTAGTTAATAGACCAGCAGCTTTAAGAGCTTTTTTATTAGCTTCATTTACGGTAGCTAATACTTTAGCCACGGCATGCATGATAGCATCAGCTTGACCAACTATACCACCACCAGCAACGTCAGCAATTACATCATAGCTGTTAGTAATACCACAAAGCTCAAATGGAGAAAGGATTTTCTTTTCTATTAAAAGTCTGTGACCAAAATAATCTTTAATGCTTTTACCATTTACCGTTACACTACCAGTTCCAGCAGCCATTCTAACTTTAGCGATAGCTCTTTTTCTTTTACCAGTGTTATTTAAATCTAATTTGCCTTTCTTAGCTTCTTTCATTTATAAATTTACCTTATTTCAATTGTGCTTGTTGTTCGTGCTCTGCACCTGCGTATAACTTTAATTTAGTGATTAATCTATCACTTAATCTATTATGAGGAAGCATACCTTTAACAGCTCTTCTAAGAACCTCTAAAGGTCTTCTCTTTAAAAGACTTTCTAATGTTTCTTCTTTAAAACCACCTGGGATGCCACTGTGTCTTTGGTAAAGTTTCTGCTTAGGCTTTTTACCAGTAACTTTAATTTCAGCACAATTAACTACTACCACAAAATCACCACAGTCTTGGTTTGGTGTGAATTCTGCTTTATTCTTTCCTCTAAGTATGGCAGCTATTTCCGTAGCTAACCTACCAAGAGTTTTATCCTTAGCATCAATTAACACCCATTTCCTCTGAACGGTGTCTTTAGTAAAAAATTTAGTAGTCCCTTGATTAGACATGCAAGTTGATTCTAGCAAATAAGATATTATTTTTTTTCAAAAAAATACGTTTTAATTGTAATTTTAGATTTGAGCATTTTCCCCTGATCTTTTAAAAATTCAGAAAACGCAGAAATTGAAGATTGCAAGCAGTTCCCTAAGCGAATTAACTAAAAATAAGCTACAATGTTAAACCTTTGCTTTTATTATGAGGGGATCACACGCTATTTTCGATTTCTATCAAGCTGAGCAAGCTAAACTTGAACACACTGATAGGTTAAAAGCTTCTCTAGAAAAAGTTTTCCAGGAAGCTACTTTTGTCATAGAAAAAGACATGTATCATCAGTTTGAGCCACATGGCGTTACGGCTTCTTTGATTAGTAAGAATTGTCAGCTTAGTATTCATACTTGGCCTGAACATCATTCATTCACTGTCGATTTTTATTCATCTTTAGATAAATTAGAAATGCTTAAATTCTGTGAAATTATTAAAACGGAGTTTTCCGCTCAGGAGTACGATATGAGAATTATCCGTTCCGAATCAGAGCTAGGCTTAGCTGCGACACATAGAAAAGATATAGAACTGTACGCAGATGAAAATGGAACAGTGCCATAAAGTAATTAGATATTTTAAGGAAGTGATGAAAAATGAAGTTTTTCATCACGGACTGTTAGGTAAAAAGGTTAAGGATCTGCTCCCCGAGCTAGGCTTTATGCCTCGGTCGGGGTCGAAAAATGCTATTTTAAGCATTTTTCAGCAGATCCTTAAAGATTATAAAAAAAGAGACGGGATTTTAGTTCCGTCTCTTTTTTAGTTTTGTTTCAAAATTTTAAGCATACTCAAATATGCTAAGAATAAAGTTTTCTATAAATTTAGAAAACTTTAGCTATAGCTCTAAATGGATAAGTTATTACTCTCCAGGCTTTAGAGAAAAAACCACGCTTTTTAGCAGGCTTAGCAGCTTTATCTTCTACTCCAGCAGCAGCTTTCTCTGCTTGGAATTTTTCATTTAAAAGATTTATTTCCTGCTCTCTAATATCTTGGGCTTTTTTAAGCACATCAGCTTCTTTTATTTGAGCTTCAGTTTCTTTAGAAAGCTTTTCTTGGGCAGTTTTTTGGGCCAAAGAATTCTGTATAGATTTTTCCTCTGGACTTACATCTTCTGAGTCAAAGTACTGGTCTGGCGTAACATTTACTTGTTTAAGTTTATTGTAAACTCCTGAATGTACAGCGAGACTTCCAGCTTGTGAAGCTAAGACTAGAACTAGAATCGGTAAACTAAGTTTTTTCATATTTCCTAAAAAGATTATATCAGAAGAATTAAATCCTTTACAGCGGGGCGTTTTTTTATATAATCTACTAGAGATTATTTTATGGTTATAGAGAAAGTTTTAATAGCGAATCGTGGTGAAATAGCCTTGAGAGTAATTCGTGCTTGTAAAGAATTAGGAATCAAGACTGTAGCCGTTTATTCAGAGGCGGATGAGGACAGTATGCATGTCACTATGGCTGATGAGGCTTTCTGTATAGGACCAGCTCCATCTTCTAAAAGTTACTTAAATGTTCCTTCAATAATTAGTGCTGCTTTGGTTTCTGGTGCTGATGCAATACATCCAGGCTATGGCTTTCTTTCGGAGAATGCAAGTTTTGTGAAAGTCTGTGAAGAACACGGTATTAAATTTATAGGACCTAGTGCTGATGCGATTAAAAAAATGGGAGATAAGGCTACGGCTCGTAAAACAGTTATGACGGCTAATGTTCCAGTAGTTCCAGGGTCTGATGGCTTAGTGAATGATGTAGAGCAGGCGATTAAGCTGGTTGAAGAAAAAATTTCCTACCCCGTAATGATAAAAGCTACTGCTGGTGGTGGTGGAAGAGGTATGCGTGTTGCTTATAATCAAGATGAGCTTAAAAAGAATTTTTTGGCTGCTCAAGCTGAGGCTCAAAATGCTTTTGGTAATTCAGGACTGTATTTGGAGAAATTTATTACAAGAATGAAGCATATAGAGGTGCAGATACTTGCAGATTCTCATGGTAATTGTGTTCACCTCGGCGAGAGAGATTGCTCCGTTCAGAGACGTCATCAGAAGCTGATAGAAGAATCGCCATCACCAGTTATTGATGAGGAAACGAGGGAAAAGATGGGAACGGCAGCTGTTAGGGCCGCTAAGTCGGTTAATTATGAGGGTGCTGGAACTCTTGAATTTATTTATGTTCCAGAGATAAATGATTTTTATTTTATTGAGATGAATACGCGTATTCAAGTTGAGCATCCTGTTACGGAGATGGTGACGGGGATAGATTTAGTTCAGTGGCAGTTACGTATAGCTAATGGTGAGGCTCTGGATTTCACTCAAGATGAAATTAAGCTTAGGGGACATTCTATTGAATGCAGGATTAATGCAGAGGACTCAGAGAAAGGCTTTATGCCTTGCCCTGGTCACATAACAGGCTTTATGCCACCTGGGGGACTAGGTGTTAGAGTTGATACTCATTGTTACACTGATTATTTTATGCCTCCTAACTATGATTCATTGATGGGTAAGCTGATAGTCTGGGCAAGAACTAGAGAGCAGGCTATCAAAAGAATGAATAGGTGTTTAGAAGAGTTCACTATTACTGGAATCCAATCCACTATTCCTTTTCATCAAAAAGTTATGGCGAATGAAGTTTTCAAAAATGGTGTGGTTTGCACGGATTTTATTGAGAAAAATCTGAGCTAATTGTAAATATGGTATTAATTTAAAAGTTTCTCTGCATACTTGTTTCCAAGCTTTGCACTTAAAGTTAAATGTTCTCTCGCTTTATTGAAGTCTTTAGCATTTTTATAAGCCCGTCCAAGTCTATAATGAATTTCTGCTTCAAAGCTTTCATCTTGAATTTGAATAGCGAGCTTCTGAGCTTTTTCTAAGTATTTTATGGCTCTAGCTGAACTATCATCTTCTTCTAAGTAGGCTTCTACTTCGAGTAATCTTCTTATTAAATGACTCTTTAACTTATTTACTGCTATTTGGTCATGATGAAGATATTTCATGCCGAGTTCTATGATGGAGCTTTCATTAATTATAGATTTCTTCTGCTCACTTATATTTATAAAAAAATCTTCAGTGAGATTTAGTTCTTGAGATTTTTGAAGTAATTCATAAACCATGTGATCTTCACCTTGCAGGTTAAGTTTATTTATGATTTTTTGAAAGTAAATCATCTCATCTAAGCTGATTTTGTCTAAATTATGTAACAGATTTTGAGCTTTATTTAATTTATTTCCTTCAATGTAAGCATAGAAAAGTAGAAAATTTAACTCAGGGTTTTTATTCTTTATTTGAAGTTTGACGTTTTCTAGTAAAGCAGTAGCCTTAGAAGTTTTATGACCTCTAAGTAATTTTTTTGCGGTGTCAAGAGACCTAAGTTCAAAAGTGTTGGTATATAGAAGGAAAATGCTGATTATTACAGCACCGAAAAAAAGACCAATGATTAAGAGGCAGCCAGAGTTTGAGTTTTCGGGTTTGTTGTTCTTCTTCATTTATTAGACTCGCTTAAAAAAATTAGGATTCTTCTTTAAGGATACTCTGAAAAATGTAAAATTTACCATTTAAACCCTGTTAAAATGAGCTGAATATGAATTTTGTTGTTAAAGTTCCAGCTAGTACTTCTAATTTAGGTCCTGGCTTTGATTCGATTGGACTTGCGCTGAATATATTTAATGAATATCATTTCAGTACTGAGTTTGAATCTGTTTCTTCTGTAGATGATTTTGTATATACTTCATCTGCAAGCTTGTTAGATGATTTACCTGCGAATAAAGGTAATCTAGTTTATCGTTCTTTTGATCATGTGTTTAAAAAGGCTGGTGAAAAGACACCTAAAATTAAAATTCATTTTCAAGTAGGAATCCCTTTAACGGGTGGTTTTGGTTCTAGTAGTACGGCGATATTAGCTGGAATAATGGCTGCTAATAAAATATTAGGCTACCCCTATGATCAAAATCAGATTCTTCGTATAGGTACTCAACTAGATGGTCATCCTGATAATATTACGCCAGCTTTACTTGGTGGTTTTATTGTTTGTGTTTATGCAGATTCTGAGCATAATTACATAAAGCTTCCTTGGAATAAAGATCTCTTTTTTGTAGCTATTACCCCAGATTTTAAAGTGCCGACTGCTAAAGCCAGAGCGGTACTTCCAGCTCAGATTAATTATCAAGATGCAGTATTTAACATAGGTTATAGCAGTCTTTTGGTTGCAGCAGTGGCTTCTAAAAATACTGAAGTCTTGAAAAAGGCTTTTAAAGACAGAATGCATCAAAGTTATAGAGCAAGTTTAGTTCCAGGGATGAGTTATGTTTTAGATATTGGTCTTGAGTCTGGAGCTGTGGGTACTATGCTGTCTGGAGCTGGTTCTGCTTTGATAGCAGTGGTGGATTCGATGGAAGTCGCTAAGACTGTGGCTTTAGCTATGCAATCAGCTTGGTTGCAGAGTGGTATTAAGGCGGAATATCGCTTCCTTGAGGCTATAGACGAAGGGGCGATTATAGAAGATTTAGTGAAAGTTTAATTTATGAGCATGCCGGTGAAAACGGAGAATCTCATTAAGCTAGAGTCTTCTTGGTTAGAGCATTTAGAAGAGGAATTTTCTAAAGATTACATGCAGAGCTTACAGCAATTTTTATTAGAAGAAAAATCTTTATATAAAATCTATCCACCTTCGTCTGAAATTTTTAATGCTTTTAGTTTGACGCCATTTGATAAGACTAAAGTAGTAATTATTGGTCAAGATCCTTATCATGGTGCTGCTCAGGCACATGGTTTATGTTTCTCTGTTCCTGATGAAGTGAGATTTCCACCATCTTTATTAAATATATTTAAGGAGCTAGAGAGAAGTATAGAAGGATTTAAAATCCCTAAAAGTGGGAATTTATCTAGTTGGGCGAAGCAAGGGGTTTTTCTTTTAAACACTAGCCTTACAGTGAGAGAGAATCAGGCGAATTCCCATGCAGGTAAAGGTTGGGAGATTTTCACTGATAAGATTATAGAAATTTTAAATGTTAAAAAAAACAACCTAGTCTTTATGTTGTGGGGTACACATGCTAAAAATAAGGGTAAATTCATAGAGGGGAATAAACATTTAATTCTAGAAGCGGTTCATCCATCTCCGCTTTCAGCTTATAGGGGCTTTATCGGCTGTGATCATTTCTTGAAAGCTAATCACTACCTTGAGCAGCATGAATTAGAAGTTGTAGACTGGTGTTTAAATTAATTTTATGATAGACCTGCAACTTATTTTTATACTTTGTGCAGTAGTCATAGTCTTGGTTTTAGCTAGGTATCTTCAGATGTTTTTTGAAGAATTAACCAAAGAAAAAAAAATAAAGATTTTAAAACAGAAGTCTAAAAAAGATAAAAAAACTTCCATTAATGCACAAGGGGCAGAAGCTCTAACCGATCTATCTTTTAAGGATTCTGAAAATCCATTCTCAAATGAGTTTTCTAACTTAGATAAAAATCTTGGTTCTACTTTGAGCTTTGCACTTTTGCACATTTTGAAAAACATAGTAATTTTAGAAGCTCAACATAAAAAGCTTGTGGATACTGGGATTTTTGATAAAAAATTACATAGTTCTAATTTAATTAGTCGAGTGAAAATAGATTATGAGTTAATTAATAATGACTTGCGCGACATTATGAATCAGGAAGCTGGAATGAACTTAGCTAAAGATTTTCAGATAATGGTAGAGCATGTTAAGTATATAGATTTTACTTTTCAAGAGTCTGGCTTAGTTCGAGACTATGTCATAGACAAATCTGATCTAATGGATATGAGGTTTACTGAGTTAAGATCGCTGGCTAATTTATTGTTTTTAAAAAGTTTGAAACTGAATCCTCAGATAGTAAATGATGAAGCGATGAAGGTATTTATGAAAAAATATCCAGCTTATTTTAAAATCAAAGTTTGAGTAACCCAAACGATCGCTAGTTTTAACTAGAGGAAAGTCCGGGCACCGTAGGATCTAGGTAGCTGGTTAACGGCCAGTGCGTGTGAGCGTGAGGATAGTGCCACAGAAATATACCGCCATGCTTGTTATGGTAAGGGTGCAAAGGTGTGGTAAGAGCACACCAGCTATGTTCGTGAGAACATAGGCTCGGTAAACCCCGCTGAAGGTGCAAGGTAAGAGCTGTTAGGAGAAGATTTATGGATTCTAAGCCTTCTCTAGCTTGATCCCGCTTGAGCTTATAAGTAATTATAAGTCTAGATAGATGATCGTTTTAAATACAAAACCCGGCTTATGGGTTACTCTTTTTTTAAAATGCTACATTAAGCATTTTTCAGCGGATTGCTTAATTTATTAACGGCTTCTTAATTAAGTAAAAGTAGAACAATTAAAGGAGATAAATATGGACGCAGTAAATGGAAGTTCTTTAGATAAATTAGGCTTTGATACTAAAAAGGCTGGTGATGTTCAATCCCCCCTTGCTTCAGATACAATAAATGGCTCAAGAGACCGTGCAGGTTTATTAAAACAGGATCTTGGTGGTGCTAATAGCTATGGAGATGCGACGATTTTTTATTCACTCTTGTCTGATAAGCAGGATAAGGAGTTGGAAAAAGCTGCTATTTATGGAGAGGATGAATCTAGTTCAGTTTCAGTTGTTGACCAAGCCGAAGAGCCTGTGTCAGAGGCTGATGGAGATGATGAAGATGAAAATAAAAATAAAAATAAAAATAAAAATGTTGGTGCTAAGCCGCAGGACCCTTTAGGTTTAGGTAAGCTTGGTTATACAAAAGAGCAAGTAGATGGTTGGATAGCCCAAGGCTATTCGGTTTCAGATATTAAAAATGGAGTCGCTGCTAGTGGTGAGAAAAATACTGAAGTACCTAATCAAATAGCTGAACCTGCATAAACTTTTTTCTGATCTTAATTTTTAAAATACTGATCCCATTTGCTATTTACTAGTTCTTTGGTTTTTGTTGACATGGTAATTAGATTTGGCCATTCGCGCTTAAATCCTTCACCTTCCCATTTGCGAGTCGCATCTATGCCGACTTTCGACCCGAAGCCTTGGATTTGCGAAGCATGGTCAAGTATATCTAGAGGTCCTTTGCTGAAAAGAAAATCTCTCTGGGGGTCAGTATTCCCTAAAGCATGCATGGCTGCTAGTGAATAATTTTGTACATCAACATCTTCATCGAAGACTATTACATACTTAGTCCAAGCGAGCTGTCCCGTCCCCCAGATGGTATTCATGATTTTAAAGGCGTGACCTGCATATTTTTTCTTAATACGAATTAATGCACAGTTATGGAAAACTCCTTCCCAAGGGAGACTCATATCTAAAATTTCAGGGCAAACTAACTGTAATAATGGCAGGAAGATACGTTCAGTAGCTTTACCTAAGTAGCAATCCTCTTGAGGTGGTATACCTACTACTGTAGTTACATAGATAGGATTTTTTCTGTGAGTAAGGGCCGTGAGGTGAAATTTAGGATATAGATCGGCTAGTGAGTAAAAGCCAGTATGATCTCCGAAAGGTCCCTCTGTGACAAGGTCTTCGTTTAAGTCGATATAGCCTTCTAGAACTATTTCTGAGCTAGCTGGCACTTCTATATCAATAGTTTTACATTTAACTAGCTCTACTGGTTTATTACGAATAAAGCCAGCTAAAAGCATCTCGTCGATTCCGGGTGGTAGTGGTGCTGTGGCACAATAAGGAATCACTGGATCATTACCTATGGCGATGGCAATCTCCATACGTTTTCCATGTTTAAGTGTCTTGCTATAATTAGAAGCTCCGTCATGGTGCTTGTGCCAGTGCATGCCCGTAGTAATGTCATCAAATTTTTGTAAACGATACATGCCGACATTCCTGCCAGCTCCTAATTTATCTGGGTCTCTAGTAAACACTGAGGTGAGCGTGATGAATGGTCCACCATCTTCTGGCCAGCATTTTAGTATAGGGAGTTTATCTAGTAATTTCTGCCCTTCTGTACCTTTCAGCTTATGGGAGTCTTCAGCTAATATCACAACCTCTTGGCAGGCTGCCTTACTGACTTTCTTGGGGATGATGTGCCTCAGCTCACCTAATTCTAAAAGTTTATCTATTTTATCTTTGAGTGTGAAAGGTAATTCAGGTTTAATGAGTGAGCGGATGCGCTCACCGATAGCATCATAGCCTTGTGGATTGTCACCCACGCCTAAGCCCATTTCTAGGCGTTTATGAGAGCCCATAAGATTAATGAGAACTGGAATCTTGTAACCAAGTACATTCTCAAAGAGTAAAGCTTTGTTTTCACTGCCTAGGCTTTTAGAGACTCTATCTGTGATTTCAGTTATTTCAAGTTCTGAGGATACTTCAGTCTTAATGCGAATTAAGTCACCAGCAGCTTCTACTTCGTTTAAATATTCTCTAAGATCTGAATAAGGAAAAGGCATCTGTGTATTAATTATAAAGGCTTTAAGCCACAGTTGTTAATTTATAGAAAACTCTGAATTGATGAACTTTTTACTTAATTTTGCTAAGATTATCCTTATGCCAGATTATTCATTCGACCTTTCTAACTCACATGGAGCTTCGGGTTCATCTTTCGTAGAGAAAGAAAAAACTTTTGTTGCGAAGGTCTTTAATTGGATGTTTCTAGGTCTTCTTGCTAGTGCCGCAGTGGCTTTCCTTATGTCAAGTAATCCTCTTTTAATGAAGGCTCTTTATTCTAATAATTTAACTTTGATTGTTCTTGGTGTTGGTACTTTAGCTTTGGTCTGGAATCTTAGTGCAAATATACAGAAAATGTCTCCATTGATGGCGGCTGTGAATTTCTTTATTTATGCAGCTTTAAATGGACTACTCTTGAGTTCTATCTTTATCATATATACGGCTCAATCAATTTTCTCGACCTTCCTTATCGCTTCGGCTACTTTTGGTATTACAGCTATTTATGGTGCTACTACTAAGAAGGATCTTACGAAGTTAGGCTCTTATTTGATAATGGGGCTTATTGGTCTTGTAATTACCTCTGTTATCAATATGTTTTTGAATAATACAGGGCTTGCTAGTTTGATTAATTATGCAGGCGTCGTGCTTTTCGTGGGTTTAACTGCATACGATATGCAGAGAATTAAAGAGCTTGGGCAGACTCATGGTTATAATCCAAATTATGCGATCCTATCAGCCTTGACCCTTTATTTAGATTTTGTTAATCTTTTTATTTATTTACTAAGAATCCTTGGGGACAGAAGAGATAGATAAGTATTTCGTTCATTTTCAATTACAGCTCTTGAATTTCTATTGAAAATTATCTTGAAGTGCTTTGTTTAAAGCTGATATTTTGCAGTATTTTTGTATATAATATTAAGGGTATAAAAGTTCCTCCGTGAGGCCCTGTGTCTCACTTTTTTTTTAGTTAGGGCTTATTTCATCTTATGTACAATATTGGAAAAAATTTAGTAGAAGCAGCCGAGCAGCTTGAAGCCGAAAAAAATATACCTAAGCAGACCTTTATCAGGGCTATATGTGATGCTATCGGCGGAGCGTATAAGAAGAAGATGGGACTGACTAATCAGGATAATATTTTGGTTCAGTATGATGAAGAAGCTGGTGAGATTGGTATATTCGCACCTAAGACTGTAGTGGCTGAGCTTACTGATGCAGCAAGAGAGATTTCATTAAAAGAAGCTCAGGAATATATTCCTGATGTACTTGAAGGTGAGGTACTTGAGTTAGATGTGACCCCAGAGGATTTTGCTGAATTTGGTAGAATTGCTGCTACGACAGCTAAGCAGATAATGACTCAGCGTATTCGTGAAGCTGAGAAATCTAATCTGAGAGATGAATTTAAGACTAGGCAGGGTACTACTATGGCAGGTATTATTAAGCGTATAGAGTATACTATTGCAGGTCAGCCGAATGTCGTTGTAGACTTAGGTAGCTTTGATGCTCAGATTCCTCTTAGATATCAGCTTTCAAAAGATACATATAAAGTTGGTTCTAGAATTAGAGTATTCATTCTGGAATATAGAGAAGATAGAAAAGTTCCTGTTATTGTTGCTTCTCACACTCACGAGAATTTAGTTAAAGAGTTATTTGAAATAGAAGTCCCGGAAATAGAGGATAAGACTGTAGAGATTAAGGCTGTGGCAAGAGAAGCTGGTCAGAGAACTAAAATTGCGGTAGCTTCTGTTAATGATGACGTGGATCCAGTTGGAGCTTGCATTGGCTCTAGAGGTTCTAGAATACAGAATATACTCTCAGAGCTTAAAAGCGAGAAAATTGATATAGTTAGGTATTCAGAAGATCCTGTTAATTTTATTTCTAGTGCATTGAGTCCTGCTCAGGTACTGACAGTAGCTTTATTTGATGATGGTAAAGAGAAGAGAGCTGAAGTTACTGTAGCTTCAGATCAGTTAAGTTTAGCTATCGGTAGAGGTGGCCAAAACGTAAGAATGGCTGCTAGGCTGACTGGTTGGAAAATCGATATTAAGGCTCAGGCTGTAGCAGAGTTTCAGAGTGATAGTCAAGATGAAGAGGAGGTGGAACGAGTTTAATTGCAAGAGAGAGGAGAAACGCTAAGACTTTGCGTAGCTTGCAGGCTAAAGAAAGATCGTCAAGAGATGTACCGATTTATTCAGCTTCAGCATAGTAAGGATTTAGTTTTTATGCCCAGTCGTTTTCAGTTTGGTAGATCTATGTATTTATGTAAATCTCTTGAATGTATAAATAAAATTAAAAGTATCAAGAGATACAAGCAGATCTATGAAATGATATTAAATATCGAAGGAGTCTATGACAGCTAAAGACAAAATAAGAATTTACGACCTTGCAAGAGACAGTGTTCCTGCCGCTATTACGGATGCACGAATCCAAAAGAAAATCCAATCAGAAATTACCAGAAGAATTTTAGAGTGTGCTCCTAAATATGGTTCTTTTCCTAAGACAGCATCCAGTTGTATTGATGGTGCTGTTATACAAAATATTTTAGATGAAGTTAATATAAACTCTATTATCAATGAATTTGCAGGAGAAACTTCAAGCAGCAAGGCTCTTGCCTCTGCTGGATTAGTTCGTAGTTCCTCTCATAAATCTGTTAAACCAGAGGAAGAAGTTGTTCAGAAAAAGAAATTAATCATAGTGCGAAGAATGGTAAGTACTCCAGATCCACTTCTCAGCGAGGATAAAGCACCTGAAGCTTCCTCTGTGAGTGATTCTTATGCTGAAATTAATAAGATGAAGACTGACACTATGGCTTTAGATGCTGTTCCTGTAGCTAGTCTTCCTTCTTCTCAGGATGATGTTTCTGATTTAACGGAAATATCATCTATAAATCAAGTTTCAACTGAAGATTCTAGTACTACTGAATCAGAAGTCTTGAGTA
This sequence comes from Cyanobacteria bacterium REEB446, assembly GCA_018970325.1. Taxonomy (GTDB): domain Bacteria; phylum Cyanobacteriota; class Vampirovibrionia; order LMEP-6097; family LMEP-6097; genus LMEP-6097. Next base: position 42,295 of record JAGWWP010000007.1, on the reverse strand, counting down.
ATTTTGTAAATTCTTTATCAGTAAATAATTTACAAAAACCTTCTTTGGATAGAGTGACTAAGTCCATAGATGACATTTCTAATGTTAGGTCACTTTCTTTGAACCCTTCTGCAAATAGGCAAGCTACTCAACAGCAACAGCCTTATAGAGTTGCTGCACCGACTCTCAGAGTGCAAGGGAAAAAAGGTTTAGGTAGAGCTAAGAAAACTACAGTCCAAGATAATAAATTCAATAAAAAGCTTAAATTTAAATCTCAAGAGCCAGAAGAAGAAGTTGTTAAAATATTTAACGTCGCAAACTCAATGACAGTAAGAGAACTTTCTCATAAAATAGAAATTCCTGAAACTCAGATTATTACTTATTTCTTTATGAGGAAGATCATTAAAACTGTTAATGACATTGTTGAGAAAGATTTAATAATCCAATATTTAGAATCAATAGGTTATCTGGTTAGTACGGATGAAGAAGACACTCTTACTAATGAAGAGCTAATCGATACGCTCAAGGAAGATGAAACAGAGGGTAATCTAATTACTAGACCACCAGTTGTTACAATTATGGGGCACGTAGACCATGGTAAAACTACCTTGATTGATTGTTTACGCAATTATAGTCGTAAGATCGTAGATCAAGAGTTTGGTGGTATTACGCAGCATATTAATGCTTATCAAGTTACAGCTGAAGATTATGATGGTAATAAAAGAGTTATTACTTTTATAGATACTCCTGGTCATGAGGCTTTTACTGCGATGAGAAGGCGTGGAGCGAATATTACCGATATAGTAGTTTTGGTAGTGGCAGCTGATGATGGTATTAATACTCAAACGAAGGAATGTATTAAACATATCCGTGAAAGTAAAGTACCTTACTTAGTAGCTATTAATAAAATAGATAAGCCAGATGCCAATATAGATAGAGTTTTAGCTCAGCTAGCTGATTACGGCATAGTAACAGAGCAGTATGGCGGACCTATTAGCTGTGCACAAATCAGTGCTCTTAAGAAACTTAATATAGCAGAGCTTTTAGAGAAGATTATACTTGTCGCAGATGCAGAGTTATCTGATGAAATTAGATCGAATCCTAATCGTCCTGCGGTAGGGTCTGTTATAGAAGCAGAGATGTCTCGTCACAAGGGTTCTATGGCGACTATTCTGGTTCAGAACGGGACTCTTAGAATAGGTGATTTTATCGCTGCTGGAGCTGTTTCTGGTAGAGTAAAAGCGATGTTTAATGAGAATAATGAAGCTTTAAAAACTGCTGGTCCATCTACGCCTCTTAAATTATTAGGACTCTCCGGGGTGCCTAAAGCTGGTGATCCGATTAAAGTTTATCCAAGTATTCAAGAAGCTAAGCGTGTCTCTGAGATTGAAAGAGAGAAGGAATTAGACGAGAAGAGATTTAAAGGTATATCTTCTTTCGCTTCTGAGATTAAGGAAGGACAAGCTAAGGAAATGAGAATTATCATTAAAGCTGATGTTCAGGGTTCTGCTGAGGCTATCGCTTCTGAACTTAATAAACTTTCTACTGAAGAAGTATTAGTGAAGCCAGTATTGTTTGAATCTGGTTCTATAACAGCTAATGATGTTCAGTTAGCAGAGGCAACGGGAGCTATGTTAGTAGGCTTTCACATCGGTACTGATTCGCAGACTGCGAAGCTTGCAGAGAAGCTAAAAGTTAAGATTAGGTCATATGAGGTTATTTATAAGCTGATAGAGGATGTAGGCAGAGCTGTGCTTGGCTTACATGAACCAGATTTAGAACAGCGTGATCTAGGTCAAGCTGAAGTTCGTAGGATATTTACTATGGATAAACGTAATATAGCAGGCTGTTATGTCCTTAATGGTGAAGTTACTAGAAATGAAAAAGCTAGAGTCTTACGTGATGGAGTACAGATTTATGAAGGTAAGTTAGATTACTTGAAACGCTTCAAGGATGACGTGAAGTCTGTAAAAGAAGGATTTGAGTGTGGTATTAGCTTTGAGAGATATAATGATCTTCAAGAAGGTGATGTGATTCTTTGCTACACGATCAAAGAAGTAGCGAGGACTGCTTAAACCAGTAACTTGTAATTAAAGATTGGGGTAATAATTGAAGAAAGGATACGAAAGAAGAGAACGCGTTTCTAAAGCGATACAGAGAGAGGTCGCTAGAATGCTTTGGTCTAATGTAATTAAAGATGATAGATTATCTGCGATGGTTTCTATCATAGATGTGAATATGAGTCCGAGTCTATCTTCTGCGAGGATTTATTTTTCAATTATGGACTCTGATTTAATTGACGATATTGGTGTTCAAGCTGGAGCGAAAGCTGCTTTAGATCAGCAGTCTGGTATGATCAGTGGTGAGCTTGCTAGGACATTGAATCTTAAATATGCTCCTAGATTGCATTTTATTTATACTAAATCCTTGAAAGACTCTGTTGAACTGATTAGCTTAATAGATAAAACTGTAGAGTCTGATGAATCTAAGAAATAATGGCTGATTTTGGTTTTTTAAATATACATAAACCAGATGGTATGACTTCGCATGATGTCGTTGTAATTTTAAGAAAAAAACTCAATATTCGTAAAATAGGTCATAGTGGTACTTTGGACCCTTTTGCAGAGGGAGTTTTAGTCATTGCTATTTCTAGTGCTACTCGTCTAATACGTTTTTTGCCAGAAACTAAGGCTTATGAAGCTATAGTAGATTTAAGTAAGACCACTGATACTGATGATTTAACTGGTGAAACCTTAGAGGTTTTTAATCGCAATGCTGACGATCTTGATATTGAAACTATTAAAGCAAGTTTGTCTAAAATGACTGGCGAATTTGAGCAGCTACCACCTCTATACAGTGCGATTAAAATTAATGGTAAAAAGCTTTATGAGATGATGCGTGCTGGGGAGAATCTTTCTTTACACGATGTACAGTTCAGAAAAGTAAAAGTAGATCAAATCAAAGTTTTAGATTACAAGTACCCACTATTGCACCTTGAAATTAAGTGCCAAGCTGGTTTTTACGTTAGATCTCTTGCGCGTGATTTAGGTGGTCATCTAATAAAATTGATTCGGACTGAATCTAATGGTCTTAAGATTGCAAGCTCATATAAGCTTGAGGATATTTCTAAAGAGACTTTTTCTGAGTATCTATTAGAACCTAGTTCTGTAATTACTATTCCTAGATTACAGTTTAATAAGGATGATTCTCTTGGTTTACAGCAAGGGAAATTTATTTCCTATAATAATTCTTCTAAAATAGCTTCTGAACTTATACAATGTATAGGGGAGTCTGGAGAATATTTAGGGGTCGCTGCTTTTTCTGATGCAGATTCTGGAACACTAATTAAACCACAGGTAATAATCTAATGAGTGAAGCTTTAACTAAAATAGGTAGCCTTATTAAAAATAAGAGGACAGAACTTGGTCTCAGTGTAAAGGATCTTTCTGAAAAATCACGAGTAGGCTACAGTAATATCGTTAATATTGAAGAAGGTATACGTGATGAGCTGCCAGAAGACGCATGCTTAAATGGTTTCTTGAAAATACTTTTAAAAACACTTAAGCTTGATAACTATGACAAATTGTTGATTGATTATAATCTAGCTAGAGAATCACAAGAGTTTATTAATTTAAGTAATTCTGGCAGGCATATTAAGAAATTTCCAGAGAAGAATAATTTACAGAATAAATTAGATTCCAAAAAACTAGTTTATTTATTGGTGGCTTTTGTTTTTTTTGTTACTGTCTCTAATTCTTTTTTACAGAATGCTTCTAGAGTAAAGTTGGAGAAAAGTGATGCTAATACCATCCCAGAAAAAGCTCTAAATAAGCAAATTAAAAAGAAACTAAAACAAACAGAGAAAGAAGTAATTACCGAAAATAAAGTTGAGCTTGATGCTAAAAAAGAAGAGCTGCTAAATTCTACTAACATTGAGCTTAAAAAGCTTAGTGTTAAAGTGATTGACACAGCTTGGTTACAGATAGTTTCTGCGGAGACTGGTAAGGTTCTCTTTGAGGGTAATGTAAAGCCCAATTCTTCTAATCTTGAATTTTCTGATAAAAAGGGTTTTGTTCTGTCTTCTGCCAATGCAGGGGCTTTAGAGCTTAAGGCGGATAATCAAAAAATACAGACTATTGGAAAGAAAGATGAATTAGTGAAGTGGTATTATCCAGATTCGGCTAAAGAAGTTTATGAGAGGCTACGCAAAGAAAAAGAAGAATAATGAAAATAGATCCTTATTTTAAGCCAATATTGATATCATCTTTAGTAATTATTACTCTAAACACTTTGTTGTTACTGCCTTTTCTCTCTCCATTATTTACATATTTTATTGGTGGTTTTTTAGCTTCCTATCTTTTTAAGTCTGAGATGGAAGATATTTATTATGAAATTAAAATGAAGGATGTATTTTTTTTAGGTGGTGCTACTGGTATAGTTTCTGGTTCTTTAATCGCTCTTGTAATTGCAGTGAAGCTTCAAAATGAGGATATTAAAATGATTATTATTGAGATGATTAATAAACAATTACAGATGAGTTCTAATGCTGAATATCCTTTGTTAACTCAGCTTGAACCTAGTTTTTACATCATTACGACTATTGTTACTTTACTGATTGCAGTGTTGATTTGTTTTTTTGGTAGCCTCTCTGCGATTCCCTTTTTAAATAAAGGTAAAAAATAATCTGATAGAATTTATTAAGTGTTACAACAAAAAAGTAGTAAATTTTATTTAATAGTTTTTTTATTGGTTAATATCTTTTCTATAGCTTGCTCAGCTAAGGAGATTGATGCTAAATCAACCTATATAGATCTTTATGACAAGGTTTGGTTGATTATTCAGAAAGATTACGTTGATTCTTCTTTTAATGGTCAGGATTGGAATATATGGCGTCATCGTTATGATGAATATATTCATACTGAAAAAGATGCAAATAAAGCCATAGAGACTATGGTAGCGAGTTTGGGAGATCGATATACTAGATTTTTAGACAAGAAAGCTTTTGATGAGGAGAAGGAGTCCATAGAGGCTGAGCTTACGGGTATTGGTATTCAAATAGGTTTGGATAAAGAACAGCGTGTAATAGTTATAGCACCAATAGAAGGGACACCTGCTTCTAAAGCGGATCTTAGACCTAATGATTTAATTCTTGAAATAGATGATAAAAATACTTCTGGTTTATCAATTGAAGAAGCAGCAAAGCGCATTAGGGGTCCAGCTGGAACTCAGGTGAAACTTTTGATGCAGAGAGAAAAACTTAAATTTACTAAAATTATTCAAAGAGATAGAATACCTATCAAAGCTATTCCAGATGGACAGGCTAAGATTATTTTTGATGATATTGGTTATGTTCGTTTAAGTACATTTATCTCGAAAGATACAGTAGGAGAAGTTTTGGGGGCGTTTAATAGTCTAGATAAATCAGCAAAGGCTTATATTATAGATCTTAGAAATAATCCAGGTGGTTTGCTTAATAATGCTATGGTAATCTCTGACATGTTCCTTGAAGATGGGGTTATAGTAAGTACTGTTAATAAAAATAATTATATAAATTCATTTAAAGCAAGAAAAGTGGTTACTACTGATAAGCCTATAGTGGTTTTAATTAATGGTAGTAGTGCAAGTGCAAGTGAGATATTCAGTGGTGCTTTAAGAGACAATAATAGAGCAGAGCTAGTTGGCTCTACGACATTTGGTAAAGGTTTAGTTCAGGCTATTAATAAATTAGAAAATGGTAGTGGCATTAATGTAACTATTGCAAAATATTTAACGCCAGATAAGACAGATATTAATAAAAAAGGTATAAAACCAGACTATGAGGTTGTTTTAGAGAAGTATGATTATGAAAACAGTCGTGGCCCTTGGTTCTTTGATACTAATGCCCCCTTTGGTACTAGAGTTCCAGAAGATGGTAAGGATAAGCAGTTAATGAAAGCTGTGGAAGTTCTAAAAAATTCTAATCCTAATTTAAAGCCAGTATCTAGTAGCTTATTAGATCAAATCGCTCTTTGGGATTTGGAATTAGTTGCTAAAAAAGATAAGAAAGAGACTAGTAGTGAATTAAAAAAATAGTTAGTTGTGTTTTTGATAGTCTTGTATGACTTTAGAAAGGTCATGGCTTAAGTGTTTAGCTTCTTTGAGTTTAAGGTCTAATTTAGCAAAAATATCTATAAGAGCACAGATTATGGATGAAAGGTGTTCGCCAGCTGCTTTTTTGATGTTAAGTAAGTTAAATAGATTCTGATAATTATTTTCATGACGGCATCTGATGAACTCTTTCGCTAATTCCTCGCAGCTATTTAGCTCTTGTTCGTTTAAGAGTAATGCATTATTTTTGATATAGTCCGTGAATTCAGTCTCAAAGCACTTAAGCTTAAATTTAGTACCAAAGTCTAGATCAGTTTTTTCAGTTTCTATAATAATAAAATCGAAGCGTTTTTTCTTTTTATTGGAGTATGGTGTATCTGAATTATGATCTATGGTTAATGTGAATGAATCTTGGTAACGATTCTCAGCTTTAGACATAGCTAGGAATACTTCTTGCCTGATTTTTACTTGTAATGATTCATCTATATCAATCCTACTTAAAGCACTAAACTCAAAATCCTTGAGATCTCGATAAAAAATATTTTCAAAACATATCTGTGAAAACTTATGCCCAAAGGAGTTTAAATGATCATCTATACTGAGCTGGGCATCTAAATTTCGTAATATTTCTGCTGTTAATTTAGAGATAGCTGTAATTTCGTAATCTAAGCTCTTGTAGGCTTCTAGGCGATTAATGATGATTAATTTTAAAGCTAAGCTATGTCTATTTTTAATGAAGTTTTCCGCTAAATCAAAGCAGCATGCTAACTCCTCTTCTTTAAAAAGATGTGATTGAATAATAAAATAGTTTTTCCATGGTCTTGCTGATTCAAAGACATTACTGAAAGCTGAATCAATTAAAGTTAGCTCTATATCTTCTTGGAAATTTGATTGTTGGTTTCTGGAGGTTTTACAATCTTGTTTCGTGGAACTATTAGATGATGTTTTTGTTTCAGTAATATCCACTACTGTGAAATTATCAACAGTGTTATCCATATTAAATTGATGTCCTCGATTGTTCATTATTTAGAAAAACTAGGAGGGGACCAATATCTCAAAAAAACTGTGGCAAGTGTGGAAACATAAATGCCTATTATATTATTAACTGAACTATCTTAAGCTTTGGTTATGAAAAAAAATATTTTTAGATTATTGATGTGGAGGAGCTTAGTGGTCTATTTCTTAAATCATTCTAGGTTTTAAATCTAATCCAAGATTTTCAGTGAGTCCAAATAAAATATTCATATTTTGAATCGCTTGCCCGCTAGCACCTTTAATAGTATTGTCTATCGCACAGGTGGCTATGATGCTCTCGCTGATAGGGTCGTAGTCGATCTGAATGAAGGCATTATTAGTGCCACAAGCCCATTTAGTATTAGGATATTCATTCTCAGGTAAAATCCTGATGAAATGACTATCTTTATAGAAATTTATATAAATATCTCTTAGAAAGCTTTCTGGTTGATTAGGTTTCTGTTTAAATTTTAAGTAGGAAGTCGCTAAAAGCCCACTGGTAATAGGAATTAGGTGAGGTGAAAAAGTTAATTTAATATTATCACTACTGTAAATGCTGAAAAATTCTTCTAATTCTGGAGTATGTCTATGTTTATGAGCTAAATTATATGGTTTAAAACTTTCATTAATTTCGGTAAATAGATGTGCTGTAGAGGCTTTTCGTCCAGCACCGCTTACTCCAGATTTAGCATCTATGATAAAGCTAGATAAATCTAAAATATCCTTATTCTTCTGATGGAGAGCTATTAATGGTAGTACTGATAGTATGCTTGCTGTAGTGTAACAGCCTGGGTTTGCGATCAGTTGAGCTTTTTTAGAAGACAGCTCAAGTTTTTTTTCTGCTGAGTAAGATTCACAGAGTCCATAGGTCGCTAACTTATTTAGGGAAAGGTCTAGGGGATTATGTCTCTCTATGGCGTAGTATTTAAAATGAGTTTTAAGATCTTTGAATCTGTAATCTGCGCTTAAGTCGATGACATGAATACCTTTTTCTATAAAGATATGTGCATGCTTTAGGGCTATGCCATTTGGTGTGGCAAAGAAAATTACCTCAGGTTTATATTTTTCAGTATTGTCAATTAATTCATCCGTACTAAGGCAGATTTGATCAAAAATATTTATAAAGGCGGGATAAATTTCTGAGAATTTTCTATCTTGATATTGCTCACTGCTGATGAAAACAATTTCAGCAAAAGGATGATTTAAAAGCAGCTCTATGAGCTTAACTCCAGTATATCCAGTACTACCTAATATCGCTATTTTCACAGAGAAATAATAATAGCAAGCGTATAAGAAAACGATAGAATCTTATTAGTGTCTTCAAAAAAAAATAAATTGGCTTTAAGGGTTTTAAATGTTTCGCATTTCTTGAATGATATTTATGCAAAATTTGTTCCAACTATAATGCCTCTTATGCTGCGTGATTTTAATTTGAATTTAGCTCAGTTAGGTTTTTTTAGTACCTATGCAGCTCTTTTGAGTTTTTTTTTACAGCCAGTATTTGGTTGGCTCAGTGATAAGCAGCGAAATCTTAAATTAGATTATTCCCTAGAAGGGCCTTTAGCCAGTTCTCCATTGGGAAAATCTATATTCACGAAAGATTTACTTATTATGGTGTCTGGGACTTTTCTTAGTGGTGTTTTCATATCATTGATTCCTTTTGTTAGGTCTTTAAATGAGATGTTAATTTTTTTGACTATTGCGGCGATGGGAAACGCTGCTTTTCATCCAGCGTCAGTAGCATATGTCGGGGCTTTAGCTCATAAAAATGAGCAGCAGCAAGCCATTGCCAAGTTCATTTTCTATGGTTCATTTGGAGCAGGTTTAAGTCCATTACTCGCTTATTTTTTAATTGGCAGTCCGCCTCAGAACAAGAATTTAGCTTTTGCGATACCTTGCTGTGCCCTTGGAGCAATTTTAATGATTATATTTATTAGAGATTCTAAAACTAGTAGCTCTAAGGCTATACCAAGGTTTAAGCTTAGTCTTTTTAAATTAAAGTTCTGGACTTTAGTTCTACTAGTCATTTTCACTTTTTCACGAACTTTAATAATAGTTACTTTTGATACTTTTTTACCAGAGTTGTTTTTTGATGATGTTCATCGAAGCATAGAAAAAGGGGCCTTTGCTTCTACTTTATTTTTTGTTTCTGTAGCCTTAGGAAGCTTTGCTGGACCTTATTTTATTAAACGACTTGGAAATTTTACAGTTATTTTACTTAGCTTATTATTATCAGCACCACTTTTTCTTGTTTTTTTTCAAAACTCGAATATTTTAATTCTTTTTGTTGCAGGTTTTATTCTGAATCTCACTCAAGCTCAGCTTATCTCAATGGCCCAGAATCTAATTCCAGAAAAGGCTTCTCTTGCAAGTAGCTTGATAATGGGTGTACCGTGGGGCTTTGCTGTTATTGCTATGCCATTACTTGGATTTATTGCAGATAAACATGGTTTGTTTGCCACAATGCAATATAGTGTCATAATATTTATTACAGGTTCCCTAATGCTAACTATGCTCCTAAAACAAAATAAGATCCTCAATAAATTCGGCTTAATAGCTATATTATTCTTTACATTTTTAAGTACAGGCTTTTTAAGCGCTCAGGCAGAGGATAAGGTTATTTCTATACAGAATGTAACTTTAAAGCATGGTATTTTAAAGGTTCCTCATAATTCTTTTTCTACTATTAAGTTTGCTAAAAAGCTTTACGCAAGCCCAGATCGTTTGGTCTTTGATATATACGATGCTAGGCTTAAGGGTCCTAAACAGATTTTCGATTTAGACTCTGGTGCTATTAATAAGGTTACAGTGGCTCAGTTTGAAAATGACGTGGTGCGCGTAGTGATTCAGTCTACAGATAAGGCACTCCTTGATAAAGTCAAGATTGATAATATTGGGCAGAGCATTTACTTTAATTTAGAAGTAGAAGTCTCTAAAATAACTGACGTTAAGCTTAAGACTGGTAGCTTATATTTGTCTGCGGATCGCCCACTGAATGTGCGTTCTTTCGTTTTAGATAATCCAGCTAGATTGGTCGTGGATATCGTTGGTTCTGCTTTAGCAAATCCAGCTCTTAAATTAGATACTACTAATGGTGCAGAATCTATTAAAGTAAGCCAATTTAATAACTCGACTACTCGCATAGTACTTAGTGGTGCTAAGGAGTATGAACAGCGTGAAATTAAAATAAGTGCTGATGAAAAACAGTTAATTATTGTAGGTGGGAATTCAGATAAGGCAGATGCTATTAGTTTAGTTAAAGGTGGAAAGTTGCTCACCATGAGCCTTTTAGACAAGGCAGATAAGGGTACTGTTTTTATAGTGGAGTCTACTAAAGAGATAGATTATAAATTCCTTTATTTAAAAAAACCTGAACGATATGTACTTGATTTAGTTGGTATCGTTTTTGATGAAAATTTAAGAGCGAATCAGTTTAAACCGACTCAGTATGTATCTGGTATGAGGTATGGTTTAGCTACTTTAGGTACGCCCGTTACTAGAGTGGTTTTTGATTTAAAAAATGAAAATCTTTATGCTGATATTTCTACCTCTGTAGATAAAAAGACACTTACGCTTACCATCATTCCTACTAACAAGAAGGATTTAATTACTAAGCCAGCTGTTAATGATGTTGTAAAGCCAGCTTTGACTGATCCAGTCTCTACTGTCCCTTCTGACACGATTATAAAAGAAGGGTTACCCTCGGATCTGCCAGTGCATGAAAAATTAGAAAAGAAAGTCGTTTTAGATGCAGGTCATGGAGGTTATGATCCGGGTGCTCTCTATGATGGGCATGCAGAAAAGGACATAACCTTAGCTATCGCTAAAAAAACTAAAGCCTTCTTAGAAACGGCTGGAGTAAAGGTTTTTATGACTAGATCAGAGGATAGATTTTTATCGTTAGCTGAAAGAGTGGAAATTTCTAAAAGTATTTCTCCTAATATGTTCGTTTCAGTGCATGTAAATGCTTTAGCGACGAATAGTGCCATGGATGGCTTACAGACTTATTATTATTCAGATTCAGGCTATGAGCTTGCGAAAGTGATGCATAAAGAGATTTTAGAAACAGGGATGCCAAATCGTAATATTAGGAAGGCTGCCTTCTGGGTTTGTAAGCATAATAAAGCCCCCTCAGTCCTTCTTGAGTTAGGTTTTATGACTAATCGTGAAGAGCGTAAAAAACTTGCTTCAGATAAATACCAAGATCAGCTTGCTAAGCATATTGCTTCAGGTGTTATAAAGTATTTAAATAAATAATCTTAAATATGAATTCTGAAAACACACTTAGGCTTGCTTTCTATGACTCGGGGATTGGTGGCTTTTCAGTTTTAAGAGAATTTTTAAAGTTTTTTAAAGATATAAATAAAGAAACCGCTGCACAAGGTGCAATTAGTGAAACTAATGTTCCAGGGCTAAAGATAGAGATTCACTATATTGCAGATTCAGCCAGAGCCCCTTATGGAGCGAGGTCTCTAGAAGATATAAAAAGGTATGTTCACGAGTTCTCTGATTTTGCGGCTAATTTGGGTATAGATTATTTTATTTCTGCTTGTAATACTAGCTCTAACCTTTTTGAGGACTTAGATTTCTCAGCATATAAATTTAAGACTTTAAATCTTTTTACTGCTTTAAATTCTTTTCTTGAAAAAGAAAAAGAGGCGCTAGCTTTTACTAATTTATATTATTTAGCTACTAAAGCTAATATTGCTTCAGGAAAATATAAAAATTTAGCATTGAAAGTAAATCCTATAGCCTGTCCTAAGCTAGTACCCTTGATTGAAAAATTTAATTTTGATGAAGCTCTGTCAGTTCTAGAAACAGAATATCTAAGAAATTTAGAAAACGACGAAAACGCAGAAGTTGGAGTTCAACAACAGTCCCAAGATATTTTAATACTAGGTTGCACACACTACGCTCTACTAAAGCACCTCTTGGGTAAATATTCGATAATAGATCCAGCAGAGCTGATTTTGAAAGAGTTTTCTAAGAGTTTTACAGCGGATACAATATCTTCAATAAACTTAAATACTTATTCTACAGGTGAAAATTCTTCTTTAATTGTGTCGACAAAAGAATTAACAGTGTCTAATGAGACATAGCGTTTGATTCTCTTGAAATCTATAGTCTCGTAAGTAAATTCTTTTTTGTGAGTTAATAAATCTAATGATTCCATAATATCTAGATTTAAACTCGCTTGATTGCGATTTATATTTAATGGGTTAATATCGATTTTTACTGTAACTGGTCCTATTCTTGGGGCGGTGGCTAATTTAATTGGTGCTTTTTTTTGATTAGGGTTTTTGCTATCCTCTGTCGCATCTTTTTTACTTAATATTCTTTCTTTGATACTTACTCTTAAAGCTTCATCTATAAAAATACTGTTACTTTCAGTCAAGCTTATAACACCGAGACTGGCTGAGGCACTATAAACCTGAGTGAATATAATGGTGAATAACAAGAAGCGATTGTAAGCTGAAAATTTATGACAAATCATGAGGAAAAAAGTCATCATCGACTCTCCTTTATATAAAAGCAAGAATACTTTAAATCCTTACTTATATACTAGTTATTCCACATAATGCTCTTGTGATAACAGATTTATATTAAGGTAATAAATCTAAAGCTTTTGAACCTACTGCGTTTGTTTGCACTCCAAACAAGTCGAGATTATTTGAATTGTTTCCTAGAGATTGCTCTAAATGCTTAATATATGTAATTACTTTCTCTCTATTAACTTCTCTTACAGATTCGTTCTTACTAATTCCAGTATCTCTCGTTTGATATTCTGTAAATTTTTCTAAGTTCTCTTTTCTAACCGCAGTTTTTTCTTCTGCTTTAACTTCAAGATTGTCTGCCTTAAGTCTGTTTACGACTAAGCTTTCTTTGACGGTAGATAAAGTATCTAGATCTTCCTTAAGAATATTAGTGAACTTTTCTAAATTTTTTTCTCTGGTGGATAAATCAAATTCATAAATACCAGACCTGCCACCTTGAGTGACAGATGAGACTAGTAACTTATCACCGTCTAGGGCTATCTTGCCATCAAGCTTCGCTCCAAAATCTTCTAATCTGATACTATAAGCCTGCTGATCTTTTCTTAAATCAAAGACATGAACTTTACTACCTACTAAATTTGTTTCATCATCGCTTTGCAATGCTACTGCAAGGTATTTATTATTAACTGCAAGATTGCTGCCGAAATATCCAAGCCCTTGAATATCATCTTCACTTTCTAGAACTTTCTCAAATTCACCATTTTCACTGTTAAAGACGTGTATTCTTCCAGAATTACTCACGCCAGTATTGGTATTTTTTTGGATGCTTTCTGTGATAAACAGTCTGCCATGATCACCTTGTTGAATATTGGAGCCGAATGTCCCAGATGGATCTGCGCTTGTGCTTTTAAATTCTCCAGAAAGTTTTCCAGATTTAATATCGAACTTAAATAAAGCACCAACGATTTGACCATCTTCTTTTTCGCTAGCAGCAGCCACTGCATAAAGTTCGTTACCGATTACTTTACTTTCTGAAATTTTGTTATTAAGTCCAGGAGCGGTAAATTTATTTTGAAATTCACCATCTCGACTAAAGATATATTCAGAGCCGTCACTATTTATTGAAACATAATTTCCTTGTAGTTCAGCGCCTTTAAAAGTTTTAGAATCTCTAAACTCTGGATGTGAAAAACTGCTTTCTATTTCCCCAGAATCTGTATTGAAAAGGTATGCAGCATTGAATTTTTTAGGTGTTTCTTGATTTGTTTTTAAACCATCTATTCCAAGTAAAACATGTTTTCCGTCAGCATCTAAAGTTTTAGAGCCAAACTCTAAGAAAGCGTCTTGTAAACCGTTTATGTTAATTTCTTTTTCGAGTACAGAAGTTTCTTTATTTAGAAGAGCTATGCTTTGATCTTTTTCATCCTCTTTTGATTTACTTAAAGTGATTATATGCTTTTGATTCATTTCAAAATTTCTAGTTACTAAATCAGTTAAATTACTTATGTGATCAAAAATACCTAACAAATCTGGTTTGCTATCAATGATCTGAGTTTCATTAAAATGCTTAATGAATTCTTTTTCTTCTGGAGAATTGATTTTGAGTTTTAAATTTAAAGCATTTAGTTGTTCTTTAATTTCATTAGAACCGTTACCGTTACTTACTTTATCTAAATTTTCAAGAAGGCTGCTGACATTTTTCTGTAGAGCTTCTCTTTGACCAGTACTTAAATTAAAATCTTCAGTTTCACGTGTATTAGAATTAATTTGCTCTAAGCCATTTAGAATATTCGAAATACCAGCGGCTAAGCCATCACCGCTTCCTAGCGAATCGGCTGAATCGGAAAATATGGCAGCTTGCTTAGAAGCTTCAGGTGTAAGATTTTTTGTATTTAGATTAGAATTATTTTTAACGAAATTATTACTCGTACTAATTCGAGTACTTTGTTCATCGAGTCCATTTAGACTGTATTCAGACATGATGCTCCCCCTTATGCCTAAAACTAATTATTTATTATCTATTAAACTTATACACATTTTTTATGTTTCATTAACAGATTCTTTGTCTTTTTCTTCAAGAAGTGGTCTGCAGACGTATTGAAAAACATCGTATTCTATTGAGTTTGGTTGGACGTAAGTAAGCTCTGGTTTGTTGATCCAGCGAGTATTGATAAGTTTATTATTTGCATCATAAAGTTGATATGAAGTCATCATAGATTTTTTAGCAAAGCAATAAAAATAGATCATCGAATCAATTCGTTTAGAGTTTAAATTTATCTGAGGATTATCACTGTCTTTAAATTCATCCTTAGAGAAACTTGTACTTTCGAGAAAGACCAATTTAGTCCATGCCTTACACATAGTTTTGTCGCATTCGACTCTGTTTTTATCTACATAGGCTTCTACGCCTTTTAAAGAGGTGGTTACTAATTCCCAAGTGCTTTCCTCTGTCTCGAATTCGTTTGCACAGCTATTTAAGGCAAGTACTGCTACAAAACAAACTATGTAGCCTAGTCGAGACCACTGCATAAGCTTTGAAATTGCACATCGTGCGGCGTTCTTTAGTCTATTTAAATTTTTTTTCATGCTGCCTTTTGAATTGATTAAAGAATATTAGTCTTTTTATTCCCCGTAAAAATAAAATATTAAATACTACTATTCGCCTATAGTTAGTACTGATTGGGCATCTATATTTGTAGGCACTTCATTATAAGACAGAAGAGCAAGCTGTGGAAGAGATCTTTCGAGTATCCGTCTTAAAGGTAATCTGATTTTCCCATTACAAAGAAGTACTGGAGGTAAACCTTGAGAAGATACCTCCTCAAAACCTTGATTAATCTGTCCTAATATAGTTTTAGCCTTGCTTGGTTCTAATGCAAGTTTGTCTAAATGTAAGGATTTAAGCATATCTTCTTCTGTTGCGGGATGGAATGTCATGCAGTTTAGAACGTTATCGACTAAATATTGTGAAGCGATTTGACGGCTAAGCCCTTCTCTGACCCTTTCTACAAGGAAGTCTTTATCCTTATTTAATTTAGCATTGTTGGCGATATTTTCTAAAACTAGTGAGAAGTCTCTGATTGAGACCTGTTCACTTAATAAGCCTGAAAGTATATTTAATAATTCTCCTTTACTTAAAAGACTAGATACTTCCTCTACTATACTTTCATTAAACTCTTTAACTTCCTCTAGCATGGCTACTAAGCTCTGCCTAGAGACTATTTCACCAGCGAAAATTTTAATTGCTTCTGTTAAGTGGGTGGCTATTACTGAAGATGGGGTAGCTACTGTATAACCTAGTGATTCAGCTCTATCTTTTTCATCCCCTTTTACCCAAGTGGCAGGCAAGCCATAGCTGGGTTCTACGGTTTCTGTACCTTTGAGTGGCTCTGCCATCGGATCAACTAGACCAGTATTAACTGCAAGGAAAGCGTCTATTGATACACTACCTTTCGCAATTACACAGCCTCTAAG
Source organism: Cyanobacteria bacterium REEB446 (assembly GCA_018970325.1). GTDB lineage: Bacteria > Cyanobacteriota > Vampirovibrionia > LMEP-6097 > LMEP-6097 > LMEP-6097. The sequence goes on along the minus strand of JAGWWP010000007.1, from coordinate 26,246 downwards.
CTTTATCTGATATTCATCAGCACCTAATTCCGCTAAGTTGTCATGAACTCTTACTGGAGGCACTGGCAGACCAAGATCTACCATTATTTGTCTGCGTATTTGTCCTATACGTGACATTAGATCACCATTTTGTTTTTTATCTATAAGTCCTACTAGTTTATAACCTATCTCTAATTCGATTTGATCGACTTTTAGTAATTTTAAGACTGCTTCAGGACTGTTGTCTTTTTCTTTCTGCTTAAGTTTCTCATGGTGAGTCATCTCGGCTTGTTCGGCATCAGTCGCAGCTCTATTCGCTTCAGTAGCTTCCTTTAACTCTATTTCATTCTTATATTTGCTGTAAGCCCACCAGCCAAGTCCTAAAGCCACTATCATAAATGGGAAGAAGGCTCCTCGGATACCGAGTGCAAGTATAAACATAGTTCCCGCAGAGATTCCGATAACTTCTTTTCTCTTAAAGAGTTGGTTACCCATGTCTGTAGCAAATTCTATGTCTGGATTAGAACGAGTAACTAAGATACCTGTTGCAACACTGATTACAAGAGCTGGTATTTGTGAAGCAAGACCTTCACCGATGGTTAATAAAGTAAATAGTGAAGCAGCTTCTCCAGCAGACATTTGTAGCTGCACCATACCGATAATGAAACCAGCCACTATATTTATTAAAGCAATGATAATAGATGCTACAGCATCACCCTTCACAAATTTAGAGCCACCATCCATAGTAGAGTAGAAATCGGCTTCTCTTGCTATAGATTTACGCCTTTCTTTAGCCTGTGCTTCGTCGATTAGACCTGCGTTCAGGTCAGCATCTACAGCTAGCTGTTTACCAGGCATACTGTCTAACGCAAATCTAGCAGCGACTTCTGATACTCTGCCTGCACCTTGTGTAACAACGATAAAGTTAACTATAAATAAAATTAAGAAGATGATTATCCCGACGACAAAATTACCACCGACAACAAATTCCCCGACAGAGTGTATAACATTACCAGCGTGACCACTGATCAAAATAGATCTAGTCGCACTAATCTCTAGGGCTAATCTCGCTAAAGTGATGATTAAAAGGAGGGTGGGGAAAGTACTGAACTCTAAAGGTTCATTGATATGCATGGTAACTAGGATGATACCTATAGCAAAAGAAAAATTTAAAACAAAAGCTAAGTCGAGTATGAAGCTTGGCAGAGGCACTAAAAGCATGCCAATGATAATGATAACGAACGCAGAGAGAACGTTTGATTGATTTTTAAATACTTGCTTGAAGAAATGGGTGAGGGTCTGTAAATTGAGAGGCTTAGAAATCATCGTCAAATATTATGTCGTCTTCTTCATAATAACCATCAAAGTTATTACGATTTTCGATGACTTCATTCATGAGAATTTCCTTGTTCTCGAATGGATCAGTCATCGCATATAATTTAAGTACCCTATGGCCGTCTACTAATTCTACGTGACCTGGTTGATTTTCCATTATCCTCAAGTAGTCAAATGAATTAACATTTATATGAATTCTTCTATTGAAGATTAAAGTTCCTTCAGAATCAGAAACGAAGACCTCGACAACGAAAGCTTCACTTTCTGTAAAGACTTGACCGTCTATTTCATCTATAAATTTAACGTGATCAAAGCCTTTTAGTACTCTGATCATATCTTTTTTAGCAGTAATTAAACCTTTACCGACTATACAGGGAATCTGTTTGTCTCTATCTCTATCTTCATTCAAGCAGTTCCACCTCTTCTTTACCAAGTAAAATATAAGTGTAGTTTATATTTATTACTATAACCATTATACGCCCAGCTTAAGTTAGGGGCAATGAAATAGTGTAGAGTTTTATAGTTATCTCTAAAATTTTATGGCAGTTACTTATGAATTAATAGCAAAGCAAAATAAAGCCCGTGCAGGGATAATCACTACTCCACATGGTGATATAGAGACTCCAGTGTTTATGCCAGTAGGCACGCAATCTACGGTGAAGGCTATGACCTATGATCAGGTTCGTGCCTGTGGTACTGAAATTAGTTTAGCTAATACTTATCATTTATTTTTGCGGCCAGGGGCTGATTTGATAGCTAAGGCTGGTGGTTTACATAAATGGACTAATTTTGAAAAACCATTTTTAACAGATTCGGGAGGTTTTCAGATTTTTTCGCAAATGCGAATTAATAAGTGTAAAATCTCCGATGCTGGAGCTGAGTTTATTGATACAGTCACTGGTCAGAAGCATTTTATGAGTCCAGAGGACTCCATTCTAACGCAAAATAAATTAGGTGCTGATATTATCATGGCCTTTGATCATTGCCCGCAGGGTAATGCTACTCACGAAGAAGCTTGTGAAGCAATGCTGCGTACACATGCTTGGGCTGAACGCTGTGTGCAAGCTCATGCTAGAGCTGAGGATCAGGCTTTGTTTCTTATAGTGCAGGGTGGAATTTATGAAGACCTTAGAAAGCAGAGTGCAGAATTTATTTCGAGCTTAGATGTTCCAGGATTCGCTATTGGTGGAGTCTCCGTAGGTGAAAGCAGGGAAGATATAGATCGAATAGTGGAATTTACTACACCATTGTTACCAGAAAATAAACCTAGGTATCTTATGGGGATAGGTACTAAAGAGGATATAGTAAAAGCGATTGCTGCAGGGATTGATATGTTTGATTGTGTTATGCCGACTCGCATTGCTCGCCATGGTGGTTTTTTTGATTTTAATGGTGAGCGCATGCAGATTAAGAATCAGAAATATACAGAGGACTTCTCTCCACTAGTTGAGGGATGCCCTTGCTATACCTGTGCTAATCACAGCCGTGCCTACATTAGGCACTTATGGAAGGTCCATGAAATTACTGCTGGAACGCTTTTGAGTATACATAATTTGACCTACCTGATTAATTTAGCTAAAGAGATTAGGGGGAATATTATGAGTGGTACTTTCGATCCAGTGAAGTATTTAAATACTTAATGAAAAATACTTTTTTAGTATTTTTCGATTTTGAAAATGGCTGATGATGTAAGCTTAGACGAAAATCAAATAGATGTATCCGTAGAATCCCCTGCGGAGTTAGATTTTGACGTGGAAGATTTAGATGCTGTAAATGATGAAAATCAAGTCAGTGAAGATGATTTAGAGAATGAAGGGCAATTTGCTGATCCTGCTGTTGAGCAGTCAAGTGAAGAAATAAATGAGCTTAAGAAAAATCTCTCTAAAGATCTTAAGATTATTGATGAGGCTTTAAGTGATGAAGAGTTTCTTGCGAAGATTAATTCTAGAAATGTTTTTGTTCGTTTTGAAAAATATTTAAGGGCTAATGTACAGACTTTAAATGATTTTGAAGCTATTCTGAAAAGTGTTTTTTTACAGCTTATTTTGCTCGTCGGTATAGCTGGAAGCGTAGGACTTTATTATTATGGTCAGAGCTTTTATGAAGATGAAAAAAGAAAAGCTTTAATCGGATATATTAAGGTGAATCATAAACTGCCAGAGGCTTACAAGGGTACTATAGATCCTGAACTTAAAGCTCTTATAGAAAAATATGTTTCACCTCATGAAAAGCATGAAGACTCAGAGGAAGTCATAGAAGAAGCCCCACTTACAGGTCTTAAATATCCGGGGGTTATTACTAATGCACTCTTGTTGCTGATTTTAGAGGAGCAGGGTGTTGGAAAGGTTACAGCTAAAGGTACTGAGTATACTGAGAAAATAAATTTATCTGGATTAGATTTAAAAAGTATCAATTTTAAATACTTAAATCGTTTTATTCAGAGTGATTTAAGACAAGTAGATATGCGAGGCGTTGTTATAGAGCAGGTTCAATTTAGAGGTGCGAAGCTTGATGGTGCTGATATGAGTCAAGCTGTCCTTAAAGAAGGAAATTTTATTAGGGCGAAAATGGATCATATGAAATTAAGAGCTGCTGAGCTAACTGATGCTAATTTTTATGGTGCTGCTGGTAAAAATGTCCTTTTTGAGGGTGCTTTACTTGCTAGGGCTAATTTGAAAGAGACAAGTTTTTTAGAAGTTTATTTTGAAAATGCAGTGGCTTTTGATGCTAATTTTGAAAAAGCACAGTTGCAAGGTGCTAATTTTATGAGTGCTGATTTGCGAAACGCTAATTTTAAAGGAGCTAATTTAACTGCTGCAAATTTCCGTTCAGCTAATTTAGAAGGTGCTAATTTTAAAGATGCTATTCTTGATGGGGCTAATTTCGGGACTGCAAATCTTTTAAATACTTCTCTTGAAAATGCTTCATTAAATAATGCTTTTCTTGGGGAAGCTACGAATTTAACAATGGAACAGCTAGAAGCTGCACAGTTTGCCTATAATGCTGAAACACTGCCAGAGTGGGTTAATCAGAGAAAACTTAGTTGGCAGCGCAGATTTTAAGACACTGCGTTCATTCGTCCTCCTCAGCCTTGAACTTGTACGTTCAGTAACAGTGTCTTTGGACTATCAATCTGTGAAATTATAAAATCTTCACCGATGCTGAGTCTACTTAATAAATCAAAATCATTATTCTGTCTGTAAGAATACTCCCTGACATATTTATCTAAAGTCTCTAAGCCTATGTAGCTACTTCCTTTAAGTCTAGAGTTTACTATGCATGATGGGTTAGAGTTAAAGTCAAGAATTACAGCTTTAGAGTTATCAGGGAAGCTGATTACAGGCGATTTAGCATCTATACCAAAAATTACTAAATCTGAATTCATACAAGCTTTTTCTACTTTTTCTGTTTTGTAACCATTCTTTTTAGAACGAATGAAATTCATGAAGCTTAGATTTGGACTCTCTTTGAAATTTTGAATTTGCACAGAGGCAGAGCTTACTCGGTGTATTAAGGTCAGATTCGGTGCAGAAAAGCTGAGGTTATTAACTAATGATAAGCAGGATTGAATTGCGGTACTGCCAGAGCCTAGTATAGTAGCTGTTCTTAAAGGAGCCATTAAGCTTAAACTCATATAAGCTTTTTGGATAGCTATATCACAGTAGGAGACAGGTTTTAAATATATATGTTTATTAAAAAAATCTCTTAAAGATTGAGCTTTTTCTAAAAGTTTTGAACCTTGTTCTTTTAGGAAACCAAGATTTAGAGCTTGTTTAAAAGCACCATTAAACTGAATGCTAATCTCTGACTCGCCTACAAGACCACTATTTAAGCCGCAGTAAGTTCTAAGTATTTGTAATTGAGCTTCTTCATTAAAAAGAAAAGCGAAGCTAACTTCTCTTTCTATGTAGTGATTAATTTTTTTTTCGATTTGTTTAGCTAAATCTTTTCTGAGGTATGGATCATCTGTAATAAATTTATCTTTTAAAAAGATAATCAGCTCAAAACGATTACAGGTAGAGACCAGCGTAAGTTCTTCTATACAAGGAATATCGCTTAAAAATTCTAAAAAATTACTGATATCATCTTGGGAAATTTTTAATTTACTGAGTTCAGCTGCCGTGCAAAAACTTAGCTTATGAGCTAATGGATTAGTTCTCTGATTTGGTATAGAAATACCTATGTATAGTAAATTTTGCACTATAGTTTAATTATATATGACAAGTTATCTTTAGATAAAATTAAAGAAGGCTTTCAGATTCATCAAAAAGATTTAACTCGGTAGCCACTGTCATCATAAAGTTGTTCGCTTCTATTTCAGTAGGTGCGTAGATAAATAATCTAACCGAATCTTTTAGCTCACTTGATAGTATCTGAACTTTAATTCTGTAATTAGCGTCAGAAGCCGTCCTTTCTATCTGTAAAAAACTTTCTTCATTTAAGTAAGATGAAGCAGCTTTACTGTAATTTAAATCCACAGCAACACCAGTTAAGTGCACATATCTAAGACCATCACGATAAAAATTTAATTTTCCTTGAGTGCAAGAGAATAAAAGATCGAAAAGGTTTTCTTCGATTAAATCTAGGCTTAATTCAGCACTTAAGTCGGGGGCTAAGACTTCGAAGCGATCTAAAATGATCTCCCCATCAGGATTTAGCTTGGTTATGAAGCTGATAAAACCTGAAAAAGATTGCTGTGAATCTCTATTTTCTGCGCTTTCTTCACCCTCATTGTTTTGGGATAAAGCATTCAGAAAGGGTTTGATAATTTTCTCATTAATTTCTAATTGCAGTTGATCTGCACTCCCGTCAGAAAACGAATTAGCAGATTTTTCATTAAAAGTTAGTGAATATTCATTATATTCTCTGTACATTTTTATTGGCACAAGGCTTAGAGCTGTGCTGCCATCGTATAAGATACTGGTACAGAATTCTTCACCCTCTGAATATGCCTCGATAATGAGGCGTTTTTTATAAGTACTTAAAAATGGCTGTGAAAAATACTCTTGAATAAAGGCAGTGGCATTATTAATATCATCAGCGATAAAAACTTTCTTTTCATAGTTAGTCTCGAAAAGAAAGTCGGGTCTGATAATTACTGGAAAATTTAAGTGAGCTAAATAAGCAAGGCAGACTTCTTTACTATCAAAGCTCACATAAGGCTCACTTGGAATTAAGTTCTGGTGCATAAATTCTTTAGCGGCATGGTGAGAGAAGCAGATTTCAGTAGAGGTACTGGTTGGTCCGAATATGTTTAAACCCTGTTCCTGAAAAGCTTCTACTATTCCTGAAGCTATTAATTTTTCTGAGCAAGCTATGCTTAAGCTAATTCTTCTGGCTGAGACTATATCTATAATTTTTTCGATATCATATTCTGGAAGGTAAATATTTTCACAGAGATTTGAAAAATTTTCTTGCTTAGAGATAGAGATGATTTCTAGTTTCTGTTCATTATTGTCATAGCTAAACTTTTCTATTACTGATCTAGCAAAAGCGTTATCTCCAATGACTAGTACTTTGATCGAATACATCTAATAAGATTCTCTCACAAGTTTAAGATTATGGCACTGTTGCCGAATTCCAATTTCTGCGTTTGTGGTACTGCTGTGGAGTTAGTGTATTATTATTGGAATAATATGCTATCTGGTGCTGAAAATTTAAATTTATTAGGTAATACTGAGACCCAATACCCAAGCTCGCCTGAAGAGGCTAACTTAGAAGCTATTCCAAATCTCTCTAAGGCTAATGATTATATTATTAACTTAGATTGTCATGAATTTACCTGTCTTTGCCCAAAGACGGCACAGCCAGATTTTGCGAAAATCTATATTAGTTATATTCCAGATGAGTTTATCGTCGAAAGTAAATCTTTAAAGCTATATCTTTTTTCATACAGAAATACTGGGATATTTCATGAATTTGTTATTAATAAGATAGCGAATGATTTGCAGAGCCTTTTAAAGACTAAGGTTTTAAAAGTGGTTGGGGATTTTATGCCTAGGGGTGGTATTGCGATTAAGCCAGTAGTTGTTCTTGGTGACAAGGAATTAGCGAAGACTCTTTAGTAATAAAATGAATGGAGACCAAAAAATAGAGGGTTATAGCAACAAGGGAAATGGGACTTTGGAATCCTGTGATAAGGTTGTAGTCGTATTTTCTGGTGGTCAAGACAGTACTACTTGTCTTTATTGGGTTTTAAATAATTTTTATCCTAATTTAGATAAGGCTTTAAGGAAAAAATATATTCAGCTTGTCACTTTTGATTATGGTCAAAGACACAGTATGGAATTAGAATCTGCTAAAAAAATCGCTGAGTTCGCTCACCTAGAGACGATATTCATAAACATTTCAGAAGCTTTAAGGGGAGCTAGCTCTCTTTTGAGTTCTAATGCAGAATTATTAACGCATGAAAATTTAGAAGAATTTACTACTGGGGGAGTGCCGCAGACTTTCGTTCCAGCACGGAATTTATTATTTCTTTCGCTCGCTGCTAATATCGCTTATGACTTTAAAGCTCAGCATATAGTTACTGGGGTTTGTGAAACTGATTATGCGGGCTATTTTGATTGTCGTCAGACTTTTATAGATTCTATGCAGAACACTATTAATTTAGCTTTATTCGGAACTGATAAAAATATTCAGATTCATACGCCACTTATGTATTTAAATAAGGCTGATACTGTAAGATTAGCTCAATCTTTAGGTGATGAATGTATGCAGGCTTTAGCCTATTCTCATACTTGTTATAGTGGGGTGTTTCCGCCTTGTGGTAAATGTCATGCTTGTCATTTAAGGGCAAGGGGCTTTAAAGATGCTGGGGTGGATGATCCTATATTTAGTATCTCTTGAAAACCCTTGTGTTGAGTACCGTTATTAAGAATGTAAATTCAAGATTAAGGAAAGAATGTGACTATGAGTAGTTTAACTTTAAATAAAACTGATAATCAGGTGCAGATTTTTGAGACTGTTCAAGGTGAGGGTATGTTTCTTGGAGTACCAAGCTTTTTTATTCGGCTTCAAGGCTGCTCGGTGAGATGTTTCTTCTGTGATGAAAAGAAAACTTGGGCTTTGGGAACTAAGAATGAGCAGATTCTAAATTATGAAGAAATTTTAGAACAGCTGCAGATTATGAACTCAAGCTTAAAAAGAGTGGTGATTACTGGAGGCGAGCCTACTGAACAGGATATAGTACCTTTTATTAAATTTTTAAATAATCATGGTTATAAAGTAGCTTTAGAATCAGCGATGACTGGTAAATATGCGGAGACTGTGCTGGATTATATTTTTGTTCAGGGGCAGTTTCATAGAGGGACTGCTATTGAACGTGCAAGTTCAAGGCTGAGGATGACGAATGAGCAGTCCCTTTGGTTAACTTTCAGTCCTAAAGCGATTTATAGTGAGGCTGGTGAGCCTAGTGATGAAAGAGTCTATGCTTTAGCTCATGAACTTAAGTTCGTTATAGCTGATGATAAAGCTGTCGCTTTTTTAGAGAATACACTTTTACCAAAAGTTCTATTCACTGATAATGAGGCTGGCGAAAACGTAGGAAATGGAGTGGCGCAGCGGTTTTCAAAACCATTTTTCTTAGTCGCAGATTGGAATAATGTTAAAGAGAATCAGGCTCGTATATTAGAGCTTTTAAAAAAATATCCTGAAATTTTAAGAATCGGGATTCAGGCACATAAGTACTGGAATATAGCTTAAACTTCTACGCTTGCGAGCAGTCCCCTTTTGCTTTTTAGAGTTATAATTAATTTATGCATTCACTCACTGTTATGAATTTATGGCGTGTAGCGGAAAAATATTTTAACTCTAAGGTTTTAAAGTCTTCTCTCTGCTTAGCTTCTCTGTTATTTACCAGTCCACTTGCAGTAAAATCTGCTTCAGTTATGGATATGTCAGATATGAGTATTAATGTGAGAGATTCATCTAAAGTTAATCTTGATGATTTCGAGGCGGTCACTAATGATCCAGTTGATTTTAAAAGTCTTTCTAATTTCGCCGCTGCACCTTTTAAATTAAATACTGCTACAGGGCAGGTTCCCGTTCAAGCCAGGCTCAGAATCATAGTGGAAACTCCACTTACGGCGAAGAAATCAGAGCTGGGAGACGATTTTAAAGCTAGAGTTTTAGAGGATTTCTATTTAACTGGTGATTATAAAAAGCTTATAGTACCTAAGTCTTCATGGATTCGCGGTAAAGTTTCTGATTTAAAGCGTCCTAGGTTTTTAAGTAAATCTGGCGTGCTTGAAATTAGCTTAGATTCACTGGTTACACCTCAAGGAGATTATGTACCATTAGACGCAAGACTTACCTTTGTGGAAGGGATAGTTAATAAAGAAGGTCTATTAGACCCGCAGACTGGTTTCTCTGATAAAGCTATGGACCCGACTCATGCTCTTTTAAGTACTAAAACTGGTCAAGTGGTTTCTGTAGCTACCTTAGGCTTACCAGTAGCTGGTTCTTTACTCGGTGGAAGTGTCATAGCACTTTTTTCGAGGGGTGATTCTGCTGCTATAGATAAGGGGCAGGAATTACAGATTATGATTACTCGTAATGTGGATATAGCTCTTTAAGAAACTGCTTGAAATCTTCAATTTCTGCGTTTTCGTCTTAACCTTAACCGTCTTATAACTAAATTTATGTAAATATTTGGTGAAGTATGGTAGCCGTTTGGCTATCGTATTTTTTTAGTTAAGTTTCGGAGGGTTAGATTATTTTTCGGTTTAGGTTAGAGTTTGCACTTGCACCTGTTTCTGTTGGAGGAACTTATGTTCCGCCTTCTACTAATTTAACGCAGCCTGTTTCTAATAATTCTTCCACTACTTCGACTCCTTCTGCTAGTGGTGTAGGCGATTATTTTACTGCTGCTGCGACTATTCTCACTCAGCTTTTTGGTAATAAAAATGCTTGGGGTGCTGCTGGTGCTGCTGAGGAGCATGTGTTTGTAAGCCCACTTGCAGAAAAAGCTGCTCAGGGATTAGGTAATTTAACTCCACAGCAACAAAAAGGTGTAAGTGAACAACTAGATCAATATGCCCTATCTTTAAGTGGACATCTAGATCCTAATCAAATCAAACTAGATTTACAGGAACAGTTAGAGAAGGAGGGTTATGGCCCAGAGACTATAGAAGCAGTTTTAGATGATATGTTTAATGGTAAGTCTGGTTCTTCTGGTCTTGAAGCTGGTTTAAGTAATAAAAATCCTCAAACTGTCTTGAATCGAGCAGAATCATTACAGTTATCTTTAATAACTGGTTATAAAAATACTCTAGTGGGAGTTTATACTAGTGAATTAACTCAAGAGCGGGCTAAAGCTAAGATTGAAGATTTTAGTTTAGCTGCTGCTAGAAAAATTGAAACATTTAAAAAAGGGTTACAAGAGTTAGCTAAAGAGAAAGCCAATGATAAGAAAGCTGAGATTGAGAACCGTGAAGCAAATAATACAGTTGATAATGAAATTCTTGCAGCTTCTCCTTCTGAGAATCAAGAAAACGAACGTTATGCTGTTGATGTGTTTAAAACAACTGAGGGTACTTCTTTAACTTAGTTTGAATTTAAAAGATGACTCTTTGGTATAAATACCTTGTGAGTAAAAAAAAATACTTTCTCGCTATAGATCAAGGAACTTCTAGCTCAAGAGCTATACTGTATGATTCTAATTTTAATGAAATAACTAAGTCACAGATTGAGTTTAAGCAGTCTTATCCTCATAAGGACTGGGTAGAGCATGATCCAGAAGAGATTTATACTAGCCAGCTTCAGGCTATTCAAGTGGTTTTAAATAATTTGAAAAAGATACTTGAGAATGAGACTCACGATAAAGCTATTAATAATGCACTTAATATAGAATCACCTGAAATCTATGCTGGAATTACTAATCAGCGTGAAACTGTAATTATCTGGGATAGAAAAACCTCTAAACCTGTTTACCCTGCGATAGTCTGGCAGGATAGTAGAACAGTTGAATATTGTACTCAGTTGAAAAATAGATCTGTGCAGGATGCTGCTGATCTTCACGAGGCGGGCGAAAACGCAGAAATTGAAGATTGCGAGCAGCCCCAGAATATGAGTGAGCTAATTCAGAATAAAACAGGTTTAGCTATAGATACCTATTTTTCAGCTAGCAAAATTAAATGGATTCTAGATTCAGATCCAGAGATTAGAGCTAGGGCTGAAGCTGGGGAGTTAGCTTGCGGGACTGTGGATACATGGCTGATGTGGAAATTTTCTAATGGAGCTGTGCATAGGACTGATTACACGAATGCCTCGCGTACTATGCTTTTTAATATTAATACTTTAAACTGGGATGAAGAATTACTTAATATTTTTAATATTCTAGGATGCTTAATGGCAGAGGCTTTGCCATCTCAGGCTGATTATTTGGATTTTAATTTAGAAGGTTTTAATATAAAAGTTAGGGCTGTGGCTGGTGACCAGAGCGCTTCATTATTTGGGCATGGCTGTTTTAAGCCTAATCAGGCTAAATGTACTTTCGGTACTGGAGCTTTCTTTCTTTTAAATGTAGGAGAAGACTTGGCTAATGTGGATCAAGCTAAGGAAAATAAAGAGAATGGATTCGCTGAGCAAAGCTGTAAGCTGGGTGAAAAAAATAAGCTTCTAAAAACTATAGCCTTCGCTTTAGCTGATGGTTCAGTGCATTATGCTTTAGAAGGCAGTATATTTATCGCTGGTTCTGGGATTAACTGGCTTAAAAATTCTTTAGGATTTTTTGAGTCGGTGTCTGAGACTGAGGCGATGGCTCGCAGTGTGAGCGAAGAAGATATGGCGGGTTTATATTTAGTACCAGCTTTTACCGGTTTAGGCGCACCTTACTGGGATATGAATGCCCGTGCAGCGGTGCTAGGGATGAGCTTAGATACTGGAAAGGCTCATTTAGTAAGGGCTATGCTAGAGGCGGTAGCCTATCAAGTTAAGGATTTAATTTTATCCCTGAATTTAAAAGAGTTTATTCTAAACGTAGATGGCGGGCTTGCCGTAAATAATTTTCTTATGGAGTTTATGGCTGGAATTCTTGGGGTGAAAGTGAATCGTAATGAGAATTTAGAACTTACAGCTTTGGGTATAGTGATGATGGTAGCTAATGCTCTTGGGGATTATGATTTAGATGAGTTATTGCTTATTCATAAATCTAAGTCGGAAGCTTTTACTGAGGCGTATTTGCATAAAAAGATAGCTAGACTGTATTCTGGGTGGCAGCGAGCGGTAGCGAGCGTGAGAAATTTTAGTGGTGGATTATGAAACGTGCTGATATATTAGAAAATTTAAAAACGAAAAAGTATGATTTACTGGTTATTGGTGGTGGCATTACTGGTGCTGGTATAGCTTTAGATGCAGTTCTCAGGGGGCTGAGCGTGGCTTTAGTAGAGAAGGGAGATTTTGCTAGTGGTACTAGTTCTAAATCTACTAAATTAATTCATGGTGGACTGAGGTATCTTAAACAGATGGATTTCGCTCTAGTGCAGGAAGTAGGCACGGAGAGGGCTGTAGTGCATAATATAGCTCCTAATTTAGTTAAGCCCGAGAAGATGTTATTACCGCTTTATCAAGGTGGTACTTATTCTAAATTTTTAACTTCCTTTGGTTTAGCTCTCTATGATTTTTTAGCGGCTGTTAAAAAAACTGAAAGGCGTGTAATGGTCTCTAGTAAAGAGGCTTTAAAGCTTGAACCGCTCCTAAAGGCAGAGAAGCTTAAGGGTGCTGGTCTATATTATGAATATCGCACTGATGATGCACGTTTAACTATTGAAATTATTAAAACAGCTATAGATAAAGGGGCTGATTGTTTAAATTACTGTGAGGTAATTGATTTTGATTACGATAATGAGGGGAAATTAGCTTTTGTTAAGTGTAGTGATAGAGATGTAGTGGGCGATGAAAATGCAGAAATTGAAATTACAGAAGAACCTCCCCAAGGCACTTTTTTTGTAGAGGCTGATGTGATAGTCAATGCTGCCGGCCCCTGGGTAGATATTCTAAGGTTAAAGCAGCAGAGTGAAGAAAGTTTAAAGAAGCGTTTGCATCTCACTAAGGGAGTGCATTTAGTGGTGAAGAGGGATAAGTTTCCGATAACTCAGTCAGTTTATTTCGATGAAACGATTAAGGGGAGAATGATTTTCGCTATTCCGAGGGCTGGGATAACTTATTTCGGTACTACTGATACTAATTATAGTGGTAGTTTAGATGATATTAAAGTTGAAGATGATGATGTGGATTATCTTTTAGCTGCTGTTAATAAAATGTTCCCTGATGTTCAGCTAAAGAGAGAAGATATTAAATCATCGTGGGCGGGTTTACGTCCTTTAATTCATCAAGAGGGAAAGAGTCCTAGTGAGCTTTCGCGTAAAGATGAAATATTTGTTTCAGAGGAGGGCTTAATCTCTATAGCTGGAGGTAAGCTTACTGGTTATAGAAAAATGGCTGAGAGGGTCGTGGATAAAGTAATGCAGAAGTTAAAGGCTAAAAAGCTTTTAAAGATTTTTACTAAATCTAGCACTAAAAATTTAAAATTAAATGCCTGTGCTTTTAAAGATGAAGCTCATATTCAGGAATTTAAAGCCTCACTAGAGAAGTTTTTGGCAGTTTATTTTCCTAGTACTAAGTCTAATGTGGCTGGTGATTTAGAACTGAGTTCTAGTCAAGCTTATACTGATCATTTGCTTGATAATTATGGTTTAAATGCTTATAAAATTTTAGATTATTTAAAAAACTTAATTATAGAAAGAAAAGACCTGTCTCGGGATGCAGCTTTTGTCTTAGCTGAACTTTTTTATACTATTGATTATGAATATGTGAGAACCGCTCAGGATTTTTGGGAGAGGCGTTCTGGTTATTTGTATTTTGATATAGATAAGGTTAGGGAATATGAGGATTTAGTGGCGGCTTCCTTCTTTAAACTATCAAGTCTTTAAATTTTTGAGCTTTGTATGCTTGGATTATTTTAATGTCATGGATTTAATTAGGAGTCAAATCTGTAGCGCACCCAGAGCTGGGCTCGGCTTAGTTAAACATACAAAATCTAAGCCTGAAAAAGTAACTGCTGAAACGCTAGATACCTCAAAATCCAAGGCTGAAATAGAGTTTATTGGTAAGGACATCTCGCCAGAGCGATATGCTGAAAAACTTTCTTCTAATTTTATTACCCCTAGTATAGATCTTGCTTTAATACAAGAAAGATTTCCTAATTCAAATTATTATTTTTTTGAAAACCGTGTTGGTAACTGGAAACCAGTTTTAATAGTTGAAACAAATGATGGTGAAAAATTTGTTCCAAAAAGAGTAAACAGAAATTACCCTACCGAATATAGTGAAATTCAAGCTTTAGAATCTAGACCAAATGCTCAATTCTTAGATATTCCTGATTCAGATCAAAAGTTAGGTCTTTTTCAATTTGTTGGTGATAAAACAATGGACCCTACTGATGAAAAGCAAATGAGTCAATTGGTAAGTTTAGGTCTTGCAAGTGCTCGTCGTAACACGACTTTTGACCCTAACCAAGGTAACTTAATTGTTGAAGATTCAAAGCTGTACTATTTAGATCAAGGACTTACTTATACAAAAAGTGGAAACTTTGCCTCTGCTATTGCTGCTAATATTGGACATATTTTTCAGTTAATAGGCTATACCGAGGCTGCTAATTTAACTCTTTATAAAGATGCCGTTGCAGAGTTTCGTGAGCAATTAAAAGAATCTAATAGTGAGTTGAAAAAAAAAGATGTGGTCAACTTTGCTCTGGAAGGTTTAAACAAGTTGCAAAAAGGTATATTATCTCTTTTATTAAAGCCAGAAAATATTGAGAATCCTGAGAATCAAAAACAAATAGAAGCATTTTTACAGAAAGGAATAGAATCGCAAATAAGACTTAAATTAACTCCATATACTAATTGCATGCAAAAAAATGGGATATCAAATTTAGATATAACAAATCTTGTTTTAGAAACTGTAGAAATTTATAAAGCAAAAACGTTTATTGATTCTGAAAGTATGAAAGATATTCAAACTCAATGTTTATCCAATGATTCATATTCATATTGCTTCGGTGAATCTAATCGTAATTACCCTAATATTGCAGAAGCTAATACAGTGGATCGCTTATTAGATTTGGCTTTACTTTGTTCCTCAAGAGGTAGTTTATTAGACCTTGAGCCTAAAAACTTTGTGAATATTGGTAATAGATTGCACTATGTTGAGCCTGAACAACATATTCGAAAATATGATCTTGCCGAACATGCAATTAATAATTTATTGAGTTTAGTTGTTTTGGTAAGTAGCAATGGTAGTGAATTAGTAGATAAAGTTATTGATAAATTTGACCAAGGTTCAAGAGCTTGGCAAATAGAAGATTTGCCAACAGGTTTTGGGGATAATACAGGATTTGATTTGTGGAATGAAAGTGTTTTTGATTTTTGTGATAAAGGACTAAGAACAGTTGATCAAGAAGAATTTTCGTCTGAAATTACTGAGGATAGGCGCATTCAATTACTAATAAAAGGATTTAGAGGACATCTTGAAAATTTAATGGAGAAACAAAAAATTGGTTTTTCAGCTGAAAGAAAAGAGCAAATAATAGGTAGATTTGAAGATGCTCTATTGTTTCTTAGAGACTAATACTAGAAGGAGTGGGAATAGAAAAAATAGCTGACTTAGTAAGGAGGAAAGTGAATACAATAATGTCATAAAAGCCTATATAAGTTATGCTTAAAGTATAAATTCCTCAATGCAGAATATAGATTTTGATTCACCTAAAAGACTTATAAACAGAGAACTCTCGTGGCTAGAGTTTAACGCAAGAGTACTTGATGAAGCTCGTAATAAAAATCATCCGCTTTTCGAGAGGATTAAATTTTTAGCTATTTCAGATCGTAATTTAGATGAGTTCTTTATGGTTAGGGTGGCTGGTATACACCGAAAATTAGATGCGGAAATTAATATTCCGACTAAGGAAGGGCTGACTAATCTAGAACAGTTAAATGCGATTAGAAAAAAAACTACTAGGTTCCTTGTGGAGCAGGTAGATGTTCTGCATCAGCTTATAGATGAGCTTAAGCATGAGGGTATAGAGATAGTCAAACCAGAGGATCTGACTAGTGATGAAAAATGCTGGCTAGAAAAGCATTTCATTGAAAAAATATTTCCGACTATAACCCCACTTGCTATAGATCCAGTACATCCTTTTCCAGTAATTCCTAACGATGCTCTTTCTATAGTCTTGAAACTCTTTGATAGAGATACACAGAGACAACAATGGTCAGTAATTTCCATTCCGCAGAACTTAGAAAGGTTTATTCATTTATTTGGGAAAGATGAAAGGCTTTTACCGACTGAATCTGCGGTAATTATGTTTCTTTCTAAGATTTTACATAACTTTGATGTTATTTCTTCTGGTTTTATTCATTTAATTCGCGATAGCGAAATGGAGATAGATGATGATTTAGAGGATGTAGAGGAGCTGATAGAGAGTTTTAAATCTGCACTCAGTAAACGTAAGCAGGGAACTGTAATTCGTCTCATCGTAAATAAAGATATAGACCCAGATTTAATAGCCTTTGCGACGGAGGAGCTACATATACGTCCTAGTGATATTTTTAAAATGGATGGTTTACTGAATCTCTCTGATTTAGAGCAGATTAGTTCAAAGAAGATGCCACAGCTCAAGTTCGTACCATTTAGTCCAAGTGTGCCAGCTTATCTAAAAGATGGTGATATTTTTACGGCAATTCGTGAAAAGGATATACTCCTGCACCATCCCTATGAATCTTTTGATCCAGTAATCGATTTTTTAACGCAAGCCGCTAAAGATCCTAATGTCGTTTCGATTAAGCAAACCCTTTATAGAACTAGTGAAGATTCGCCAATAGTGAAAGCTTTAGCTCAGGCAGCAGAAGCTGGTAAATCAGTTACTGTAATGGTGGAGCTGAAAGCTAGATTTGATGAAGAGAAAAATATTAAACTTGCTGGAGTCTTAGAGAAATCTGGAGCTCAAGTGGTGTTTGGGTTTATGAAATACAAGACTCACTCTAAGATGATCTTAGTGACGAGAAAAGAAGATGGACAGTTAAGAAGCTACGCTCATTTCGGAACTGGAAATTATCATCCGCAGACAGCGAAAATATATACTGATATAAGTGTTTTTACAGCTGATCCAGTACTAACTCGTGATGCGGCGAAGATATTTAATTATGTTACTGGTTATGTAAGACCAGACTCGCTAGAGAAAATATCCATTTCGCCATTAAATTTAAAGACTGATTTATTTTCTCTTATAGATACTGAGATAGAGAATGCGAAAGATGGTAAGCCTGCTCATGTTATCGCTAAATTAAATGCTTTAGTAGACTCGGATATTATAGATAAGCTCTATTCTGCATCAGCAGCAGGGGTTAAGGTAGACTTGATAGTGAGAGGTATCTGTTGTTTAAAGCCTGGTCTAAAAGGGCTTTCTGAAAATATTACAGTAAGAAGTATTATCGGTAGGTTTCTAGAACATTCGCGTATAGTCTGCTTCGCGAATGGTAGTCGTATACCTTCTACTCGGGCTAAAGTGTTTTTATCTTCTGCGGACTGGATGCCAAGAAGCTTTATTCGTAGAGTGGAGTCTATGATTCCTTTAGAAGACCCAGTGATTCATAAAAGAATTTTAGAAGAGGTGATTTCTTATAATCTTGCTGATAATGAGCAGTCTTGGCTATTAAAATCTGATGGAACTTATGAGCGTATGCATGTCTTATCTGATAAGGTTAATATTCATCAGACTTTTTTAAATCTGGCTAAGGATGCTAATCTATGATTACTGCTGAATTAAGCGATTGTTTTGCGATTATTGATATAGGTTCTAACTCAATTCGTATGGTTATCTATGATGAGATAGCTAGGTTTCCTCGGACAGTTATAGATGAAAAAGCTGAATGCCACTTGGCTGAAGGCTTAGCCCTGAATGGTGTATTTAAAAAAGAGAATCTTGAAAAAGCTTATGAAAATATTCGCAGATTTGCTGCTCTGCTAGATATTTCTAAGATATATGAAAGATATATCATCGCTACATCAGCTTGTAGAGAGGCTACAGATGCTAAAGAATTTATTCGTGAAGTAGAGAAAATTTTAAATGCTAAAGTCTCTGTTATCTCTGGAGAGGAAGAAGCTCTGCTTTCTGCTGAGGGAGTTATCGTCGAGATGCCTGATGCAGAGGGCGTTGTTGCTGATTTGGGTGGTGGAAGTTTAGAGCTTAGTTTAGTTACTGCTGCTGGCGATTTACCTAAAATTACTGAATGTACGAGTTTTAAACTAGGCTATCACACGATGCTAGATATAGAGCTGTCTAAAGGTTTTAATCCTAGTCAGATGCATAAATATCTCATGAATGCCTTGTCTGAAGCTAAGGCTTATAAAGAAAAGAAAGTCGAGACCTTGTATTTAGTTGGTGGACGCTGGAAACGCCTAGCTAGGCTGCATATGGCATCTAAAGATTATCCACTTAAAATTATCAGTAACTATGAAGTTTCTAGTGCTGAGATGAAAGAGTTTCTTAAGCTAGATAATGTCTTCTCCGCTCTGCGTCTCACCGCTTTGCTTTTAACTACTTTACTTAAGGTAACGGGAGTTAAAAAAATAGTTTTCTGTACTAGCGGTATACGTGAAGGGTATATATATTCACTATTGAAGGAGAAAGTGAAACGCTATGATCCTTTAATAGAGGCAGTTTTGAAGATTACTAAATTAAAGCCTAAAGAGAGTTTAAAGAGAGCAAAGGAGATATCTAAATGGATAGAATCCTTTGAGCTTATGGATATAAAAGCTGCTTACAGCCATGCTTCTAAGGTGGCGATAAAAATAGATTTCCATAAAATGATATTTATGTCTTCTCTACTTATACAGGCTTTTCTGTTTAATAATAAAGAACAGAAATCTATAGCGGTTTTTGACTATTTAATTAATTTAAACTTGCCCTATCTTTCTCATCCAGAGAGGGTTTTTCTTGCTTATGTATTGTTTACTTCACTTGCTGGAAACAAGACGAATAAAGATATAAAAAAATATTTATGTCTTCTAGATTTTAATATTCAGAAAAAAGCGAAGAAGATCGGCTACCTGATTAGGCTTGCTATATATCTTTCACCGAGGGATTCTAAAATTTTAAGTAAGATTAAACTCTGCTATGAAGCTGGGGTTTTAAGGCTGACTAGTTCTAAGATTGCTAATGATGATCTGTTCTCTGGGATTACTTTGCATAATGCTTTGATTGAGCTTGAAAACCTCGTTGAATATTAGGCATCAGCCCCTTGTGTCTTGAACGACTCACCCCACGCTGCGCGTGGGTCCCCAAGTTCGTCTTATCAAGACACAAGGGGCTGATGCCTTTTGGTGGGGTTTAGGAGGGGATTTTTATTTTAGGGACTGCTTTACAAGGTGCTCAAGGCTGAGGAGGATGAAAATGTAGTGTACCGATGAGGATTATTAGGACGACGAAAATGCAGGGAATGGAGTTTTGGTGATCTCTTTAAATACTGAAAATAGATTTATAGTCTGCTTCTCTTAGATCTTCGAAGCCTTTATTAATGGCTGTAATTCTTTCGGGGAATTTTTTCTTTAATCTTGGCATTAAGAAGCCAGTCTTTAAGAGAGTTTTAGCTTTGGGGTCGATGATGATTAATTTTGCATCGTTTTTTTTATCCATCCAGTTAATTATTTCAGTATTTACACCATAATCACCAAAGCTATAGCCGATTACTATTAATTTTTCGGTGTCTTTGAGAAGTCTTTTATAATGCCATTTTAAATCAGAGTAAATGCTCATCAGGTATTCTTCATATTTATTTTGAGTGCCAGTGAGAAATGCTCTGTCATTGATCAATAAAAGTTCTTGGCTACCTTCTGAATATCTCTTAATCATTGACTCGATTTGGGCATCTTTATTATTTACGTAAAAATTTCTGCCTGAGTAGTTTACATTGAACCAATCAATTGAGCCGTGTAATTTTAAAAAATTGATTTTATTATTATCTGGAAAATTATCAGTAAATTCTTGAAAACCATTTTTCAATTCGAAACCATCCTGAAAATCCTTTGATTTATGCCCTAAGATCTGCTCTATGATTAGGTCATGGTTTAAGGAGAATATATTTATTTTTTCAGATTTAAATAAGTGATCCCAGAATTTAGATTTTAAGAGTGTAACATCTACTCCGTTATGCTTCTCTAGCTCTTTAGCTATAATGCATTTAAGCATTTTCATGGCTTTAAAATAAGTATCAGGCTGTCTTATTAGACCGTTTAGTAAATTTTGCCCTGGGTAAGGTATTTTTAATTTAGTCTTCTCTGCATCATTTAATTTATCTAAATGTTCGATGAAATCTTCTAGATATCTGTGATTGCAGGCATTTCTAGAGGGATGCCCTAGGGAATATAATAGTGAGTATATATCTTCAAAGTTAATTTTTCGAACTAATTTAGATTCGATAGCTTGTTCTTTTTTATATAAAAAACGAATTATATTATGATAAGCTTCTGCTTTTGGGAAATCTAAATCACTTCTATAAAAGCCATCTTCTCGCCATTTTTCTTCTGTATAATAATCTCCCCAAGTAGCTCTTACGAATTTAATTTTTTCTGAAGTTATAAGCTCTGTCAGCTTTTCTGTACTTGGTATCCCAAATGGAATAGAGAAGCCTGCTCCTAATAGTAATGCAGTTGAGTTTGAAATTAATTTACTTTCTATTGTTTTAGAATCCATTTTAGTTATCTAGCTTAGATTCTAAAGCAGAATGATATTGTGCTTCTAAAAATCAAAAAGATTTTTTAAAAATGATTTTTCTGGATTTAGTAGACCAAGTCTTTTACGACCTAGATAGAATGTCCAAAGTAAGCCAAAAAGGAATAGCATGCTGCCAAATAATCCAATCAGTGCTGCAATTATTGAGCTTTCAGTTATGTCAAACATACTCTAGGATTCTCCTTTGTCTTTATACAATATCTCAAATCCATGTAAAATGCAAATGTATCCAAGGACTATTAGTAATGTTGAAATGGCTAAAGTGGAGAGGTTAAATTGAGTATCCAAGTATTTTTTGTTAGTCAGGATCAGGAAAATAGTTGAAGCAAATGGACTAAAGAAGCAATAGCCAATAAATTTGACCAAGCTTGCCCTGTATTTTGTAGATTCTTCTCTCAGAGACATGTTCTAAAGTATCTCTTAAGTTGCTTATAATTTTAAGGGGTCAAAATTCCCCAGAATTATGACTCAATACTAATTTTATATTCGCAGAGCTTCTTGTGCTTAGTTAGCCTTCCTGAAACTCTTTTTCGCCACAGTCTAAAACTTCCAGGTTTTAATTCACGCTGCATTACTGTAATAACCTCAGCTTCAGTGAGTCCAAGGCTTTCCTTTATCTCTTCAAAGCTGATTCTATCTTGCCAAGCAGATTTGATAACTTTATTTAGCTGTTCTTCTTTTAAAGCACGGATTTTTTTGATACTTTTTAAGGACATATTTAAATATTGTAACTCACAAACCCTGCGGGTAAACCACTGGCACCGATTTATCTTTTACAAAAGATTTCGAAATTAAAAAGCTCTTCTCTAGACTAAGTTTAGTAGCAGTTTTGAGTAATTTATCATAGTAAGTTTTAGCACCCGTAAGCTTTACTTCAAAAGCATATTCTTTATTTAGTATGAAATCTATTTCTTGAGTTTTATCAGTATAGTAATTTAAAGTTCCATGGCGTGAAAGTGAGTTAAAGACAGCATTCTCAAAAAGTTCCCCTTCACCAATTTGGTTAATATAGCTAGCTAAGCCAGTATCTACAAAATATATTTTCTTGCCTGCGGCTATGGATTTATCTACGCTTTTAGAATACTGGCTAACTAAGTTAATCATAAAGGTAGCCTGTAAAAATTCTAAATATGAATAGACCTTTGCACGCTGAACCCCTAATTCTGCAGCGAGTTTGGAGATGTCTAGCTTTGAGCCGATTCTTCTAGTTAAAAGAATTATAAGCTCTCTAATTTCTTTTACATCCTTATATTGAGAGAGTTTTAAAATATCCATTTGGAAAAAAGATTTAAAAATATCAGCTAATAGTAATTTTTTTTCTTCTGTACTTTCGGCTAAAACCACCTGTGGGAAAGAACCGTAGCGTATAAATTCAGTATATTCTTGGTCAAATTTTTCATATCGTACTTCAGTGATATTTTTAAAATCTATTTTTAAGTCTGGAATCTCTTTCACTAAGCCTTTAAAATAGAGAAATTCTCCAAAATCTAGTGGATATAAATTAAATTCAAACTTTCTTCCTGCAAGTGATTCAGGGAATAGGTTCCTTAGATAAAAGCTTGATGAGCCAGTAAGGAAAAATTTTATTTTATAGTGGTCGATTAAATATTTAATTACTTTAGTGATCTCGGGAAAATTTTGGACTTCATCAATAAAAACATATTTTCTTTGTTTAGGGTGAAGTCCCATATCTATAAGTTCTTTGTAAACATCATTATAATCTAGACCTTCGAAGATCTTCTGGTGAAGAGGATTATCTAAGTCAAACCATAATTTAGATTCACTTTCAATTTTTCTGAATATATTTTTCAATAAGGAAGTTTTACCGACTCGTCTAGCTCCAGTTAAAACTATGGCATTGTCATGCTTTATAAACTTTTCGATATTGGGTTCAATTCGGCGTTTTTTCATATGAAGTGTGTTGAAATTTTACTCTGTACTGTAAATTATACGCTTTTATGATATATTTGTATCTGTTTTTGCACAGATTGGCTTATTTGATTTATCTCAAGAAAATGCAAAAACTGGAGATCGCAAGCAGTGTCCTAAAGATTTTTTTTAATGGCATAAGCTATAATCAAGCTACAAAAAGGCGTATATGATTATAAGGTTCTTAATTGCGGTTTTATTTTTACAAGCTTTCACTGTCATACCCTGCGAGGCAATAAAGCTAGAGGATATTGAGATAGTTCGCTATGACCCAGAAATTAATAATTCCGCAATTTATAATTTCAGTTTAAAGCAGCCAATCAATGAAAACCTTACTAAAGATGCAAAGTTTCAAATCACTTATATTTACACTCCAGAATACTGTCAGCGTAAAGATTTACAGAAACAATATCCTGAAATCCCTTATGAATTTGCTTGTAATTTAAATAAAAATAAACTGCCTTTCATTCTCGGTGAATTTAAAGCAGTTGATAAGCTTGCTTACCAAGCCATCAACCAGGTAACTAAATCTAAAAATTATACTAAGCTTCAAATCACCAACATAGTAACTCAAGATTATTTAAAAGGATTAACCAAAGCCAATTTCATCAAAAGAAGGTTTGATCGAACAGCTTATTTTGGAGACAATGCAAGGCTAGCTAATTTATGGAACCATGTACTTTTCAGTTATATATACATAAACCCAGAGCTTCCAGGTGCATATCATCCCCTAAATGCTTTTTTAGACAGGAATCAAGGAAGTTACAGTTGTTCACATCATTATTACAACTGTGTTTTTAATAATGATGACATTAACGCAGAGCACCAGTACTATAACTTGAATCAATTACACCAACTCTCTTCGCAAGGGCAAATTACGAAAAACGACCTTCAAGAATTATTTCATACAGATATTCTGACTGACTCTCAAGGTAATTTTTTAGGCTTAACTTATAGTCTGCAAGCTGATGAGATGGGTAATCCTAGAGCCCTTAAACCAATTCAAGACAAGCCGGCAAATAAAATATTTATCAAAAATGGTAATTTTAAAATTAAACCATTATTCAAAAACACCAAAACATCAAAAATTCTTAAAGTGTCTGCAATACCATTTTTGATTTTACTTGCACCAATATTAATACCTGTGGCTCTATATCAAATTGGCAGTGCTGGGCAATAAAACTAGTGGTGTAATAATCGACTCAAAAGCTCTCTATAACCCGAACCACAGTATAAGTATAAATAGAAATAGCGATGATAATTAGAGTCGCTAGGATGATCGCTATTTTCATACTAAGAGGTATAGCTCGATTTTCGATTTCCTCTGGCTTAGGATTAAAGAAAGAGGCTTTCGCTAGAGGCAGTATATAGAATAGATTTAAAATACTCCCACTGACTAAAAATATCGCTGCGGCGTAGTTACCAGAATGTAGTTCCTCGATTAATATCAGATCTTTACTTAAATAGCCTGCAAGGAAAGGAAAGCCTGCTATAGATAAACCTGAAATTAAGACTGAGACTGTAATCCATTTTTTATATGGTGAGATTCTGGCTACTTGGCTGGTGTTTACTGTGCTGTAGGCACAGTTGTAAAAGCCTGCTATGAAAAATAAACAGCATTTAGCTATCGAGTGAGTGATGATATGCAGTTTAGCACCCAGTATAGAAGTCGGAGTGCCAGTTAGTATCGCTGTGATGATGTAGGAGAGCTGGCTTACTGTAGATTCTGAAAATCTAACTTTTAGATCAGAGGTTTTTAAGGCTTTATAAGCTGAATACAGAGCAGTGAAGCCACATAAGTAAGTCAGCCAGCCAGTCATAAAGAAATTAGCATTGAGCTTGTGTAAGAAATCTAGGTGATAGATATAGACTGCGATTTTAATTAAAGAAATGGAACCTACTTTAACTGCTGCTACTGAATGGATTAGAGCTGCTATCGGAGTAGGTGTCTGCATGGTATTTGGTAACCAGCGATTAAACGGAAATACGCAGTTCTTGGACATGCCGATAATAAACATCGCTAATAAAATGCTCGCTATAACAGGTTTACTTGAAAGATTAGTAATAGCGTTATCACCAAAATTAGCGTAATGGGTTAAATGAGAGGTGATAAGTACAGCTGGTAGTAGTATGAATAAGGTGGGGAGAAGATTATAGATTAAATATATTTTGCCAGCTTTATGCGCTTCTGGATTATCCCTCAGAATCACTAAAGGGTAAATAAGTGGGATGCTGAGTACATAGAACATAAATAGAGTAATTAAATTCCCCGAGAAAGCTGCTCCTAGAACGGTACTTAGTATAAAAGCAAGAAAGAAATGAAATTTTTTAGCTTTTTTTCGAAAATCATATCTGACGAATGAATAACTGTAGATAGTAGTTAAAATCCAGCAAACATTCACAACCATTGCAAAGAACCAAGCGTATTTATCTATAAGTAAAACGAAGTATTGATTGAAAATAATTTGGCTGAAATGCATTTTCAGAGTGCTGAGTAGAACTATGTTAGTAATCCCAAGTAAGCAAACGCTTATGTAAAAGGCTAAGCGACTAAATTTTTTAAGAGGTAGCAAGGCTATGGTTAATAAAGGTAGAAGTATTATAAATAGTAGTTTCATTCTAAAAATGCACGCTTGTTTATAAGTCTAACTTATAAATTCTATTAGTATGGATAATTAGGCTGAATTACTATATACGAACTCAGCATTGGTCTTGGTTTTATTAGTTTAAATGTGCCTTCGGTAAATCCTGAATAAATCTTAGTGCTTCACCGATTTTATCGTAGTTTTCTAAGTCAAAGTCGTCGCCACCGAGAATAGTGCTTAGTTCAGTTTTTTCTTCTTCTGAAAGCTTGTCACCGATTAAATAATCTTCACTAAATTCGATGAAGCTTTCTAGGCTAGAGTCTGTATTTTCTTGAATTAGCTTTATGTAATAATCGATTGAGTTATAGTCCTTTGAGAAGTTATTATTTAAATAGAGTCTTTGTAGTAATTGGAAACTAGAGTTTAACCACTCATGACCAGTTTCTTTGTATCCAGTTGGAATCGGCATTTCAAAAAGAGCATAGTCGTTGATTGCCTATCCTCCCCTAATTACCCACCTAACGGCGCATTAATGACCCAGGGAGCGGCGGTTTAATTACCCAGTATATTATGCCTCTAAAATATCAGCGAGTCCAAATTTTTTTCTCATAGATTGTCCTTTTAATTGAATT
>JAGWWP010000081.1 GCA_018970325.1 Cyanobacteria bacterium REEB446 | reverse complement strand
ATCATCAAGGCAACGATTAAAAACAAAAAAGCTAAACCGCAAGGGTCTAGCTTTTTTGTTTGCATAAATGGTGCGCCTGGATAGATTTGAACCATCGACCAATCGGTTAAAAGGTAAGTCCCCCAAAGCCATTATAGCCTTAGAGCCTAGCTTTCAAGCTTTCAGATAACCTAAATTTCCTGCGTCTTGCGCCTTGAATAAAGGAGTAAGAAATGAACTATTTAAGCACCCTTGAGATCTCTAAAGATTTAGGAATTCCTAAGCGAACTGTGCAAAGCTACTGCAAAGAAGGTTTTTTACCTGCATTAGTTAGTTTAAATAAAGGGAAGCCTTGCTATAAAATTGAAGCTCATAGCTATCTGAGCTGGAAAAATAAGAATTTCAAAGGTATTAAAAGAGGTAAATTTAGTAAACATACTTCTAGCGATAGAGAGATAGTTATAGATGATCTGAAAAGCCTAGCTCAAATCTGGTTAGAGTGGTGTGCTTCAGGTAAGCTTACAGGTAAACCATTAGGTAAAAGAACTATAGAGATTTATGAATATTACTTCACTCTTTATATAAAGGGTTTAGGTAAGTATCCTTCTAAGCCTTTAATCTCAGTAGATAATCTTCGTAATGTGCTTGGCTCTTATCTGCCACAGAACTACAGCACTAAGAGAAATATCTATGATGCGATTATGAGTTTTACTAAATATTTAATTGAGTTAGATAAATTCAGCTCAGAGATTCGTAATAAGTTAAAAGCACTAAAGCCTAAGAGATATTTACCAGCTAAAAAAACTTCACTTAATGAAACTCAATTAAAGACTATGATAGCCGCCTGTGATGAAATGAAAACTAATTACTATGGAAGATTAACTAATAAAGTGATAGTAGTTTTCCTTGCTAATACTGGTCTTAGAGCCTTTGAATTTTGTAAGCTCAAGCTAGAGGATATAAACCTAGAAGCTAAAAGAGTATATGTAAGACTAGGGAAAGGTAATAAGCCACGTGAAATAGGTATCAATACTGAGACCTATGAATTACTACTAGAATATCTTAAAGCTAGGCTTTCTTTTAATTCTGAATATTTCTTCTTAAATAAAGATGGAAAACCCTTTACAGTAGATAGATTGAATAAGAAAATATCAGGATTGGCTAATAAACTAGGCTTTAAAGGGATAAGCCCGCATAGCCTTAGAAGGTCCTTTGTAACTATAAATGCTGCAAAAGGTAGACCATTAAACCATTTAAGAATAGCTTGCGGTCATGCTGATTTAAGTACTACTCAAGGGTACTGTATGACTAGTACTGATGAGGTCGTAGCTGCTATGAGGGAGTGGTAAAGAATTTATCGCTGAAAATTTTTCACGAAAAAATTTCTAATTAAAGTTACTTACCCCAAGGGGGGCTTTGATATTTCTTGTGTATTGGCTCTCGCTACTTGAGGGATTTTTGAAATATGACTACTGGTCAAAGTCTTTTAAATTCCACAGGTAGAATATATACACTTCTAGGCTCTAAATTGGTGCAAGTATAAGATTTTCGATCATTTGCCCATTCGCAAGGGAATTTTGAGTGTTGCTCAAATACCACTTCTCCCGTAAATGTAATCAGGTTTATTGCCATTATGGAGTAGGAATTAATATAGGGAGATGCTAGATAGAGAACTCCATTTGTGATAAAGCCCAAACTATCAGCATAATAACCACTTGTATCGGTATCATATAGACGATAAGTAAAGCTTCCATTTCCACGAGAATCAAGATTTGCATCACTAATTGATAAAATAAAATCACCTTGATCAATTGTTATGCTTGGAGAATCATTCTTGATAATAAGAGACCAATCTGCGAGTAGTAATTTTTTTACT
Organism: Cyanobacteria bacterium REEB446; assembly: GCA_018970325.1. Classification (GTDB taxonomy): domain Bacteria; phylum Cyanobacteriota; class Vampirovibrionia; order LMEP-6097; family LMEP-6097; genus LMEP-6097. The sequence continues at coordinate 733 of JAGWWP010000081.1, read as the reverse complement.
CTTTTAGGATTCAAATATTTAAACTCACTAAGCCCATCATTAGAGCTTTTAATAACTTGTTTAGCTCTATATTGATTTAATAATCTCTTGAAATCTAATGACTGAAGCGAATTAGACGATTCTTGAATCTTGTGTCCGATCTGTCCAGTCATTGATGACTCATCCTCAGCACTAACACTATTAAAAGTCATAACCATAATAGCTAAAAGCATTATGGATATTAGCTTAATGCTTTTCTTATGCAGGTCTTGTTTCATATTTAAAATACCATTTTCTATATTAGCAGAAAGTTTCTTACATAAAACAACTTCGTTTAAGGCGTAATATCGGAAGCTATTTGAAATTAATCAGAGAGAAAAAAGAAATGTCACAAGACGTAGTAATTGAATTTCTAAGAGACTTTAAAGTCAAATGTTCTAAAGCAAATTTATCAAAACTTGAGCGTGATCTAATTTCTTGTAGAGCTGATGTACTCGGTGCTTTAAGTCTGATTTATGAAATAGTTCCAAAAGAAGTTCTTTTTAAAAAAGTTTAATAGGATTCAAGTTCTGAAGAGCTTACTATTTATATTAATGTTAAGCCTATTCTCCTTACCCTTTTTATTAGTAGCCCTGTTCTTGCCTTTCCCTTATGCTTACTACACTCTACTAAGATTTTTAGTAACTGCTAATTCTTTATGGCTATTACAGAAGATCTCAGTAAGTGAGGCTCATAGATTTACTCTTCTCGCAAT
>JAGWWP010000046.1 GCA_018970325.1 Cyanobacteria bacterium REEB446 | reverse complement strand
GATAGAACTTAAGATAGAAACTATAGATAAATCCATCAGCGCAGAAGAAACTAAAATCGAATTACTCAATAAGAGTATGGAAGAGATAGCAGATGTTTTAAAAGACACTGGTCTAGGGGCTTTAATGGAAGAATCTAGAGAAATAGAAGTAGAGATTAAGCGCTACCAGACCATGCTTAGCAATCTTATTAATGAAGAGAATCGCTTAGAAATAGAACAAAAATACAATGAAGAAAATATTCTCAAATCTAGCCTCAGACTAGAAACCGCTAACAGCGAATTAGAAAAATTAAAAGCAGAAGTACCTGTTCACCAAGCAAATAAGGAAAAACTCTTTAAAGAAATATCTACTATCCAAAGTGAAATAGATAGCATAAAGTTAAGCATCGCTGATTTAAGCGAAAAACGTAAAGTCTTTTCAGATGAGCTACTTAGACTTACTCAAAGGAAAGGCGAAATAACTAGTTTAATCGAATCTACCGCAATTAAATTAGTAGAGTCTCGTAAGAAATCTACCGAAATTAAACTTCACCTTGAGCAGCTAGAAACAGAGTGGCAAACTCAAATGGATTCACAGACAGAAGAGAATATCCCGGAAGAGCTTAGTGAAGAAGATTTACAGGCTTTGCAGAAACAGTTAAATAAAATCGAAAGAGACATGACAGCGATGGAGCCAATCAACATGAGGGCTATAGAAGAATATGAAGAAGTTAAAAGCCGTGAAACTGAAATTGAGAATAAACAGCACTCACTAGCTGAAGAGCGTACTATGCTTATTAATAAAGCAGATAGTTATAAAGAGCAGAAATTAACAGCCTTTAAAGCGAACTTCGAAGAAATTAATGGTTATTTTATGGATATTTTTGCAAATCTCTCCTTCGGCCAAGGGCAGCTTATACTTGAAGATCCAGAAGAAATTTTTAATGGCGGTCTAATTATTAAAGCGCAACCTAGGGGTAAAAAAATGCAGAGACTAGAAGCCATGAGCGGCGGGGAAAAATCTCTTACAGCTTTAAGCTTCCTATTCGCTCTTCAGCAGTGCAATCCAGCACCATTCTATGCCTTCGATGAAGTAGACTCAGCTCTAGATGGAGTAAACGTAGATAGACTCGCTGAAAAAATTCAAAGTAATGCTAAAGACACTCAATTCTTAGTGGTCAGCCACAGACGCCCAATGTTAGAAAAATCAGATAGAGCCATCGGCGTTTCACTTAATAAAAAAGGCTTTAGTACTGTAATCGGCATGCAAAATATCCAAAAAGAGGAAAAAGAATTAGTAGCATAGAAACTAATAACGAATACGCAGAAATTGGAGTTCGGCAACAGTGCCATGGAAAGCTCAAGGAGTTAAGTGCAGAGGAACCAAGCTTAGAAATCTTAGTAGAAATGGCTCAGAATGGCGAAATAGATCCGTGGGATGTAGACCTAGAAGTAGTTACAGAAAAATACCTCAGTCGTATTCAAAGCTCCATCACTAATAATTTAAAAGAAGCTGGCAAAGCTATATTCTTCGCTTCTACTTTACTAAGAATGAAAAGTGATATTCTTTCCATGCAAGCTGCTTCAGCACTAAATATCGGCAGAGAAGATGATGAAGACTACCTCCTAGAACAAGAACTCATGGATTTTAATTTACAGGAGATTCAGCTTGGAGTCTTAGATACAGCGATAGTGCGTAAAAGTATAAATAAAAAAGCTCGCTACCGCCCCATAAAACTAGAAGATCTACTCTTAGCCCTAAGAGATGCTCAGGAAGAGGATGAGAAAAGAAAAAGAAGAAGCTTTGATTTAAGTCAATTCATGGATATGGATATTTTCATAGAACCAGAGATAGAGTCAGATGACATGCTAGAACTCACTCACGCAGAGAATATCGAGGAAGCTATAAATAAAAGTAAAGTCTATCTCAAAGAATATCTTCTAAATGGTAATGGTATTAAATTCTCTAGGCTATGTGGTTTCTTGCAGTCATGGTCTAATGCCTTTCTAGTGGTGCTTTTCCTAGCACACGAAAATAACATTAAAATTATCCAACAGGATTTTTATGGGGAGCTGTGGCTATATGAACCTGAAAGATGAAGCCCCTATTAATGAAATAGCAGAAATTAAAAACACCTCAGACCTGCGCAACAAAGTAGAAGCGATTTTATTCCTAACTACTGAACCTGTCTCATCTAAGGAAATCGCAGAGCGTATCGGCACAGATACGAATCTCGTAAGATCAGCTATCAGTCAGCTTTTATCTGAATATGAGACTAGAGATACAGCTCTTTCCATCGATACGACTAAGGGTTATATCATGCGAGTAAAAGATGATTACTCTGATCTTAGTGACGAAGTTTTAAATTTTGAGCTCAAAACCTCCTGCCTGAGAACGCTTTCGACTATAGCTTTAAAAGAGCCTATATATCAGAAAGACCTTATGGAATTACGCGGTTCTAATGTCTATGAGCATTTAAAAGAATTAGAACAGTTAAATCTGATAAAAAGAAAAAAAGAAGGTAACAGTAATATAGTTACGACGACCTCAACTTTCGCCGAATATTTTAAATTAAGTAATAATGGTCTTGAGCTTCAGCATTTACTTAAAAATTCTGAGCAGAATGTCAAGTTTGTGAGAGGTTCTTCAGAGAGTCATTAGATCACAGATTATGGGCTAATCCCTAAAATCTATGATTTTAGAGATTATGAGCTAATCCCTAAAATCTATGATTTTAGAGATTATGAGCTAATCCCTAAAATCTATGATTTTAGAGATTATGAGCTAATACCCAAAATCTATGATTTTAGAGATTATATATCTCACGAATCTCCACGTCTATCATGGGATCTATATTTGCTACAGCTTGCTGCCCAGCAAGCTCAATAAGCATTCTTCTACTAGATCTATAATCTAAATCCAAAAGACGGACTTGCCTTTGCAATTCATTATTAATCATCCTAGCTAGAAAAACCTGCTCACTCATACCATTTTCCGGAGCGGCATCTAGTGCTTCAGTAAGATCATAGCCAGATGCTTGCAGATCTTCATCCAAGAAAGCACGCTTAATTCTCGTATCCTTATACTGATAATAAGACTGTCTAAGCCTCTCCGCGACTTCATCTACCAGCATAAACATCACCACCATATCAGTTCTAGTAATCTGCTGATCTACTGCTCGCTGTTTATCGTTCTTATCAACCACATCGCCGATAACCCTCGCCCCAAGAAGGGACCCACCTGTAATTAAAGTATTATCAGCTACTGCTGAAACCGCATAGAATGGCACGAACATCGCCTTAGTCAGTGCTTGCATAATATTATTATTTGCCGTAACACTCTTAGGATCAGCTGCTAATGATTTAAGAATAAATTGAATACTTCTATTTCTGAGCAAAGTTGCTCGCCATAACTCTAAAAGCTGCTCTTTTTCACTATGCGTAAAGAATTCATCAGTAGCTAAGTCTACGTGCTGGTCTTCAGTACTAGCATTAATAAACTGAAAAGCACTCTGTTCATTTTTCTTAAGCTCAGCACGCTTCGCCTCTAGGAGCGATAGCTCCTTATCTAAAGAACTGTCATCAGCAGAAGAAGAATCATCTATCTTAATCGCCGAGAGCTCACTATAGTCTTTTATCGCGAGTGCTTGGTTTAGTGCAAGAGAGCTAAGTAAGAAAGCTAAGCTAAACAAGCAAAAATAACGATTCAACATGATCTGAATTATACAACCTGAGCGGAATTTTCTCTAATTAATTGCCTTAGAGTAAACTGTAAAATCCCACCGTGCCTATAGTACTCTATCTCAATCGGTGTCTGTAAGAGTATCTTTGCAGTGATAACAGTAGTTTCACCAGATTTCTTCTTCGCTGAAATCTTAATCACTTGGCTAGGCACTATATTATCATTCAGACCTTCTATACTAAACTCTTCAGAACCATCTAAACCATTATCTTTCAAAACTTTACCTGTAACCTCTATCGGCAGAATTCCCATACCGATTAGATTACTTCTATGAATTCTCTCGAAAGACTCAGCAATAACCGCTTTTACTCCTAATAGCATCTGCCCTTTAGCAGCCCAGTCTCTAGAACTTCCATTACCGAATAACTTACCAGCAAAAACTAAACAAGGCGTGCCAGTCTCTTTATATTTTAATGAAGCATCAAAGACTGATAACTGTGGTGCTGATTCAAAATCTACAGCATCAGAGAAATGCTTGGTTACTGGACCAGAGCTATTCGGCACCAGCAAATTAGTAAGTCTAATATTCGCAAAAGTACCTCTAGTCATCACTCTGTCATTACCACGCCTAGAGCCGTAGCTATTAAAATCGATATTCGCCACGCCTTCCGCATTTAAATATTTAGCAGCAGAAGAATCTTTAGCGATAGAACCAGCTGGGGATATATGATCCGTCGTAATAGAATCACCTAAACTCAGTAAGACTCTAGCTTTCTCTATAGGCTTAATCGAAGGTGCAGTAACACCGAATTCTTCAAAGAAAGGTGGGTTTTGAATATAGGTATTCTTATCATCCCATTCATACTGCGAGCTAATATCTGCGTTAATAGAATTCCAGAGAGCAGTTCCCTCTGAAACTTTAGAGTAGATATCTTTATATATATCAGGACTCATAACGTTTTCTATAATGGCTTTCACTTCATCTTTAGTTGGCCAGATATCTTTTAACTTAACATCTGCCTGAATAAAATCATTTTCAGGATCGAAATTTACATTTCCTCTTAATGCCATAGCCACGACTAAAGGCGGCGACATTAAGAAATTAGCTTTAATCTGCGGGCTGATTCTACCATCGAAGTTACGATTACCTGAAAGCACACTAGCGAAGATCTTATCTGGACTAGCATTAACAGCTTCCATCGCAGCAGAACTTAATGGACCAGAGTTCCCGATACAGGTAGTACAGCCATAACCTACGATATTAAAGCCAAGCTGCTCTAAAGGAGCGAGTAAATCAGCTTTCTCTAAATATTCTCTTACCGCCTGTGAACCAGGTGCTAAACTGGTTTTCACCTTAGCATTAACCTTTAGTCCTTTCGCGATAGCTTTTTGAGCTACAAGCCCAGCTGCGATTATAACCGCAGGGTTACTAGTATTAGTACAGCTAGTTATAGCCGCTATTAATATATCGCCATGCTCAGCTGGATTAGCATCTTTTAAACCAAAGCCATGTTCATCAGTAGGTCTTGCTATCGCTTTAGCGAACTGAGATTTTAACTCAGAAAAATTTATTCTATCCTGAGGTCTTCTTGGTCCTGCGACACTAGCCTGTATCTCATCTAAATTAATTTCATAAAGTGCCGTAAATGAAGCTTCATTACGCTCAGTTCCCCAGACTCCCTGAGCTTTAAAGTATTTCTCCACCTTCTCTATATCTTCTGCTGATCTGCCAGTTCTACTTAAGTAATTAAGCACCTCTTCATCAACAGGGAAAAGACCTACAGTAGCACCATATTCTGGAGCCATATTAGAAACTGTCGCTCTTTCTTCTAAAGTTAAACTCTTACAGCCATCACCATAGAACTCTACTAATTTTCCGATCACCCCGATTTTTCTTAAAAACTCTGTCACATAAAGAGCTAAATCAGTCGCAGTGACGACTGGAGAAAGACTGCCTTTAAGCTTAATACCCACGACCTCTGGAGCTGGCATAGTGACTGGCTGTCCAAGCATCGCAGCTTCAGCTTCTAAGCCCCCTACACCGAAACCAAATATCCCAAGCCCACCGATCATCGTCGTATGCGAATCAGTCCCGACAAGAGTATCAAAGAACAGTTCATTATCCTTCTCTAGAACAACTTTCGCTAAATACTCCATATTCACCTGATGAATAATACCGAAGCCAGGAGGAACTATACGAGTCTGATTAAAAGCTTTCTGTGCCCACTTTAAAAACTGAAATCTGTCATAGTTTCTCTCAAACTCTAAATTTTGATTCTGCTCTAATGCAGCATCAGTACCAAAGGAATCTACCTGTATAGAGTGGTCTATGACTAGATCTAATGGCACTAAAGGATTTATTTTCTGTGGATCTAAGCCAGCTTTTTTAGCAGCATCACGCATCGCAGCTAAATCTACAAACAAAGGAACACCAGTGAAATCCTGTAAAACCACTCTAGCTGGGCTAAATGGAACTTCATTTGCTATAACCTTTTTAGGGTCATAATCTAAAAGAGCCTGAATATCTACAGTACGAACTTTCTTTTCATCTAAATTACGCAGCATCGACTCTAGAATTATTTTTAAGCTAAATGGAAGAAAAGTTAAATTCTTCTGAGTTAACTCTTCTATCTTCCTTAAAGAATAGAATTTATATTTTTGATTTGATGAACTCAAATTAATCTCATCTAGTAAAACTGATTTTTCTATCAACATAGCCTTAACCTATTTTAAACCCAAGTGGGAATAATGGCGAGTAGGCTTCTTAGCTTAAAACTAAAAGCAGTAGTTAAAAGTCCTGCAAGTATAGAAAAAATAATTATGAAGTGCTACAATTGCACTTTGTCGTTTCCAAATAATATTTAAGGAGTAAATTTGGCTGAAGTAAAAATACATGAGGGAGAATCTATCGAAGCTGCTCTAAGACGCTTCAAGAGAGAGGTTATTAAAGCAGGTATTATCCTTGAAGTTAAAAAACGCCAGCATCACGAGAATAAAGGTCAGATGAAAAAGCGTAAAAAAGCGGAAACGAAAAGAAAGCTTACATTAAGTCATAAACCACGTGTTGCGACTCCAACAAAAGATAAAGAGAAAGAAAGAGAGAGGTCGTCTTTCCCTAAATCTTACTAGACTAAGGTTTTTCCTATATTATCTACAGTTCTATCTGCAAATAAGCTCATCAAGTCCTATAACCTGCGCAAGGTTGTAAACTCGGTGAGTTTTTTTGTTAAGCAGGGTGAAGCTGTTGCACTGCTCGGCCCGAATGGAGCTGGTAAAACTACCTGTTTCGATATCGCCGTAGGCTTAGTAAAGCCAGATAATGGCTCGATATTCCTAGCTGATCACGATATAACTAAATTAAAAATTCACGAAAGGGCTAGACTCGGCATTTCATACTTAACTCAAGAACCAAGTGCTTTTAGGCAGCTTAGTGTCTCAGATAATCTCAGATTAGTTTTAGAGTTAATGAATTTAAGCGATAGAGAGATTACTGAAAAATCAAAATATTTATTAGGTGAGTTCGGGATCTACCATCTCAGAGAATCTCTTGCTATAAGCCTTTCTGGTGGGGAAAGACGTCGATTAGAGATAGCGAGAGCTTTAGCTCTCGATCCTAAATTTATCTTATTAGATGAGCCTTTTACAGGTATAGATCCAGTGGCGATTCTAGATATTCAGGCGATTATCCATGATCTTTGTAAACAAAAAAACATAGGTCTTCTTATTACAGATCATAATCCTAATGCGACTTTAAACATTACCGACAGAGCTTACATAATTTACAACGGCGAAATTATTAAAGAAGGTAATTCGGAAGAAATTGCTAGAGATGATGAAGTTAAAGAAAAATATCTTGGTTTGAATTTTAGGCTTTACTAACACGATTTACAATTTCATAATAACTTGCTACGCAGGCTCGGCTTCTATCCTGTGCTTTATCACCAGCATAAGCTAGATACTTTCGACTAGAGACTTCTCGATGAAAGAGTTTTTCAAAATAATCCAGTGCATTAAAATACTCATCTTTAATCCGATTACTAGATTTAATCTCAATAGCAGAAAGCTCTTCAGCATCTTTATAAATTAAATCTACCTCTTTTGATTTATCCTTATAGAAATATAAATTTGCTTGTTTCCCACTGTTAAACCTATACTTTAAAAATTCGATTATGACCAAGTTCTCAAATAAGCTTCCACGCATGCTGTGAGTCACTAACTGTTCTGGTCTTTCTATGCCTAAAAGCTGGCTAGCAAGACCAACATCATAAAAATATAACTTCGGTGACTTAACAAGCTGTTTATTTATATTTGCGGAAAAAGGCGGTAGTAAATATACAATAAAGCTGAGTTCTAAAAGATTAATCCATTTTTTAATAGTTACATGCGAGACACCGAGATCATCTGCTATATTTTTAGTGTTCAAAACCTGTCCTATCCTAGCAGCACACATTTTGATAAATTTCCTAAAGAGATTTAAATCTTGAATTCGAGACCAGTCACGTAAATCTTTCTCTAAGTAAGTCTGAATATAATCAGAGAGAACTATTCTCGCATTAGCTTTTTCATCATAGATACGTGGATAAAAGCCTTTATATAAAAGATCTTCCAAAGATGGATGAATTTTATAATGTGCAACTATTTCAGAAAGAGAGAAGGGTAATAAATGAACGATAGCCGTTCTTCCAGCGAGAGACTGAGATATGCTGTTCATTAAAGCGAAGTTTTGACTTCCCGTAAGAATAAATTTTGCTTTGATTTTCTCTTCATCAACAATAGCCTGTATGTATGAAAGTAAATCTGGGACTTGCTGAACCTCATCAAGTATGACTCCATCTGGAAACTGCTTTAAAAAGCGAAGTGGATCAGTTGAAGCAAATTCTCTTTCATCCAACCTTTCTAAATTTACATAAGGCTTTTCCGGAAATAACTGTTTAACCAAAGTGGTTTTCCCAGACTGACGAGGCCCCGTTATCGTGATTACTGGATATATTCGAGACAACTCATCTTTTATAAATTTACTTATCTCTCTTTGGATTGTTTCCACATAAATATATTAGCCCAATATGGATATTTTGAAACTATTAGTTTCAAAATATCCATATTGGGTATTTATAACTCAAGGTGAAGAAATTACAGAACAGTGTCTTGGCTTGGGTTTTAGGCTTCATTGAAAATTTATAATTGGCTTAAGCCTTAGAACGTAAAACATTTTTAACGAAAGCTGTTTAATTTAATTTTCATTAAATGAATATTGACATGTTAACTTTAAAAAGGTTATTATTTATCTTATAAATTAGTTAAATAAGACTCTTTCTGGGATTTAGTTTCCATGAAGGTTTTAAGAAGAAAGGATTTTATTCTTCAATGATGAAACTTTTTGGCGATCCTAAGATAGAAAATCCGCTTCCTGAGAAGGAAGCAAAGATTCTCACAACTGGGGAAGTAGGCCGTGAAGCTAAATTACCAGAATTACAGAAGATCGAAGGTAAGAGCGAAATTAAACCCACTGGTGGTTTTTTTGGAAAACTACTTGCAAAGCCAGAAGCTAGTAGCACGAATCCAGAAAAGAGTTCACCAATAGAATCGAAAGCTACTGAAAATGCAAATCCAGAGCTAAGCACCACAGCAACAAAGTCTTCAGAAGAAACACCAAAATTACTAAATTTCAGCGAATTACCAGAAAATCTTCAAAGGTCTCTTAAATTCTTAAGTGCTGAGAATAAAGAAAAAATTCAAGCGGTTAAAGTTGAATCTGACAATCCTGAAGTCGAGAATTATCAAATCATGTTTACAGGGAAAGCTGCAAAGCAGCTATTTTTAAACACTTTTGAAAATATTTTGCACGGAATGAATCTCTTCGGCAAATCTGACACCCCCGATAAAGCAGCTAAACTATTAACCGAATCAAATCAAGATAGGTCTTTCTTATCTAAAGCTTTAGCAAATGATAGTGCATACCTACAAGCCAAATTCAGTGTCCCAACAAATCTCAAGAACAAGGCAGAGATCAAAGAGATGAGCGTAACAGAATCGCCATTTACCCTTCAAAAGCTGCTACTAGAAAGAAAAGATTTAAAAGAGATCGTATTAAATGCAGCCAAGCAGATAATCAAAGAAAAGCCTGATATTTCCATTAAAGCTGATTTAGAGGAAATCATAAAAGCATTAGAGAAAAAAGATAAGAAAGCACTCGAAACAGCTATTAAGCCATTTGCAAGAACCTATTCACTTGAAGGATTAAAAGCATCCCCAGAAGCCACTAGCCTAGAGGATACCGCTAATGCACTGATCGCACGAGGCTCAAGCAAAGAAGAAGGTCCAAAGCCAACTGTTGTGATCCCAGGACTTCCTATAGAAGATAGAATAGCAGATGCGATAGCTGTCAAAGATATACTTTTACCAACTAAAGATGGTAAGTTATTCAATCCAGGCGAACTAACTATTGTTAATAAAAATGATGCTAACAATATACCAAAGCTAATTTTTTATATCCTTCCAACCATGACAAATTTTATGAGAGCTGGAAAAATTCTCAATAAAGAAGAATCTAAAGCACTAACTGAAGCCATAGTAAAAAGCACTATAAATGCTGAACCTCAAGCCAAAGCAGCAGTAGCTGAAATGAACTAAAGCCTACCTATTAAAAAACCCAGCTAACATCTTAAAGGGATTAAACGAAGACCCAGACTCTGAGACTCTTTCTGCATCAATATTCCTAAATGTATCATCAGCAAGAGCTTTAATTTGCTGCTTTGCAGCCGCGCCACTGAAACGCATTACAGGACCAGCACTCAGCTCACTTAAAACCTGTAAAAGTGTGAGTGCCTTTAATTCCCGCGTCTCAAAATCTTTGGGATACTTAGTAAAAATAGTCGTAGCCTTAAGAGTCGGATACTCTCTGCCCTCTATTTCATGCCTAGGAGTAATCTGAATATCACCATTAATGCGAGTAAAACCTATATGATTCACGCCTTTTACTACTGTACTCGATAATTTTTCCACAGCATCAGCTCGCCACGGCACCATCAGCACTGAATCACGAGACTGCATATTCATAAAAGCATCTACAGAAAAACGCTGTAAAGCATTCATATCAAGATTAGGGTCAAAACCATTAGTAATAACCTTATCAAGGAAATTCACCTTAGTATTCTTAATGTCTGCTGCACTAAAAGAACTATGCGCAAGCTGCTTAAACAGTGATGTCTTAGTTTCACCCATATCTAATTTCTCGAAAACTGCAAAGGCAGCTGGTTCTAATAAACCCTTAGAATTTTCATTATATATAGGCATTAATTGATAGTGCCCAGTGGCAAGAGCTTTTTTAAAATGCTCCCAAGGCTCGCCTAAATTATCTATATTAGCGGCGTTTTGGCTTTTCTGATAAAGAGTCTCTAAAGGTGAAACTGAATCTACAGCTGTATCTTTAGCTTTCAAGTTAAATACAGTCAAAAAGGCCTGAAATAGATTTTCTAAAAAATTCTTAGACTCTGGAAGATTCGATGATTTCGCAGTAGAACCTGAACCAAAAATCTTCATGGCAGTTTGCCCATCTAAGAGACAAGTAGTTAAATTATTTGCTGTATAAAAAATTTCAGGATGTATACCAGCTTTAGCACCCTCTTTTTTTAAGCTCTCGATTAAATTAGAATTTATAGCTTTAGTTTCAAAAGCGTTTCTAGAAGAGTTATTACCATTCTCACTCAAACTCGCACTAGTTCGCGAACGTGGACCTGCGACTATATTATTACTAGCCCCTCTCTCTGACGAGCTCGGAGCCTGATTCATAAAAGTCTTAGCTATCACATTAAACATTATTTTTCAAAACCATCAGCATTCGGCACCAGTACCACCACTTTTAGAAAACTAAAAGAACTACTAAAAAAGAGCGACTTTAAATAGTATAACAAGATTATTAATGCTAAAATCAATGTTCACTAAGAACTTTGTTCCTTGTGAACATTGATTTGCGGGTGTAGCTCAGTTGGTAGAGCTTCTGCCTTCCAAGCAGACTGTCGCGCGTTCGAGTCGCGTCGCCCGCTCCATTTTTAAATTATATTCTGTGACCTATTGCTCTAAGCAGTCTTCTGGCTTATATTCCTATAATTGCACCATATTATTACAAAACTTTATTTTTTAGAATTCTCGCACAACGCTACAGAATCCTAAAAAAATTAGAATTCTATACCCACTACATAGAATTCTAAAAAATTTGGTATCACTTAATTAGTGAGTTTTAAAAGAAGTCAAATCATCTCTGCGTAAGCCAGAAATCTTTCATAAAGACCGGAAAATCTATTTCATTAGCTTTAAAAATATTGATTATTTAGAAGAGCTACTAAACAGTTAAAAACCTGTCTGAGATTAATGTATAAGTGCATCTTCTGCGCTTTCTAACAGAACTGTTTATAATCTGCATAGCCAGCAGCATCCATCTCTTCATAAGGGATAAATTTTAAAGACGCTGAGTTTATGCAGTATCTAAGACCAGTAGGCTTAGGACCATCTGTAAATAAATGCCCTAAATGAGAATCACCCTGCTTAGATCTAACCTCTACACGGCGCATACCATGATTCAAGTCCTCGTGTTCAGTAACATTCTCCTGAACTAATGGTTTAAAGAAAGACGGCCAGCCAGTCCCAGAGTCGAATTTAGCATCAGAGCTAAATAAGGGTTCACCAGAGACTATGTCTACGTAAATACCACGATGTTTGTTATCCCAGTAAGCATTCTCGAAGGGTCTCTCTGTACCATTCTCCTGAGTCACTTTATACTGAAGAGCAGTTAAGCAAGATTTTAAATTTTCTTTATCCATAACTTTATCCGACTTTAACTTTATCGCCAAAAATTTTCACTCTCTGCTCATCAAACATTGACTTAAGTTTTTTAGCTACAGTATCATAATCCTCTTTATCTGCCCAACTGGTTTCTGGCATTTTTATACTTACGGGTATATCTAAATCAAAGACAGAATGCTTAGCACACTGTTCTTGAGCGAGTTCACCAGAATGTATTTTAGAAACTATAGACCTAGTAAGTTTAATCGACATGCGAGAACCTCTGCCATAAGAGCCACCAGCCCAGCCAGTATTCAGTAACCAGCAGTTTACTTTATTCTCTTTAATTTTCTTCGCGAGTAAATCTCCATAAACATTAGGTTTAAGGGGCATAAAAGGTGCTCCAAAACAAGGACTAAAGGCAGCTGTCGGCTCTTTAATTCCTTGCTCTGTACCAGCGACTTTAGCAGTATAGCCTAAAAGAAAATACTCTTTAGCCTGCTCTGGGCTTAGCTTAGAAACCGCAGGTAAAACACCGAAGGCATCACAGCAGAGCATTATTACATTACTAGGCTGCTCTTTAATAAATCTATCAAAACCAGTACCATCGTCATTTAGAACTACTGCATTAGGAATAAAATCTAAAGGATAAGATATTCTACCGTTTTCAGTAAGGGTTTTATCGAAATAATCTAAGCTTTTATCCTCTTTAATCCGAACATTCTCGGCAGTAGCGCCGAATCTACGACTAGCAGCATAGATCTCAGGTTCAGTATCCTTAGAAAGACCGATAGATTTAGCATAACAGCCAGACTCAAAATTAAACACACCATTCTCACTCCAGCCATGTTCATCGTCACCTATAAGTAAACGCCCAGGTTCTGCTGATAGAGTGGTTTTCCCGGTCCCAGATAATCCAAAAAATATAGCGACATCTTTCCCATCTTTATCTGCATTAGCAGAGCAGTGCATAGGCATAATCCCAGACTGCGGTAGAAGATAATTCAGAAGTGAGAAAACTGATTTCTTAATTTCACCAGCATAAGCAGTACCAGCGATTAAAACCTCTTTATGTTTAAAATTTACCAGAACAAAAGTCCCAGAACGCGTTTTATCTAATTCTGGATCTGCTTTGAAGCTAGGGACAGAGATGATACGGTATTCTGGCTCAAAATTCTTTCTATCAATAACTCCTCTCTTCTCAGCAAATATCGCCGAGCGTGAGTTAATCGATTCGAGCATATTCGTAGCGAAAAAACTATGCCAAGCATATTCAGTAACCACTCTTACCTTAATAGAATGTTCACGATCAGCTCCAGCAAAGCAATCTTGGACATAGAGTTTCTTATTCTCTATTTTCTGCATCTTTTCAATATAATCAAAAAACTTATCACGCAATTCGAAATAATCATCTTCATCAAAGGGTCTATTAATCTCCCCCCAATCTATAATCGAGTCAGTATCTGAATCTCGCACAATAAATTTATCGTTAGCAGATCTGCCAGTATGCTTACCTGTATAAACTATCAAAGCGCCTGAATCAGAGAGCCGAGCCTCACGATTTCTCAGAGCTTCTTCATACAGCTCTGCTCTGCACATATTAAACTCAACTAATGAAGAATGGAAAACATCTTCAATTCTTCTTAAACCATGCATCAACTCTGAAGACATAGCCTGATTTTAGCATTTTAGAGATACTTTAAGAAAACTTAATGTTTTGAATTTTCAAAAATCATTCTCAAAACCAGTTAAATCATCAATAAGATTATTTTCATCAAATATACCTAGCTCTTCCGCCTTACCCATATTCAATATCTTAAATTCATCACCACGCTTAAGTCTTATAAACGGTTCACCTAGATCATTAGAAGCTGGATTATGAATTTCTATAAGCTCCCAATTCGCAATATAGTCACCAACAGAAACTTCAATAGTATTATCTAATGCCTTCTCCATAGCTCTAATAGCAGCTTTTAAAACTTTAGAGCGAGTTAAATTATCACCGACTTCAAAAACAGCCTCTTTTAAATTAATCAAAGCGATAGTCTCACCGTCACTCTGTATAACTCCTATCATTAGAGCTCTGTAAGCTTTCTTAGAAGAACGTACAGTCTTCTCTGCAAGCCCAGTACCACGAGCTTTACCACTAGCTATCGCCTTCAGAACGGAATCTGGCAGTATAAAGGGATTATCCCTACCCGCCGTATCTCTAGAAGTTTTTATAAACTCTCTCTCCTGCTTAGCACTATTAGACTTAATCTTAATCGCTGACCAAACAGGTCTTTTATCTGAAAAATCAAATAGATTATCTATTTTTTTAGATTTAGGTCTTCGTGAATCTCTTCTAGAAGAGGTCTTAGTATCATAACGCTCATTCATCTTCTGATAGACGGTATAACCAATAAACAAGAGTATAGCGACCACTAGAGCAATAATCGGCGTACCAATCTCAGATTCATTTTTTATTATGGCAGCATCACGATCTGAATAGGAAAAAGCTTTATAGACCTTATTTCCATAGGACCGGCGTGGCGGTGGAGCTACTGGCTCATCAAAAGCTGGTTCAGGGGATGACCTAAAAGGAGGCGGCTCTACTTTAAAATGATCATCAAGAGACAGTTCTGGCTCTTCAAACATCAAGCTCGGATCAAAAGCCTTAGAAGAAGAAAGCCTCGCGTCTTCCTCTATAAAATCCTGCCCAAATAAAGTCTGCAAATCATTATTCGCGTCATGAATACCATTCTCATTTAAAGTGGTAGGGAAATCATCAAAAGAACTAGTCTTTGAAGAATTTTTATCTAAACCTACAGCAGGTTCATCAAACAGAGACTCTAAAGGGATAGGAGCCTTTTCTACTGGCTGAGCTTCGCTTGAAGAATCTTTATTCTTATAAGTATCAACATCCGACAGAAAAAATTCTATGCTAGAGAACATATCATCGCTCTGCTGCTCTAAAAGCTTAAGTACTTTTTCCTGAAGCTCAGCCTCTTCTTCAGGACTGCGAATCAGGCTTTCAGGAGAGGATTCATCATCTTCGCCTGAATCATTAAAATTCTCATTATAATTAGTCTCTTCTCCTAATGACTCTGGAGAATAATAGGACTCTTCAGGCGGCCAAGTTCTCGCTTTTGAGTCATCAAAAGCTGATGGCTTTTCAGCACTGAAATCATCATCTATCATCGTTGCGTATTATTGCTCTCTAGGAACCACTCTTAAAAACTCTTCCAAAGTAGTTTTATGAGATAGCACCTTATCACGAGCAGAATCGAAAAGGGTTTTCATTTTATTTTCAGCCATAACAGCCTTATAATCTTCTAAATCAGCCTTATTATGGATAAGAGATTTCATCTTATTCACGACAGGCATCATTTCGAAAATCCCTTCTCTTCCTGAGTATCCTGTATTATTACATTTTTGACAACCCCTACCCTTAGCAAAGCTAATCTCTCCAGCCCTAGCTTCAAGCCCTAAATAAGTAAGCTCACTTAAAGTCGGCTGATATTCATAAGAACAGTGTTCACAGATCAGCCTAACCAATCTCTGCGCCACTACACCCACCAAAGCACTAGCGACTAAATAGGATTCGACTCCCATATCAATAAGCCTATTAATACTGCTCGGTGCATCATTTGTATGCAGGGTACTTAAAACCAAGTGACCAGTAAGAGAAGCCTGAATCGCAATCTCAGCCGTCTCTTTATCACGAATTTCACCGATCATTATGATATCTGGATCTTGCCTGAGTATACTTCTAAGACCAG
>JAGWWP010000080.1 GCA_018970325.1 Cyanobacteria bacterium REEB446 | reverse complement strand
TATCTGATTACCTAGCAAGCCGCCATAAAAAGACTTAAACCCTTATTCTGCCTGATTATAGAATGCATAAACAAAATGTAAACAAAGAATTCAATTCTAGAATGGTTTAAACACGAAATCTTGGGCGGCTTGCTCGGTAATCAAATAAATATATATAGTTTTCAGCTTTATATATTTAATGATTCACTGAGATTATGATTAACCCACTTGCATTTATTTCCAAAAATATAAATCTTAAGCCGATAATAGCACCACAAACAGAGGAAAAAATAGAGATTGGCGAGGTTGCAGTTGTAGGACATTCTTTAATAAAAGCAGTTGAATCAGGCACAGATTTAGACAATAAGGTTGGATATTTTTCAGAGAAAAAATATAATCTTATTTAGAGTTTTATGATAATAATTTAACATTCAATTTCTTAATCACAAAAATGAAGCCTTAAACTAACCTCTAAAAGCTAAACTTCTATTTATGCCTCTATATTTAATTGCGACTCCTATCGGGAATTTAGAAGACATAACCCTGCGTGCTTTAAGGCATCTTCGAGAGGCGGATTTAATTTACAGTGAAGATACGCGCGTCAGTATAAAGCTTTTAAATCATTTCGAAATTACTGGTAAAAAGCTTATTAGCTGTAATAAAGAAAATGAATTTAGGCGCATAGCCGAAATAAAATCCTCTTTGGCAGAAGGGGAAAATATAGTTCTTATCTCAGATGCGGGGACGCCACTTATCTCAGATCCCGGCTCGCTTATACTTCAGGAGCTTTGGGGCTTATCTGAAGAGAGTTTTATTCATGAGAATCGGACACCGCACGTAATCCCGATCGGCGGCATTTCATCTTTAACCTCAGCACTTAGTGTCTGCCCATTAGACACTTCTCGTTTCGTCTTTGAAGGCTTTTTGCCACATGGTGGGAAACAGCGTCGTAGAGTGCTAAAGAGACTCTTAAATGAAGAAAGACCTATAGTTTTCTTTGAAAGCCCTCACCGAGTGATAGATACGCTAGAAGATTTAGAAAAACTTTTTAACGCTGAGCCCGAGACAGCAGCAGATCAAGAAAAATCACATCCTGAAAATACTCTACTTGTTTTTATCGCACGTGAAATGACCAAGCTCCACGAGGATTTTTTCCTTGGCACTCCTATCAATGCAATCACATGGCTTCAAGACAAATTTCCCACTGGTAAAATCCAAGGTGAATTTGTGCTAATTTTTAAACATGCTTTTTGTAACGAATCACGCTAAAAAAATGGCAGAGCTTCACAGATAGGTGAGCCATTTATTTTCCTGATTACCCATTAAGCCGCCCCTAATTTAATTTTATTTAAAGTAAGAGGTTTGAAATAGTTAACGGAGACATAGAGGAAGCGATCTAAAATTGCTCTCAGATCAAACCTTCTATTGAAGCGATATTGAAATTCGGCAAAATATTTATTGAGATATTTATCAGAGACATCATGGTGCGTGCCTCTTAAGAAGTTTTTAAGATTACTTATTAGTGCATTAATGGCCTTGAATTTTTTAAAATTCTTTTTTTGCACCTCTTTATTCTTGTTATTCATAAAGGTTTTAGAGTGTTCATAATTTTCATTAAGAACATTAAAGTTCAAGGCAGAGGAGGACGAATGACAAAAACTAGAAGCACTTACGGATGTGTGATATTATATTTGTATGAGCCTCGAAATCTTATCACCGAAGCAAAAAGAAACCGCTGAAACTATATTTAAACTTACTCTGCAAGAGCATTTCCCTCCTACCTTGGATGAGATAGCTGCCCAAATGGGTATCACTAAAGGTACTCTTCAGTACCATATTTCTGCTTTGAAGAAAAAAAATATTATTACTTGGAATCAGGGTTCTGCTAGATCTATTCGCATCATTGATGATGATTCTTATAATTATTGCAGGGATAAATTCTCCACAGAGACTGATTCTCAGACTATTCATAAATTTGACCATGTTCATAATGCAGTCACTAATAACAGTTTTTCACGAGCATCGAATGGGAAAATGTACAGAGATAATGAATTCGAAGTTCAGAGGGAAGCCATTCCTATTCTTGGCCAAATCACTGCTGGCTTACCTTTGGAGATCACTAATCAAGCAGAAGAGTATCTAGAACTAGATTCTTTTTTTCCTCTTGGTTGCTATGCCTTGAAGGTTAAAGGTGAAAGCATGATAGACGCTTTTATTAATGATGGTGATGTTGTTTTAATTGAACCTCGAAAAGTTGCAAATAATGGTGAAATAGTAGTCGCTTTAATTAATAGAGAGTCCAGTACTTTAAAAAGATTTTATAAACAGAAAGATGGCAGAATTATGTTAAAACCAGAAAATCCTTATATGGAGCCTATCTATTTAGATCCTACGGATACTCTTGACATACAAGGAGTTGTAAAAGGTGTTTTACGTAGACTTTAGTGACACTACTGCCAAAAGTGCAGAAATTGGAGTTCGGCAGCAGTGCTTTCAGGTTGACACTATTGCTGAACGTGCAAGTTCAAGGCTGAGGAGGACGAATGACCGCAGTGTACGGGTAATTTCCAGCGATGCCGAGCATGCGACATTGATGTCATATGCGAGCAAGCGGAAATACAAGCTTGATTTATCAAGCTTACATGAGGAT
>JAGWWP010000045.1 GCA_018970325.1 Cyanobacteria bacterium REEB446 | reverse complement strand
GCTGCTTCGTCTTCTTTCGCTAGTTTTGATTTCCTTCCTCTTCCAGCTTCGTCATCCAATCCTACTAAGCCGTTCTTGAAAAATCGATTCTCCCAATTGATTACGGTTTGTAGTTTCTTCTTTAAAAACTTTGCTACAAATGGCTTTCCGTAACCTTCTTTTAAATTCATTAAAGCTAAGTAACGGGTCTTCTTAATCCCATCCCTCTCCTTCTTGTAAAGAGACTCAAAATCATAATCTTCGTATCGGTGCATCTATCTATATTTAGACACATTTTTTATTTCTTGGGGTATTTATTATCTAATTATTTTTGCAGTTTGGTACAACGCTCGCGTACACTCCCAAGTAGATAAATGTTTTGTTCCCTTGGTCAAAATTATAAAAAAGCAATTTTATTGAACTTTGTATCACCGATAATGGGATTGGCATAGAGAAGAGTTTAGGTGATTCTATTGAAGAGGCTTTAAAGCAGGGTGTGAAAGGAATTAATAGTCCTGGTTGTGGTAATGGTTTATACACTACGAGTCAAATGATTTTAAACAGTCAATCACTCAATAGTCACTTAATAATATATTCAGATCAAAAATATGCACTAGTTAATTCTAAAGAGTATACAGTGAAGCCACTAAGAAATAGATTATGGGAAGGTACTATCGCTATTCTAAGGATAGGTAATGATATAGATAACAGTTATGAACAAGCTTTTAACAAAAAAATGGTGGTCTACACACACCTGAGTATTTATTTGATGGAGAAGATGATTATTGATCAGTTGATATTGCGTTAACTAATCTATAATATTAAATGGGTAATACACAAATGAATGATCAATGTATATTTATCTCACCTGAAGCAAAAATAATTAATATCAAAGAAGAGCTTGGCACTGGAGCTGGCTTAAGGAGTATCTCCCAACCAATCAGAGAGCGTATATCAGTGGAGATTTGTAAAGGTAATAGCATTATTATTGATCTTAAGGATATTCAAGTGATGAATTCTTCATTCGCAGATGAGATTTTCGCCAAAATCATCTCCGAAATTGGCATAGAAAAATTCAAGTCTAAAGTGAAAATCAAAAATGCAAATGACTTGGTCAAAAAAATAATAAATTTCTGTATCAACGCTAGGCTCCAAGCTCAATAAACACTTCTTCTCTGCACGATTAGCATCCTCTTCTGCAAATCATCTAAAGCCTCTTTAGGACTCATTTCTAAACGTAAAACCTTATCAAAGGCTTTTTTAATTTCACGTTTATATTCTTTAGAAAAACTTAGATGCGGGAAGTAGACCGCATTTGAGCTCTCTGCTAAATCCATAAAGACTTCTATATATGGATTCGGATGTTTTTTAATAAACTCCCTCTTCTCAGATTCACTGAGCTTAAGTGGCGGAAACTTGCTCTGTGAAAGGGCTAGGTAATTAATATTTTCTTTTTTCAGTAACCACAGCATAAAATATAATGCTTTATCAGGATTTTTAGCACCTTTAGGAATGGCTAAGGCATCTACTGCTATTTCAGTCGGTGCTGCATAATTATTTGCCCTATTCAGCCTTGGAGCAGTACTCTGTGAATTAATCCCTTGGGAATTGAAGCTAGGAAACGCTTTCACTTCTATCTGATACTTCGGTGAGAACTTTTTAGTGAAGCCATATTCCCAGACACCGCTAGTCTCTAATACTACTTGCCCAGCGTAGAAAGGATTATCTGGACTCTGATAGGAAATATTTCCTTCTATAAAGCCCTGAAGCTTTTCTTGAGGAATTTTTTTTATAAAGTTCTCTAGAACCCACTCCCAGGCTTTAATGTTTTCTGGAGTATTCGCCGTAATTTTATAATCATATATTTTTTGAGACTTAGGCGCAGTTCCCTGTTTTGATGCGCTTTTTACATCAGCCTCTTTGTTATTTGGACTAGTAGATCTTTCCGCCCACTTCCCACCAAAGGCCGTTACTATAAACCTTCCCGACCATATCGGCCAAGTCGGCAACCAGCCGAACTCATTAAAATTACTTTTCTTAATTATGCTATCTGAGACGTAAATTAAGTCCTCTAAAGACTCTGGACTTTTCAGATTATATTTATTTAAAAGAGTTTTATTTATATGCAAAGCTTCTGCCGTAGGCATTACGGGTAAAGCGACCTGAGACCCTTTAATGAAGAGCATTTCTAAATAATTAGGTAAAATTGTTTTAGTAGTATTTTTATAAAACCCATCTTCCACTGATATCTTTTCAAGAGGCAGCAAAGCATTCCTTAAAGCAAAATCCATTACCATATCACCATCTAAGAGAACTAAATCTGGTGGAACGTTTGCCGTTATCGCCATCATTACTTTCTTACGAGGTAAAGAAATGCTTTGCATTTCCACTGTAAAACCATGCTTTTCTTGATTAAATTTCTGAATTAATTTAGCTAAGGCCTCTTTTTCTTCTCCCGCCCAATACTGCCAGAATTTAATGACAACGGCGTCAGTTCCAGCGTTTCCCGAAAGCTTAGGCTCCATAAGCCTTTTAGAATAAAGATCCACCCATACAGGAATGGAGAAAAAAAGGATTATTAAGCAAGTATAAAAGAGATTTCTTTGATACATATCAAGAGCTATTATATATACAATATGGACAGAAGAGTCGTTATTACTGGTATTGGACCTGTAACCCCAGTGGGTATAGGTTTAGATGATTTCTGGAACTCCATGATATCAGGAAAATCAGGCATTTCCTTGATAGAAGGTTACGAGGAATCTAAGTTTAAGCTTCCCGTGAAAATCGGCGGACAGGTTAAAAATTTCGACATTACTAAATACTGGGATGATCCTAAAAAAGTTAGATCTTTTAATAAAGACATGGATAGAGTAGCTCAATTCGCTGTAGTTGCAGCGAAGCTTGCGATAGAAGATTCTAATGCGACTATAGATGAATTCGCTAAATATGGTGTAGATCCGTTTAGAATAGCTACTTTCGTTGGCACTGGTATCGGCGGTATTTCCACTACCTGTGACGATGTTATAACCCTTTACGAAAGAGGCATTAAAGCTGTAGGCTTAAGATCTATTATTAGGCTTATGCCGAACGCTGCTGCAGGTCACATCGGTATTCTTTGGGGTTACAAAGGTAGAGCTAAGGCTGATTCTACAGCATGCGCTTCTGGTTTAGATAGTATCGTAGATGCTTACTGGCATATTAAAACTAATCAGGCTGATGCGGTTATCGCAGGGGGTTCAGAAGCTTGCTTAAATCCACTAGCCATTTCATCTTTCTATAATATGACAGCTCTCTCTCGAAGAGATGCTGAGACTACTGAAGCTAGCTGCCCATTTGATAAACGCCGTGACGGCTTCGTTATGAGTGAGGGTTCTACTATGTTCGTATTAGAAGAACTCGAATTAGCGAAAAAACGTGGTGCGAAAATTTATGGTGAATTAGTAGGTGCTGGCGGTAGCTGTGATGCTTATCATATTACTGCACCTTCTGAAGATGGCAGTGGTGGTGCTTTAGCAATAGAAACAGCTTTAAAAACAGCTGGTCTTGAAAATAACCGTGAGGCTATAGATTATATTCATGCTCATGGTACTAGCACGCCTTTAAATGACGCGAGAGAGACTAAAGGAATTAAGAAAGTTTTTGGGGATCATGCTTATAAACTCTGTGTATCTAGCACTAAGTCTATGACTGGTCATTTAATCGGTGCAGCTGGTCCTGTAGGACTAGCTGCTGCAACGCTGGCGACTATTCACAGTAAAATTCCTCCTACTATTAACTACAAAGAAGCTGATCCAGATTGTGATTTAGACTATGTGCCTAATGTAGCTAGAGATAGAAATGTAGATTACGCTATGGTACAGGCTTTGGGCTTTGGTGGGCATAATACCGTGGCTATAGTTAAGAAATATAGCAATTAAGACCGCTCCTCAACTCCATTTTCATCACTTCCTTAAGAACTCTGCAAACAAAACCTAACTAAAAGCTCACTAGAATCTTCTATGTGAGAAGCTTTAGCTAATCTAATTTTATTATAAGCCTCTATCTCACTGAAACCTAGATTCACAAGTATGCCCGTAACTTCATCTGCACACTGATAAGCACCTTCCTCTGCTTGAGCATGAACTTGATGATGAACATTAAATTTATGTAGCTTAGTGTTTAATTCAAGAACTATTCGCTGAGCCGTTTTTAAGCCTATCCCCTGAGCTGCACTTAATAGCTTAGGCTTATCATTAAGAACAGCAGAGATAATATCCTGAATATCAAGCGCATCTAAAATATTCATAGCAGATTTAGGACCCACTCCAGAAACGGATTGTAAATGCTCATACATCTCTTTATTCGCTTTATCCACAAAGCCAAATAGCTTAATCTCTTCCTCTTTAATAATGGCTTTTAAAAAAACTTTGACATTAGAATTTACCTCTAAATGATTCATAGTCCGTAGATTAGTATGAATCAAATAAGCCATGCCACCCTGTTCGACGACTAAAGTTTTATGAATTAAATCTTTTTCTATTAAGGTGCCTTTAAGATACTGATACATATGTAAGGATTATAACAGCTTAGCCTTAGTTAATCTCTCGCCCATAAAGAAATCAATAAAAAGTTTTTTATAACTAGCTGATAACTCATTACCACACATTATCGTGCAAGAACGCAGTAGGCGAACGTACTTACGAAAAATATTAAACTCTTCTTCTGTAAAATCTTTTTCTTGAACACCGACAGGCTCACCATTAAAAGCTCTAAGATATCTATCACTTTGAGCTATATCCGTAAAACAAGATTTCAAATTAGAAGCTAATGCTTTAGATTTTTTTGCCATTTCCTCTAGAATTGGCTCTAACTGTGCCATGATTCTATCATCATAGTCTTTAAGCTTCAAATTAATGGTTCCTATATCCACTATTGATTTAATTCCTGCTCAGACCACTTCAGGACTTCATCTTCTATATTTTTGTTAACCTCTTTTTCATTAGAATCACCAAAATTCTTGAAAGTCTCTCTAATGCTTAAATTTCTCATATCATTTTCAAGGATTTTCAGTTCTACATCAAAAGTCTTTATATAAGGATGCTTCAGATACAGGTAATCTAATATTTCTTGATCTAATTTTTCTGACCACTCTATCATCCATATTTGTGGTGAATCTGAATCCATGAGCTCTAGAACTGAATCTAAGTCAATATTCTTCTGATATAGATCTAAATGATAAAGCTGTATATTTTTACAAGACTCGTTTATAAAGCCTGATGAGTCTCCTGTCTGCAAGGCAAAAGAATATTCATGCATTCCCATAAAGGTTGGGCTGGAGCTTTCACTAATCACACCTAATGCTTTTATAAGCATAGAGATAGTAGTCGTCTTTCCAGTAGCTAAGCCCCCCTTAAATAACAGAAATATATCTTGGGCGTGTAGCGAAACTCCAATTTCTGCGTTTTCGTCGTCCTCATGATCCTCATGTACCTTGAGTACACTGCGGTCATTCGTCCTCCTCAGCCTTGAACTTGTTCGTTTGGCTACACGCCCATCTTGAGGAGATCCGTGCGAAACTCCAACTTCTGCGTTTTTATCATCCTCTAGAGATGATTTTAAAAACTCTGCAAAGTTTTTCGAAAATCTTTCTAGGGCTGCTAAATCTTTTATTATCAAAGTTTACTGTAAACTAGAACCTAGTGGCTGAGGAACTTCTAAGCCTTCTCCACCAATGGTAGTAGCTTTAACTCCATCTATATAAAGATAAACTGGTCTGCCCTTAGCTAAATTAAGAGCCGTTTCCCTAAGCTGTCTAAATCTTACTTGCATAGTTTCAGAGCCACCACCCTTCATAAATTGACTACTAATGTCAATCTCTACTTGATTAGGGGTTTCTTTAATCTTGATTAACCTCACTCCTTCTGGGATTTCAGTGTTTAATTTTAATCTTTCTCTCTCATCTAAAGTAGGTCCTAAGAATAATTCCTTAAGCGCAGTTTCATAAGCTCCAGATTTTTTATCAATCGCTCTAAGTACTGGAATCAGTACTACGCCCAAATCATCACTAGCTTTAGTGTAATAAATAGTTACTTGAGCATTAGAGCCAAGTAGATCTCCCTTATTAGATCCTGAACAGGAAACTAAAGTCAGGGAAGCCAGTATAGCTACTAAAATAGTTTTTAAAGGTCTCACTAAGAACATTTTAACAATTCTTTGGCTATAATAATAGCTAATGTTAAAGTCCAGACTTCAATTAGTTCTAGTATTGTGTGCATTATCTTGCTCTATTTGCCTTACGGTTAGTGCTGAAGAAAAGAGCATTTTAATAGGCGTTGTCGATAGTAAAGAAATTTTAGAAAAATATTCTAGAGCGAAAGCCGTTCTCGCAGAGATAGTTAAAGAAGAAGCCGCTTTAAATAAAAAGTTTCAAGAAAAAAGAGCTCAATTAGAAGCTGCCCGCAAAGCTAATAAAACGGAGACTGAGATTCAGCTTTTAACCGAACAGATCAGAACTGAATTAGAGCCAAGCGCTAAAAAATTAGAATCTGATTCTGCTGCTAAGAGTAAAGAAGTAGAAACTAATGTAAAAGCTGCTATTGAAAAGATTAGAAAAAAAAATAAAATAGAATTAGTACTTTTAAAAGAAGCTGTTTTAAGCGGTGGAACTGATATAACAGCTGAAGTTCTTAAAGAGTTAGAGACACAGAAGCCATGATTTTTAATCGTAATTTTTTCAGCCTTTGCTCGTTTTTTATTTTATTTTTTTCACATTCTGTAGTTTCTGCTGCGGAATCTTCAAAGAAATTACTTAAGTTTGCAGTAGTGGATATGGAAAGAATATTTTCTGAATATTCCTACATAAATCAAGCGTCTGAGGATATCGAAATTAAAGAAATAGCTCTAAAAAAGCTTCTAATTATTGCTAATCAAGAGTTAGATAAACTAACGGCTGAATTAGATTCCAAGGATAATAAAGCAGAATTAGACTTCAACAAGAAGAAGCAGGAGATTCAAGCCTCGGTAGATAAAGGATTTTTGGAGCTTGAAGAAAAAAAGAAAAATTATAATCTAACGATGAATACTAGAATGACAATGACTCTAGATAAATTCGCTAAATCTGAAAAATATGATTTAATTTTAAATAAAGCTTATACGTTTGAAGAAGGTGCTGATATTACAGACTCTTTTTTAAAGCAGCTTGAAGCTTTGAAGTAAGATTCCATGCCTATTAAGATTACTCATATAGCAGAAAAATGTAATGGTGAACTAGTCGGTGACTTAGACGCAGTTGTTAGTGCCTTAGCGAAACACCCGATAATTGCTATTCCATCTGAACTTGCTTTAATATTTTCCGATGTGCCAAGCCAAGCTTTAAAGATGATGAAAGAGAGCAAAGCTAATAATCTTTTAATTTCAGAATCACTTGTCTTGGACGAATCTTGTAAAAAATATATAGAAGAAAATGAAGATAAAAATTTTATCCTTACAGCAAGACCAAGATTTAGCCTCCAGCAAATTATTAAGCTTTTTGATACTAGATCTTCTAAAAATAAATCTGAGATAAGTGACTTATCTCAGATCGCAAAATCAGCTCAATTAAGTAAAGGGGTTAGCGTTGGTGCTTTTTCTGCAATTGGGGAGAAGGTTTCTATCGGTAAGAATACTTTAATTTATGACAGAGTAAGCATCGCTAATAATGTTTCTATTGGTGAAGACTGCATAATTTATCCTGGTGTAGTTATTTATGAAAATACCAAAATTGCTAATCGTGTAACCATTCATGCTAACAGTGTTTTAGGTTCTGATGGCTATAGCTTTGTTACAGCAGAGCCGAGTAACGTCGAAAAACTTCAAAGTAGAGATTTTAATTTCAACATGGGCAGGCAAATTCAAGAAAAGATTGAATCTCTTGGCGGTCTTGTCATTGACAATGATGTAGAAATAGGTGCTTGTACTACCATTGATAGAGGCACTATTGGAGAGACTTTTATTGGCGAGGGTACTAAGATAGATAATCAGTGTCAAATTGCCCACAATGTATATATCGGAAAAGACTGTCTGATAGTATCACAAGTAGGAATAGCTGGTAGTACGGAAATCTCAGATAGAGTCGTAGTCGCAGGAGCTTGTGGTCTTGCTGATGGCATTAAAGTCGGTAATGACGTAGTAGTGGGAGCCATGAGTGGTGTTCACGGTGATTTAGACCCTTATCTTCCAGTAATGGGCATACCAGCTATACCTTACGGCGAGTACATGAGTAGACAGAAAGCTTTTGCGAGATTACCTAAATTAATTCAAGAGTTTAAAGAACTTAAAAAAGAGTTAGCTGATAAATTTAAAGAGTCTTAAATAAGTTAGAATCATAAACATCCCATGAACTTATCGTTCCAAGAAATTCTTTTTAGATTAAATAAATTCTGGTCTGATCAGGGCTGTATCATCATGCAACCATATGATACAGAGAAAGGTGCTAGCACCATGAATCCAGCTACTTTCTTAAGAGTCCTAGATAATAAGCCTTGGAAAATGGCTTGTATAGAGCCCTGTAGAAGACCTACGGATGGCAGGTATGGTGAAAACCCTAATAGATTGCAGCATTATTTTCAGTACCAAGTCATTCTTCAACCCAATCCTAAATGCACTCAAGATCTTTACATAGAGAGTTTAAAAGCACTTGGCATAAATCCTATTGAAAATGATATTCGTTTCGTAGAAGACAATTGGGAAAGTCCCACACTTGGAGCTTGGGGCTGTGGCTGGGAAGTCTGGCTAAATGGCATGGAAGTGACGCAGTTTACTTATTTTCAGCAAGCTGGTGGCATAGAAGTAAAGCCAGTAGCGGTGGAGCTTACTTATGGTATTGAAAGGCTAGCTATGTATATTCAAGGCGTAGACTCTGTATTTGACTTGGTTTGGCTTGAAGATAATGGTAATAAAATTCTTTATGGTGATATTTATCATCGTAATGAGGTCGAGCAGAGTACTTATAATTTTGAAGTTTCTAATGTTAAAAACCTTTTCTCACTTTATGAGATTTATAAATCGGAAGCAGAGACTTGTTTAGAAAGAAAACTTGCTATACCAGCTTATGATTATGTACTTAAATGCTCACACACATTTAATTTACTTGACGCAAGAAGCGCTATAAGTAAAGATGAGAGACAGAAGTATATACTAGATATTCGTACTCTTGCAGAAAAGGCTGCTAAAACATACATAGATGACCAAGTTATCGCCGCCTAAACTTATTGAAGATATACTTAGCGAGATCGATTCGGCAGATGGTGCTACTGAAACAGGCTTACCACACCTATTATCTAACAAAATTTATCTTTATGCGATTACTTCAGCTATAAGTCTTTCTGTTATTGGCTTTACTGTTCTTGTAAGTCAACTCAGTCCAGAAAGCCTAGATCAGATTAGTGGAATATTAGACCGTATCGGCTTTATGGATTTAAAGCTTTCTTATAGTTTCGTTCAAGGCTTTAAATTTCCTAGTCCCGTAAGCATTCTCGTCATCTCCAGTAACACAGCTTTTATTCTTTACGCTGTAAATGATTCTATTAAAGATAAAAACAGTCGCTCTAAAAATCATTTTAAAGAATCTTATGCAGTCTCTTATGCATTACATTTATTGTTTTTATTAATCCTGTTCGTAACTATATTCTTGGCTTACACACCTAAGCCTAAAGTAAAAGTTAATACTATAGAATTCATTACTACTCAAGAGCCAACTAAACAGAAGCCGCCACCAGAAACACCGAAAAAATCTGAAAGACCTTCCATAGATCAAGGAAAGAATGATCCGAATAAGCCCATAAAGCCTGTAAATAAAAGCCCTGGTAAGCCACAGGAGCCTAAAAAGCTAGTAAAAGCTGGAGATCCAAGTAAGCCTAAGTCCCAAGCCGAAACCCCGAAGCCGAAGCCTAATCCTAATCCTATGCCGAAGCCTAAAGGACTTTCAGGTGGTTCAGCTAATAGTGATTCTACAGAGCCCCCTGCTCTCGCTCCTAAAGCCCGCTCCCAAAATAACGATAATAAATTAGCCCCTAAAGATATTAAAACCGATACTGCCTCGCCAACTCGACCTGGATCCGACTTTAAGCCAAGTATGGCCAAATCCTCAGGAAGCTTTTCTGGAGAAAGTTCAGATGGGCTACCTGTCCCTAAGAATTATGGTTATTCACGTGGCTCTGGCGGTGGTATCGGAGGAGGGCGTGGTTCTGGAGCTGGCTCAAATGTTGGTGCCCCAAAAGATGCCAGTCAGATAGCTGGACCAGGCGGTTTTAGTGGTCAAGATTTAATTGACCGGCTGGGGAATATTAAAACTCCAGACAATATTGATGTAAACTTTGGCAGTGATGGTTTAGGTAACCCTAATAAAAACCCTTATGGAGATAGACCTCCAAGCACAGCTTCTATTCCCGATATAGCTTTCGGTCCTTATATGGCAAGAATTCAAGAAATGATTAAACAGCGCTGGAAACCCCCACGTGGTTCTGAATCAAAAAGAATAGTCGTTCATTTTGCTATCAATAGAGACGGATCTTTATCTAATTTAAGGTTAATGCAGACTAATGGTGATACACTGGCTAATGAAGCTGCTCTTAGTGCGGTTCGTAGTGCTGCTGCATTTCCACCATTACCAGTAGGTTCTGCACCTTCTATAGATATAGAATTTACTTTCGACTATAACGTATTCAAAAGGTCACGATACTAGGTAAAATGGAGTTAGGAAAATATGTTAATCAATAGAGTTAATGCACAAGAATCTGCGGGCTTAGGCCTTGCTGAAGCTGCTGGTCTGACCCAAGGTGGTGATGAAGCGCAGTTTAATTTTTTACAGTCCTTCTGGGATTATTTTCAGGCAGATATGATCTCCTCCATTCCCATAACCTTTGCATCCATACTGGTTATTGCTGTAATGATAGAGCGAGCTTTCTTTTATAATCGTAATAGCTGTGATATCGCTTTTTTATTAAATAATCTTCAATCACAACTAGAAAAAAATGACTTAGAGGGTGCTCGCAATATTGCCACACAGTCAAGAAGCATAACTGGAGAAGTCGCAGAAGAAGGAATACGTTTACTTGCTGTTCAAAAAGAGGACTTCAGTAAGGCTTATGATATTACTGTAAATATTGTGACCAGAAAACTACAACAATACCTTCCCGTTCTCGGTACAGTAGGTGCTATCGCTCCTTTCCTCGGTCTTTTTGGAACCGTTTCTGGGGTTATCAAAGCCTTATGGAGAATGAGTTTGGGTGGCGGTGGCGGCTCACTTGAAATGGTTGGTGAAATCTCTAACGCTCTAATTGCGACAGGTTATGGTCTTGCAATTGCGATTGTGGCAGTAGTTTTTAATAATATTTTCAATAATATTGTTAAAAGATATGAAGATGATTTTCTGCTTTTAAAGCTTCTATTTATGAGCTTTATGGAAGTTAACTTCTTTGAAACTGCTCTGGCTGGTGGATCTAAAACAAGTAGTTATTCTAAAAATCAATATGATAATGATGATATAGATGATTCATCATATCCAGACTTTTTAAAATAGGAGATTAATCTATGGGCATTTCAGGTGGTAGCGGCGGTAGTGATTTCTCTGAAATCAATATAACTCCTCTTACTGACGTATTTTTAATACTATTCTTAATCATGGTTGTTATCGCACCTATGATTAATGAGACCTCTCTGTCAATTTCACCACCTCAAGCTAAGAATGGTGTTAATGCAGATACAAAAGGAAAGGTCATTAATTTAGAAATATCAGCAGATGGCTTAATAGCAATTAATGGTAAAAAACTCAGTCCAGACCCCATAGCTCCAGAAAAAGTTAATGAAATGGTAACCGCTGAATTAAATCTTGTAAGACAGGATACGAGCTACACGGAAGCACCATTAAACATTGTGGCAGACGCCGAGACTAAGCAGAAATACTTAGTTGGTGCCCTGGATGCAGCTTCAGGACTTGGAATTAAAAAACTTAATATCGTTACTGTCGCTCAAACTTAAATTCACGTCCGTGATGAAAAATGATTTTTCAGTGGATCCTTGAGACTTCTACAGCCTCTTGAAGAGAAACTAATGGGTAGCCTCTAAAATAATATTGCCCATTTTTTTCTAATCTTAGATATTTGGTCTCAATAGACTTATCTCCATACCTACTAGCTGTGATACTTTGCCAATCAGTGCTTCCGTCGCTATTGATTTTCGTGAAATGTAACGAGAAAGCATTATTAGTACTATAAGTCGCCATCAGTAAATAACCTTCCTCTGTTAAAGATGGTTCTAGATCGATGTTTTCACCTATGCTCAAGTTTCCCTTGAATTTCTCAATAATACCAAAAGCTACCGCTGTACTACGCAGAGATCTAATAGTGTGATCAAAATCTGAAAAAATCTGTAGAATTTTATTTGAATTTAAAGGCTCATAACTATAATGAGGAGATTTAAATACTTGATCAAATGACTGATGCTCTTCATTAAAATGCACCAAAAATTTCTGCTGATTAGCACCCAAACAGACTATTAAATTACCGTTTTCATCTAAAGCAGACGCCATAGATGATGGTAATAAAGATACCTTGGTATCACCCAGCAGATATAAATCATTCCTTATCAAATCATAGATCTCTTCTTTTCTAAATTCTTGCAAAGAATCACCAAATTTATTTTTCTGAAAAAACCTCACTAAATCCCTGCTTAATTTTTCTCGTGGATTAATAAACCATAACGCTTTTCTAACATCATACTTAAGATCGATATCTGCTAGCTCTGGTACATTATCTAATTCCCAACCAGTAACAAACTCTGATTCTGACAAGTGATTATCTCTTGAATAACGATTTGACCAAGCTGCGATTTTATCCTTAATAGAGATACACTCCTCTTCGGATAATGGCTTACCTCTTTTCTGGTTAACTCTCGTCACTATTTCTTCAACTACGTACTCTACTGGAAAATTTTTCATGACCGCAATTTGCACTAGCTTAATTAAGGGAGAATTAAGGTGAAAATATCATTTTTTTAATGTAGGAATATTTAAGCTCTTAAAAAAAGTGACAGCAGCTCAAAGATTCTGAACTGCTGCCTTAACCAAGGGGGGTGGTTGTCTAAGCTATATAAACCCCACTCGAACAAATATTCGCTAATTTATTTGAAGTATTTCACTTAAATTATCTACAATTATAATCAACCATGCAACTGATAGATCAAAATCTAGAGTCCTTCAAAAGTTCGAAACCAGTTACCTTAATTGATGGGATCGAAACAGTTTTTAAAGATCAAATTTCTACTTATAGAAACAAATACCAAGCTAAATTTAAAGAGTTGCACAAGATTCTTTTAGCTCAGGCTAAAGCTGAAACTCCTAAGCTCGAATATTTTCAGTGGTTGAATTTTGACTACTTAAAGAGTTTAAATGACCTTAAAACTAAGCCTTTAGCAAGTAAGCTAAAAGGACAAGGTTATGAAAACTTAGTCATAGTTGGGATGGGTGGTTCTGGAATTAACAGTTTAGTTTTGGATAACGGTCTTCGTGAATTTACGAAGCTTGATGAATCTGCTCTAAAAATATTTATCCAAAATAACTTAGATAGCAGCTCCATGCAAGCTCGTCTAGAAAGCTTAGGTGACGATATTGAAAAAACATTATTTGTAATTATTTCTAAATCAGGTGGCACCGATGAAGTTAGAAGAAATCTTTACAGTATTATTGCTTACCAAATCGCCAAGAGACCAGAGAAATTAAAAGATCTTTATAGATCTATAGTATTAATCACAGAGCCAGAGAGAGAAGGAAAGAAAAATTTTCTCCATGAGTTTAAAAAAGAGATTAAGACTAAATTTGATGTAGATATGCCAGTTTTAGAAAACCATCCTGAAATTGGTGGCAGATTTTCTATGTTCTCCCCAGTGGGCATGTTCACTGCTGAGTTAATTGGTTTAGACAGTAGTGCTTTACTAGAAGGTGCTGAAGCTTGTTTTAATGATTTCGTGAACCAGGAAGAGCTTAATGACTCTAAAGTAGCGAATCTTGCCTTAATAGATATTATGCTTTCTGACTTAGCCTATGTTCATCGCTACAGCATGGTTTACGCTGATTCTTTAGAAGCGACGAATAAATTCAGAGCCCAACTTAAAGGTGAATCACTAAATAAAAATGGCATAGTTTCCACTGTACATATAGCAGGAATCGGAACTGTAAATCATCATTCTGATCTAGAATTACTTTTTAAAGATAATAATAATCTAGTTCTTGAGCAGATTTATTTTATGAAACCTGCTTACGAAACAGTTAATCCTAAAATTAATTTAGAAATTCTTAAAGACCTAGAGAATGAATCAAATCATGCTTCTCTAATCAAGAATCATATTAAGCCTTTAAGAACTTATCTAATTGAAAAGGGAAATCCTGTATTAACTACTGTTTTACCAGAACAGAATGAATATAATTTGGCTTATTTCCTTTTCCAGGACATGCTTGTAACTATAGTACAGGCAGGTATCCAAGATGCCATAGGTAGTTTTGAGAAATTAGATTTATCTATTCGTCAGTGGGAAGTAGAGAGATATAAAAAGAGCCTTAGTAAATAGTTTGGGACTGCTTGCAAATTTACAAGAGGATTTAATTTACTCCTTATCCACGCTAGGAAAGCTAGCCTATGATTCGGGCTTCGAGTTATTTATAGTCGGTGGTGTTCCACGTAATTTAGTTTATCGAATTCTGCTTAAAGATCATGAGGGGGACGAAAAGGCAGCAAATGGAGTTGTGCAGCGGTCTCTAGAGAGACTAATGCTTACAGAACCCCTAGGTAATGATATTGACCTACTCATTAATACCGCTGCTCTACCTTGGATAAGTTCAATAAAAGAGAGGTTTAAACTTTTAACTAAACGAACACTTATTATTATTGAAGAATTTAAACCCTTTCAAACAGTAAAAGTGAAAATCTCTGGTCTTGATATTTATGATCTTGAATTTGCAAGTGCAAGGACTGAATCTTATCCTGAGCCTGCTGCTTTTCCAGAGGTAACTCTGAGCTCAAATATTAAAGAAGATATTTCACGGCGTGATTTTACAATTAATTCGCTGTTAATTTCACTTGGTCCATTAAATTTTGCTGAGCTTATAGATCATTCCTCGGCTTTATCTGACATGAAAATGGGTCTGATAAGAGCTTTTCACTCTAATAGTTTTATAGATGATCCAACGAGGATCTACAGAGCTTTTCGCTTCGCTCTAGAATATGGCTTCGAAATAGAGCTAAAAACAAGTGAGTGGCTTAAAGCGGCTCTAAAGGATGAAAGATTCTCTCTCTGGTTTAAGAAAAGGAAAAATAGATTTAATATTGAACTGGAAAAATATCGTAGTTTAATTCCTCACTGAGTAAATAAACAAGTTTAGAATTCCTTAAGGATTTAATTATAATCTGTGATAATATTTTTTAAATAGTATATATACATCATTAATTGATGATAGTAAACCCACTTCCTATTTCTCAAAATAGTAGCTTAGCTACTCACGAGGCTTCAGAGTCTACAGATTTTCATGCAGCAAAAGACGAAAATGCAGAAATTAATCATCTAGAGCGGAGTTTACACAAGGATATAGAAGAGCCGTTGAGCATTCAGGAAAAAAAGAATTTACATGTAAGTACAGAGGCCTCTAATAAAAAGACTTTTATGGATAGTGCTTTGCCTATAATGACTTACGGTAATTTTTTCATTAATTTACCTTCTCTAGTTATGTCACTGATTGGTTTGAAAAAAGACGGCTTAGAGGATAAAGCTGCTAAATTGGAAAACTATGGTCTATACGCTACTAAAGCTCAAGCCGTGACAGCTGGAGCTAGTTTTATTGAGAAGGGTCTTAAAACTAAAAATATAATACTATTGCTAACTGGTTTGGCACAAGCTTTTAAATTACCATCTGGTTTTAATCGACTTATAAGGCTCTCTGGTATTCCTTCTTCCCTCGATCAAATTCCTGCTGCTGTAAATCCTCTTGTAGGTAAAGAAACTTACGAAAGTTTCGGAGAAAGCTGGAAGGAAAATACTCGCGTATTGGGTGAAGTCTGGAATGAATTTAAAAATGATCCCAAGAGTTTTTTAAAATTCTTTAAACCAAATTCTCCGCCTGATCATACTAAGGCATTAGTTCCTTTAACTGCCACTATGATGATAGGGGCTATTTTAAGTAATCTGGTAGATTTTCCGATTCTCGGTCCACTCAGGCAACCTTTAGTAGCCATCACAGCTGGTCTAAGACATGGTGGTGGAGCTTTATCTGATTACATTCTATCTAAAGATGATAAGAACCCTGATAATCAGAAGGCTGGGATTATTTATCTAGTTGGTAGTGCTTTAGATTATGGTGCTTTTTTTGCCAAAGACAAAATTAGTCATGTAATGCATCAAGCAGCCTGCTTATTAAACCCAATTGGTGAGATGTTTTTAATAAAAGGTTCTGCAAGAGGACATCAAGCAAATCATTCCACAGATTTAGTTCCTCAAGTTGCTTAATATTCACTTTATTTTCGTGCTTTTTATTTTATAATTCTCCTTTATGCAAGTTTTACAAGCAAGGATTTAAACTTAAATAAGGAATAAAGTTATGAAGAAAATTGGATTATTAGGTGGAATGAGCTGGGAATCTACGATAGAGTACTATCGCATTATCAATGAAGAAGTGCGTAAACGTACTAATCCACAGACTTCAGCGAAGATCATTTTAAATAGCATGAATTTTAAAGAGATCGCAGATTTACAGCACGCAGGTAAGTGGGATGAGTTATATGACATGATGGCAAATGCTGCTCTAGAATTAGAAGAAGTTGGTGCTAGAGCTATTTTTATCTGTACCAATTCAATGCATAAGTCTGTACCAGCTATTGAAGCAAAGGTCTCGATTCCAGTAATTCATATCGCAGATGCTCTCGTTAAGCAGATTAAAAAAGATGGTTTTAAAAAAATAGGTTTGCTCGGTACTATGTATACGATGGAGCATGATTTTTATAAAAAAAGATTAGAAGAAAAGCACGGGATCGAGGTAATAATACCTGAAAAAGCAGACAGAGGCGTGATTAGTGAAATTATCTACAAAGAACTCTGCTGCGGTATTTTTTCTGAGCAGTCTAAGGCTGAGTATTTAAGAGTTATCGCTAATTTAGCAAAGCAAGGTGCTCAGGGAGTGGCTTTAGCCTGTACCGAGATTCCACTATTAGTAAAAGACGGCGAGGCAGAAGTGCCACTTTATGAAACTACTTATTTACATGCGATGGCTGCGGTAGATGAGGCTTTGAAGTGATGAATGAATAAAATTCTTGATAATAAAAAAAATAAAGTATCTGATGCTTTGATTGAGAATATAGAGTTTAGCGATAAAATATCTTTAGAACAGAAAATAATTAATTTACAGGCAGAATCAGAGTTCCTGAATTCAGATCTGAAGTTAAATTTTCAAGAATTTAAGCAAATTGTTAATTAGATTTCAGGGAGAAGTTTAGCTTATACCATTCTGTAAAATAAATTAGAGCACTGGTAGTTGAGCCCATTTCCTAGAGCGGAGTTGATTAATTTTGTTCGGCATTTCGAGGAATGAGTTCCAAGCGGAGCAACAGGCTTCAAGTATATCTTCGTAATCA
>JAGWWP010000044.1 GCA_018970325.1 Cyanobacteria bacterium REEB446 | reverse complement strand
CCTCTCGCAAAGACTCTATCACTACTTTCGCTTTGAACTCTGAACTATATGGCTTGCCTCGGGGCATGGTACTCTCTCCTCTCTTACCTTACCCTTCTCTTTTATCACTTTCTTGGCCCTATTTCTTCAGGCCACTATACTTGGTATGAAATTAATTTTAAAGGTTATACTTCAAACTGTTTAATTCCTGGTTTTACAGAAGGGTTCTGTAGTAGTAAAGATGGATATAGCTTTGATACAGCGTATCTCGCTAAAGAAAAAAGATCTGGTTATTTTGCTAATGCCGAAAAACTTTTTACAGATTTCCGAGAGCCTAAGATTATGTCAGCGACAGACCATCAAGCAATAACTGATTTTTTAAAAATAAAAATCTGATTTAAGTGATGAAAAATACTTATCAGATAAGGGTTTCAAGAGCGATATTGCAAATTATACATGTAATGCTAAAATTGCAACAAGTGATAAAAAGAGAAATATTACCTGATTTAAAAAGATATTAAATCATTAATTTTGGAGGAAATCAGAACTAAGATTTTGGCGAACTCGTAATGGTGAATTCGAATTAAACATAATGGTAAAAATAAAAAAAATTCTTATTCTCCTCTTCCTCGCAGTCATAAGCTTTCAGCTTACAGCCTGCACCAAGATAAGCAATAAAACCAACTGCCTAAACATGAACCTCGGCTTTGAACCCGAATCTCTAGACTGGAATCAAGTTAGTGACGCTTACTCACCTACTATAATTTCTCAGATCATGGATGGCTTAACTAGTTTCGATGAAAAAGATGGGGAAATTACAGTAAAGCCAGCTTTAGCTAAGTCTTGGACTATTAATTCTGACGGTACTGAATATACATTTCACTTAGATTCTCGGGCAAAGTGGTCTGATGGGAAAGCAGTTTTAGCACAGCATTTTATAGATTCTTTCACGAGAGCTTTAAATCCAGAAACAGCTTCACCTTATGGAGACCTGCTTTCAGTAATAGATCTAAATAACTCTAAAGCTATAGATAATGAAACCCTTTTAATTAAATTAAAATTTCCTGCTAATTACTTTCTCTTCTTAACAGCACAGTGTTTCACCTATCCTATCCGTAAAGATCTTATAAATAAATATGGTGATAACTGGACTGAAGCTGAAAATATAGTTACTACAGGGCGTTTCAGGCTAGATAAATGGCAGCATGAATATAAAATCGTTTTAAAAGCTGTTCCAGACTATTATTTACAGAATGAGATAAAAAGTAATATTAATGAACTTAAGTTTTTTATGGTGCCAGAACAATCCAGTGCCTTCACCCTATTTAAAAAAGGACAGTTTGACTGGATAGACGGTGGTTCTGTGCCAAGCTCAGAATTTAATAAGTTAAACTCTTTAAATCCGCAGAGATCCTCGCTGCTAAGAAGTACCTTTCTTGGCTTTAATGTCCAGAAAGCTCCATTTAATAACCCTCTTCTGCGTAAAGCCTTTTCCTATGCGATAGACAGAAAAGAGCTGGTGAAATTACGTGGCAGAGGCGATGTCGCCACTGCATCATGGATACCTCCTGGTCTAAAATCTTTTCATAATGAAAATCGTGGGCTAGAATATAGACCAGATGAAGCTCGTGCTTTACTGAAAGCTGCTGGCTATGAGCATGGTAAGAATTTTCCTGAGGTAGCATATCTATACCCTAGTAGAGAAGATGCTAAAGCCTTAGCTGAAATCATGCATTCTATGTGGAAAAAAGAATTAAATATAAATGTAAAACTAGTAGCCCTAGAGTGGAAAGTCTTCTTAAAGACGCTCACCGACAATCCTCCGCATCTTTATCGCATGAGCTGGGGTGCAGACTATCCAGAACCAAGCACTTTTATGTATTTATTCAATAAAAAATCTGCGATAAACCATGGTAGATGGAGTAATCCTAGATATGAGGAGTTAGTGAAATCTGCGGTGCAGAGCTTAAATAAAGAAGAAAGTATAAGACTCTACAGAGAAGCTGAAGAGATTTTATTAGATGAAGAAACTGCTATCGCCCCATTATTCGTGAATAGTCAGGTATTATTAAAACACGAGAATATTCATAATATAAGCCCGAACCCTCTAGATATTCTCTTTTTAGAAAAAGTAGTTAAAAGATGAAAAAAATATACGGCGATATTAAAAGAAAAATCTTAAACAAGGCAGATGACATGCTCTCTGATGAAGTTAAAGAAGAGCTTGGCATTAAAAAAATCGAGCTGAATGACAAGATTAAAGAGAACTGTAAAGATTCACAAATAGGCTTCTTTCAACCGATAGACTCTCAGATACTAAATTCTAAAGAAGCCCAAAAAGTAAAGTCAGGCAGCATAATTGTTATCACGATTTT
Organism: Cyanobacteria bacterium REEB446; assembly: GCA_018970325.1. Taxonomy (GTDB): domain Bacteria; phylum Cyanobacteriota; class Vampirovibrionia; order LMEP-6097; family LMEP-6097; genus LMEP-6097. The sequence continues at coordinate 15,386 of JAGWWP010000044.1, read as the reverse complement.
AATAGCTTTCCTATTATTTCTATTCTTTAAACTTATAGTTCCTAATGATAATTATTTAAATGAAAGAGAGGGTATTACTGTTGTTGACGGCGATACTGTACATAAAGAAATTCACCAAGATATTAAAAAATCTAAAGTAAATGAAATCCAGCAGATGCCTGCCTCAGAGAGTGATTTGAAAGTTGAAGATATTAAAGTTGCTAGTCCTAAAACTTCTCAGGAAACAGTAAATAAAATTAAGACAAGCACTGACCCTATTGCTCAAATTGAAGCAGAAAGAGCGAAAGAGTTAGAAGCTGCTAAAAAAATTGAGGCTCAGAATTTGCTCAATAAGCAAAATAACATAAACAATCAAACTGGAGCTAACAGCTACACAGTACGTCGTGGAGACTCACTTGCTATTATTGCTCAAAGAGTTTATGGTTCAAGCAGCATAGCAAATATTGAAAAAATTAAAAAAGCTAATAAAATTAGAAATCCTCGCTCTATTCAGGTCGGGCAAAAATTAGTAACTCCCTAAGTAGGCTGCTGTGAGCTTGGCTGGTTACCAAATCGGCTATTCACGCTAGAAGCAGCTTGCTGAGCAGTGTTAACCGCCTGCTGAGAAGCATTACGTAAAATATCTCTCGCCGTAGCACTTAGATTTTGTCCGTTAGAATTTTTATATGCATCAGCAGTTAACCTCTGATTTAAGAACTCAAAAATCTCTTTTTCTAATTCCTTCGGTAATTTCATAGCTTTAACTTCATTAACTATTCGCTGATTATGATCTGGTTCTTCACCCACTTTCGCGAGTTTAGTTTTCAGAAGATAGCCCGCTCCCACACCTAAACCACCTATGACCATAGCTAATTTCTTCCAGCCTAAGCCTAGGTACAGTAATCCCGCCAAGCCACCAGCTCCCCACATTAGAGTAGTACCAGCTTTATCTACAGCAGTTCTTCCCCTGCCGATTATATTTTCAAAGGCATTTTTACCTGAAGGCTCATTGGGATCTTGATTGGAATTGGTTTGTGCTTGATTATTGGTGTTAGTGGTTCTGGAAAAATTCTGGGCTGTTCGGCGGTTATAATTAGGATCTACATTGTCGGTAGCATATCTAATATTTTGTCCTCTAAGATCGCTAGGATCTAACACCTCGACTGGATGAGCTGACTCAACTCCTTGTGCAGAAGCTTGCCTAGAAGTTCTTTGAGTAGGGTCTACTCTTGACATGTATAAATCTTATTTTAGCACAAATGTATATACTTATTTATGTTTTTATTATATTTCTCGTGAATTTTTATTTCCTTACAGCTACTAATTCTTTTTCTGGAACTGTTTTCTGTAGAAGAGGTTCTTTAGTGCGTGAATCAAGTGCAAACTTTTGACTCGTTGCAGGATTTAAACTAACTATGTTATTTGCACCAGTCAAACGACTAGCCTTAACACTATGAATCACCTCTAGTGGTTTATGTTTCATATCCCAATCATCATTAGTATATTTTTTAGCTTGTCTTAAAGCATTAATAGCACCCATTTCTAAATCAGCATCTGCTTGCTTACCAACACCCAAGAGGTATGGACCTAATGAAGATGAAACTAATAACTGTCCAATAGGAGTACCTACTAGTAAACTTGATGCTGCCATCATTTGAGCACCAATTTTTTGCCACATACCTGCCTCTTTAGGATTGATTTTCACTTGACGCCCAGCTACATCAGTAAACATTTCTGGGTAACCTTGTGCTTTTTGTTCTACGTGTCTCGCTGCCGTAACCATACCAAACGTAGAAGCCAAAGTCTCTACTGAGTTCAGTGCCATTTCTAATGCTTTATTGTCTTTCTTAAGACCATGCAAGAGAACTGAAACAGCACTAAGACCTGTTGCGATCATACCAGAAGCAGCATAAGCGTGTCCAACACTTGCCACATTAGTGTAATCCATGCCACTAGTTTGTGAAGTTTTAGTCACACCAGTATTCTTAAATAGACTTCCAAGGAAACCGTGTCTAAAACCTTTCACCTTAATAAACTGAGCTGCCATATCAGTTCCTTGCTTTAAATCCGCAACAGCAGTAGCGAAAAACTCGCCCATAAATGGTTTTAATTTCTTGACCATATCAGCTCTCTTATTAGTAAGCTCAGCTGCAACTGGTCTTAAATTACCATATTTTTTAAAATCTTCTTCACCAAAAATCTTCTTCACATCCGCTTCAGACCCTTTTTTAAAAGTATCTAGTATGGTATTTTCACCTTGAATAGCAGCATTCCCTCTGCCTATCTGCAACATACCATTTGCAAGAGCAAAAAGCACTTTACGATTAAAACTAGTAGAAGGGAAGCGTGAAGCAGCAAAACAAACTAACTCACCAAGAGTCTGCAAAGGGTAAAGCATCGGTGATCTTAAACCACGAGCCACGCCTGAAACTAAATTATTAACACCAAAAATATTAGCCTGGACCTTATCCATTTTTTTGAACAATTGTTCATTACCCGTTAATTTAGCACCAAGAGCCACAGCTCCAGATCCCATCAAAGCAATACCAACACCCTTAATGCCTGTAGCAAAAATCGGTCTTGAATTCTCCATGGATACAGCTTTTTCAATCAATCCTCCGAGAATTGGAACCTTGCTAGTAAAAGGCTTCAGCTTATCTACTAGCAAAGTTATAGGTTTATTATTCAGGCTATTTGCAATACCCAGTTCTTGCATACCAGCATCAGGCGTTTGTAAAGTTCTAGTTAAAGCAAAATCTCGTACATCCTTTATCCAATCAGCATTGGGGTCAAATTTAAATTCACAACCAGGCTGATCTTTAACAATCTCAGATATGACATGAGCAGCAAATGAATTATTTAAATGTATATTATCTACTTGAATAATTTGAGAAGCATATTTCTCCTGAAAAGCTTCTGCCCACTGGTTTTTAGATTTTACTTCTGCTGGATTTGAAGCCTTTGCATATTGATTTTTCCCTAAATCAATAAGCTGATCAGGGTGACCGGCATTCTTAGGCTGAGCTAAAAGCTCTACCATCCTGTCTGTAATATCAGCTGGTCCCATAAGACCTCGCACAATCACAGCAAGACCACCACTTATTACCGCTTGTGCCTGTGCTGGAGCATCGCTACCGCCACTATCCCCCAGATAAAGAGGATGTAAATTTTTCTGTTTAGCTTCAGAATAGTTAGGTACTACATCACCTTTCGAATTCGCTGGAGCTATCTCTAAATAAAATTGCCTATTATCAATTACATTGATTAATGTGTGTTCTTTTTTTGCAGTAGGGCGTTGTTTTAAATCTTGAATAAACTCCGTGAAACCAGCTTGATTTGCAAAGCGTTTATCATCAAAGCTCTTTATGTGACTGATACTTTTATTATTAATTGAAAATAAATCTTCACCAATAGGAATTCCATATTTTTCATTCGCCCATTTTTGAACTTCTGGATGCCTAGTAGCATTTAAAAGCAACGTATAAAGTTTCCTCTGAACATCTAATCTTTCAACATTGTTCCAATCTATCGCATGAGGAGTAAAACAAGCTGGTGAACCATCTCTTAATGATTCCGTTAATTTATGCTCAGCATGTGGGTCATTCGGAACAAGAATTTCTCTTAATTTAGATGTAAGTGGCAGATTTAACTTATCTAGCTCTTTAACAAATTTTTCCGTAGACCATTTAGCTTGCCTAGATTTTGTAGCTAAATCCATATAAGCGACATATTGATTTAATGTCAAATCAGGCATTAATGAAAAAGCTGCTGGAACTGATTTGATCTCTGCCGTTCGAATTGGTTCACCATTATTATCACGAATCTCTAAGAATTTCTGAAGAAAACCTTTCTCTAAACCAGGCAGACTTACTTTATTCAAGAATTTCATCAATTCCATGAATCTATTCGTATCTTCACTGATTTTTACAGGTTCACTAGGTTTACTGGTAATACCACCACTAAGACCATAAATTGCAATATTATTGGCAACAATTGTATCCTTAGGATTAGTTAATGAGTAAGGTATTTCTGCATTCTGACCTATTACAGCAGATATTTCCTCCGAACTATTTAAGCCAGCCTTACCTTCAGCAGCGACCATACTGAGACCTGCTGTAATACCTGGTCTAGCAGTTAAAACACCTAATTGAGCACCAATAAAATATAAAGCTTGAGCTAATAACCTTCTATTGTGTTTATCTGGAAGAGAAGATTGTGAACTGGTACTTGCGACCATGGTCGGATTTTTATAACAAGTAGTGCCATCACCGTCAGTTTTCCAGTCTATTTTTTTGCCCTCTGCAAGAGCAGTTAGAACATTACTCCAGAGACGATAATGTACATCTAAAAGTCTAGTTTTATCAGCACCTTTTGCACCTAAAAGTGCTTCTGCTGGAACCAAAGCAGCAACTTGCTCTTTAGTTAATTTAAGAAGATTTTTAGCCCTTTTCTGAATCTCCTCTGGAGATAACGGCTTTGGCATAGCTCCCAGATTAAGATTTCGATCTTGAACATGAAAGCCTGCTTCCAATTGAGCCTTCTGTACTTTTAAATCAGGACTCCCTGCCGTCTGTTTTTCTTCCGTAACTGAAAAGTGAGCAGCTCCACTAGCACTATTAGGAACAGTAACTCCCTCAAAAGGATCTTTACGACCAGCATTAGACTGTCCACTTGATTGTCCAGTTAACTGAGGATTTAAATTTTTAGAAGGTGTGTCGACACTGACAGAAGACATCTTATTTTCAAAACTCCCTTGTTTTGATAGGGTTAAAAGCTAATACGTGATCACGGTGTATTAACTCATTACATTATAACTAAAAACATAACAACTTGTTAATACTAAAAGTTAAAATTTTTTTTAGAAAATTTTTGGAACAAAGCATTTTTGCACTTAAATAAGAAAAAAGTTATAGTTTTTAAAGGAATTTCACGTAAAATGAGTCCTATTTTCGTTTTCAAATGCCGATTTCTGTATCAAAAAAAATATCTATTTTAGGCTCTGGCTCTTGGGGTAACACGCTTGCCTGCCATTTTTCTAAGGATTTTGATGTTTTGCTCTGGGATTATAAACCCGAAAGAGTCGAAATGATGTCTAAATCACGAACTTTTAATAAACCACAAGAAGGTATTTATCCTGAAAATATAAATTTCACCGCAGATTTAAGAGTCGCTTTAGAGTTTAGCGACTTTATTTTCAGCGTTATACCTCTAAAAGGCATTAACCAATTAGCTGAAAATATCTCTAAAATCAATAATTTAAAAATCCCAGAGCCTACCAAAAGCTCTCATTTAGATTTAAATCCTAAAAATCCTTTTAAGTTTTCAAAAAAGGTAATTATCAACTGCTCAAAAGGCATTGACCTAGCGAGTTTGAAGACACCTAGTGAAATTTTCACCGAAAAATTAAAGAATTGTCATATTTCCACCCTGTCTGGCCCGAACCTCGCCATAGAGGTTTTAGCAGGCGAGCCAATGATATCGAGTATCGCAAGTTCAGAATTAACTGTAGCTGAGGGCCTTCAAGAAATATTTTCCTGTACTCGCTTTCGCCTCTATCCCAGTAGTGATATAGTTGGCGTGGAATTTTGCTCGGCCATCAAGAATGTAATCGCTATCGCAGCAGGAGCTTCTGATGGACTAGGTTTCAGAGCTAGTACTAAAGCGAGTTTAATCACCCGAGCTTTAAATGAAATGCGTGAATTAATTAAGCTCAAAGGTGGTCTGGAAGAGACTTTATACTCAGCCGCTGGCTTAGGTGATTTAATAGCAACCTGTAGTTCAGAGCTAAGTAGGAACTACCGTGTCGGTTATTTTCTTGCCCAAAATTACTCACTTGATGAAATTTACAAGAAAATCAATGCCACCGCCGAAGGAGTAAATACTGCCTTCGCTCTAAAAAAATTAGCCCAAACTGAAAACTTAAGAATTCCAATTTGCCTTGAAGTCGCTGATATGCTTTCTGGAAGCAAGAATCCAGCAGAAGTGGTCAACTCATTAATGTCAAGAAAAATAAAATAAAACTATTGTTTTATATACATATTATTGTTATTATGAATCCTTACTAAAAGGATAAGTATGATATAGCGATGTTTGGACCACACTTAGTAATGGAAGCCTATGGCTGCGATAGACGTCTTATGACGGATATAGAATCGATGATTGATCTCCTGGATTCGTTGCCCGAAAAGATGGATATGACGAAGATAATGCCCCCTTATGCATTTAAATATAAGGGTAAAGTTCCAGAAGAATGGGGCTTAAGCGGTGTGGTACTAATAGCAGAGAGTCATATAGCTCTTCATACTTTTCCAGACCAGAATGGCTTTCTGACTGTAGATATTTTTAGTTGTAAAGATTTCTGCATAGAGACAGCTATTTCTGAGATTGTTAAAGTTTATAATCCTACTCATTGGGATCACCAATTGTTCATGAGAGGTAGAGAATACCCTAGATCTATTGGTAAGGCTGGCCAGATTATTGAGACTGAAAGACTTCAGCATGCTCAGAATCTTCACCAGTTTGGTAAAACTCTAGCTCTTAACTAAAATGCCTAAGCATTTTTAGCTGGTGCTATTTCAGTGAGCCTAACTAATAATCCAAAAGAGTTCTTTCAGTGGCTAGAAACAGCCACCGAAGGGACTCTTTTTGCTTTTATTTCTGAATGGCATAAGAAAGGCGAGAGTAGTGAAGAACTCATTAGCTTTATAGAGTTTCTTCGAGAAAAGGCTCCGCCATTAAGCCTCAGCGATTTAGTTTACGAAAAAAACGCAGAAATTGGAGTTTCGCTACACGCCGATCTTGCCTATGACTGTGCAGGTACTGGTGGCGATAAATCTAATAGCTTTAATATTTCTACGGGCACGGCCTTTCTTGCTGCTTACGCAGGCTTACCTGTAATTAAAAATGGCGGTCGCTCCGCTAGTAGTAAAGTAGGTTCAGTCGATGTACTTTATGAATTAGGTCTAGATTTAGATATTAGTGAGGAAAGAAAACTAGAGGCCTTTCAAAAACTAGATTTAAGTTTTTTTTCCAGTAAAGTATCTAGCGAATATTTACTGCCTGTAAAAAATTTAGCGAGAAAATATAAGGAATCCTGCTTTATAAATTTAATCGCTCCATTCCTCTCGCCGATTGAGCTTCAGGGGCAGATTATCGGTATCGCTCAAGCCCGCTGGATTCCAGTAATTAAAGAAATAGCCAGATACTTTATACAGCAGGGCTACCGCCAAAAATTTATCCTAGTACACTCAAGCGAAGAGTTTTTAGAAAATCCTTCTCAAGAACCAAAAGATGAAACTGAACTTAAAAGTTTAGTCTTAGATGAGTTTAATACAGCCCTACCCTCTAAAATTATTTTCATTTCTGAGTATGAACAAGAATTTATACTTAACCCAGCTAGTGAATCATTTTCAGAACTGGCATTAACAGCTGCCCGACTTAAGGATTTAGAAGGTGGAAACACAGAAAAGAATGCTCAGATATTACTCAAAATCTTTACAGGAGAAGCTAAAAACTCCACATTAAAGATTAAAGCTGAGACTCTCACCCTAAATACAGCCTTAATGCTTCTGATAAAAGAAGACTTCAGTCTTTTTCACGATGAAAAGAGCTTGGTAAAAGAGCTTACGCGAAACTATGTAAAACTTAAAAAAATCCTTGAGACTCAGAATTTATATGAATTCCTCGGAGAATTACGCAAGTATTTCACAAAATAAAAATTATGAATTAAGATGTATAAGTATGTTATCTAAATTTCGTACTAGTCTGTTTATAATTTTCGTATATATTAGCGTTTTCGCTGGCTCAATGTCGCTTTTAGCCCAGGAAGTAAAAGCACCTCAGGACTATGCTGCTGATAAATTAGCTAATGCCGATGCGCAGCTTACTAAACTCATCGAACAAAGAAATGCTTTAAATTCTCTAATTAAAGCGGTGAAACAAGATCTTAAAGCAGCAAAGATAAGAGCCAAGGCAGAAGAAATTCAGATCAAGGCTAATGTAGCCAAGCAAGATGCAGAATTTATGATTGAGCAATCTGGTGTATCTATTGATCTTCCAGACTTAACAGCTAAAAAACCAATTCCTCGCAGTCCTCTTTTAGAAGATATTTCAGCATCTGCACCATCATCTAGCTTTACAGAAGACAGTTTTGATAGGGTAGACTCCGTTTTCTTTCCAAGCAATAACAGTATTAACGTTAAATCTAAAAAAGACCTACCTTACTACATTAAATAGTTTTGAGCGACTTTAAAAAATACAGTTTAATCTCTCTCTATGCATTTCTAGCATTTGCTTTGCAAATATCTTTTTTTTCTAGATTTACAAATATAGACCTTAACTTCATCCTAGTAAATATTGCTGTCTTCTCCGCTTTATTTAATTTGAAAGAGAATTTAGTATTCCTGTCTACAGCGACTATACTATTGCAGGCTTTTACTTTTGATAAACAGTTTATCTGGTTTCTACCGCTACTATCTGTTCTGCTAAAGCTTTTCTACACCAAAGAACTCAAAGACCCGCTCTGGCTTTGCGTTTTTTATTCAGTACTACTTAGCGCTATCTACTGCTTTACAAACCAAGATACTTACAGCTATTTTCATAAAATACTGCTGAGCCTGCCTTTTAATGCACTATTCGCTGTAATATTATATTTTCTTTTTAAATCTCTGATTATCACCAAGGATAAATAATTCATGTCTTTAGAGACTATTATTAAAAAATATGGAGCAGAGAATATATCTTTTGCTTTACTGAAAAGGGCTGACAACGAATTTAAAAATATACTTGAACATAACCTAGACAGCTACTTTCATCCAGCTAGTCTTCTAAAACTGTTTATAAGCCTCATGGCAAGTGAGTTTTCACCGCAAAACAATCAATTAAAAATCAAAGAAACTGAGTATGAAAAAAATGAATCCAGCAGGGCTATTCATGAAAGTATCTCTGCATCAGATAACGATGCCCTCGCTTTCCTTGTCGACTATTTAGCAGCTTATCCATGGGATTATAATCTCATTAATATAGAAAATACCCTGAAACTCACTCCAGATAAACAGTCCCAAAATATTTTAAATAAAATACTTAATAGCCGCCTTCAAATCAATAAATTCTTTTTGGAAAAAGGTTTTTCTGAAAAAATAAACCTCGTAAATAAATGCTTTAGCTTTGATTACTATGGCAAAGAAAGACAGATCTATGAAGCTCTAGGTCATAATCAGATCAACAACCGAGATCTAATAAAACTGCTAATCCTTATAGAAAAAGACTTCCCTCTTATTCTTAATTCCATGAAGCGAACACTTGAAAATAATGAGAACGACGAAAACGCAGAAATTGAAGTTCCGCGACACGCCCCTGATATTCGTAGTGGCATAATCAATACCGAAGATTATCAAGCTCAAGCCTTCTCTGGGAAAGTACTTGTTGATGAGTTTAAAGTAAAAAGCATTTATTCTAAAGCAGGCTGGAATTCTAAAGTTAGGCATGACGCTGTGTTATTTAGCATAAACAAGGATGATGAAAACGCAGAAATTGGAGTTTGCGAGCGGTCTCAGTATATTTTAACTGTACTAACTAAGAACCTTAGCCATGACGAAGAGATTTTACAGGAAATCGTACGAGAAGTAATTTTAACCTTAACCTCTTTACCTGAGAGTCCTCGATGAAAAACAAAGTTTTTCATCGCTTAAATTTAGACCCTTCCGAGTTCACCCTGCAACAGCTTCATCCAAAGCACTCTGCTTAGCACCAGTCTGCCCTTGATAATTACTCTTAGAATTCTTCTTCTTGCCGTAAGGATGAGTAACTGGTAAGTTACGCATAAATATCATCTGGGCTATAGGCTTGCCCGCTATAAGCTTCAAAGGCGCCTTTCCTTGATTAGTTAACTCAACTACCCCTTCACCCTCAAAACCACTGTCAAAAAGCCCAGCAGACTCCACATAGAGCCCTAAACGCGCCCATGAACTTTTCCCTTGAAGATAACCATGTATAGTATTCGGAAAATAAAAATATTCTCTAGTAGTGCCTAAGACGAAATCACCTGGTGCAAGAATCATTTCATCAGCATCAAACTCCTCAAAGCTTCCATCTGAACGCTGCTTTGCAAAGTGCCTACCGATATGCACATCTAGGCTATTAGGCTGTATCGCCTTCTCTTCTAAATTATCTATCCTCAAGAAACCTAATGCTAGATAGAGTCTCATCTGCCAGTCTACTAAATTCCCTGGACTAAGAAACACTAAATATAAGCCAAAAAGTATTATCGGACTAATTAATAAAGAGATGTAAAGAAGTATCAAAGGATATATACTCATAAAATTACGCCTTAAGTGCCGCTCCCACTAAATTTTTCAATTCATCTACCTTAGAGCTTCTTGACATAGCATCTTCTAGGCTGATGACCTCACGGTTATAAAGTTCTGCCAGAGCAGATTCCAGAGTCTGCATACCGATATTCTTACCAGTCTGAATCGCTGAATAGATCTGCGAAGTTTTAGATTCTCTAATTAAATTAGACACACCAGGTGTAACTAACATCGCCTCCATAGCGACTACCCTTCCTTGACCATCACGTCTAGCAAGCAGGGTTTGGCTGAGTACAGCTTTTAATGAATGACTAAGCTGGGTTCTCACCTGCGCCTGCTGCTCAGCTGGAAATACATCTATAAGCCTATCTATAGTACCTGCTGCTGATGAAGTGTGTAATGTCGCGAAAACTAAATGCCCTGTTTCAGCAGCACGTACCGCAAGTGAAATGGTCTCTAAATCACGCATCTCACCAATTAAAATAACGTCTGGATCTTCTCTTAAAGCTGCTCTAAGAGCATTAGAGAAAGAATGTGTATGATTACCTATCTCACGCTGATTAATAATACTCTGCTTAGAAGTGTGAATATACTCTATCGGATCTTCGATGGTAAGTATATGTTCAGCACGATTAGTATTAATCCAGTCGACCATCGCTGCTAAGGTAGTGGATTTACCAGAACCAGTAGGACCAGTAACCAAGACCAGACCACGAGGTAGCATGACTAATTTTTTTACTATCTCGGGTAATCCAAGCTCTTCAATAGATGGTATTTGATAGCTAATCATCCTCAAAGCCACACTGTAACCGAGTCTATCTTTAAAAACATTTATTCTAAAACGACCCACGCCTTCTATACCATAAGCACAGTCAACTTCCCACTCATTTTCTAAAACCTTTAATTGATCCAAAGAAAGAAAACCATCACAGATACTTTTAATCTGCTCACTAGTCAGCTTCTGCATCTCAGTTCTTCTTAAGACACCATTAATTCTAAGTATAGGTGGCTCTTGGGGGGTAAGATGTAAGTCACTTGCCTTTGCTTTCTTTACTAGATCTAATAATTTATTAATCATAGAGTACCTTTCATCTTAGCCTAAATACTTAAACACCTTATATGCAGTATCTAAAAGTGGCGCATAATCTTTAGCTCTAGATTTTAAAAGTAAATAATTGCCCTTAAACTCAGCGATTAAATACCAAACTGCTCCACTACTAATTAATGCCTGACAGACTTTCCCCGTGCCAATAGCTTGTGATGCTTGGCTAGAATTTTTAAATACCGAGATAAGCTCATCTTTATTACTGTCGTCCCAGAAAAAAACAGATTTCTCTAAGGAAGTAAAACTATCATCTAAACAAAGAGCTGCTGTAATATCTTTATTAATATATTTAAGTAAAGCCTCTTCTAAATTAGAAAGTTTGGCATTAGTATTACTGTAACTCTTCTGTGAAAACTGTTCTAAATAAACATCAAAAATTTCACTAACTTCGTCTTTAAGCTCATTTGCCATTCTGCGAGACTTTAAAGCTTGCTGCTTATTTTTAATCTGTTCTTCTGGAACTTCTGCGATGAAATTAGAGAAATCAGCTTTTTTAAAACTATTTACAGTAGTTTCTGAATCATCGAAAATAGTCTTCCAGTGCAGTCTTTCCTTTAGATAAATTATCCCAAATACTAAAAGATTTATAAGAAGTAACACATAAGCATTCACTAAAACCGCTGTCGGAGGCTGCCCTCCACTATTATCAGCAGCTACTTGGTTTACTAAAGGCTCTTTAAATATAAAGGCTGGGTTTCCCTCTCCAAGTGGCACGAAAACTAAAAGTAAAAAGAAAACGGCTATGATGACTAAAAACTCTGCTGAAAGTTTTATTACCTTTTTATTATCTACCGATGGAAACATAAAGCTAATGCTTAAAAAAGCGAAAGCTAACTCACCCATTAAAAGATTAAGTATAGAGATCTCTGTCACTAAGCTGCTAAAAGCTGAGAGATACGAAAGCACTGTCATTAGAATTAAGACAGCCACAATCAATGAGACTATACGCCTACGCATTAATCCTCTTAAAACCGAATTTAAATCAAACCCTGAAAGCAACTGATAATTCCTTTATTAAAAACTCTTTTAGCTTTACGACCTCAGCATCTATCTGTTCTCTAGAATACTCTTGCTCAGAATGCCATCTAAGCCTTAAAGTAAAACTACTCTGATAAAGATCTAATAATTTAATATCCTGAAGATCCTTAGATTTAAATTTCTTAATACCATTCACGATCTCAGCATAAGTATGTGCCGAACCAGCATCTACGGTAATATCCCTTTCTACTGGAGGATTTTTAATAATCTTAGCGAATTTACTTTTCACCTTACGTGGCAGCTCAAGCTCAATAAAATAGAGCTTCTCTGGCAGTTCTAGCTCATCTACTTTCTGTGGATGAATCTTAGCGATATAGCCTATTTCTTTACCCTGATATATGACCTTAGCAGCGATCCCTGGGTGCATTAAGTCTGTTAAGAAGCTTTCTGTATCTGAATTAGAAGCTACTTTTTTCATAATAGATTCTGCATCTAAAGTCGTGAAACTCACATTCTGATACAGTCTTTCAATAATTGATTTAAATTCATAGAAATCCTTCTCTCGATGTAAGGGTTTCTGCTCATCAGTCCATGATTTTTCTAGCTTAGCTGTTACTATAGCGACTTTCTCCACTTCGACTGTGTCGCTTAAATCGTATTCTGCGTTTTTGTCACGCTTGTAAGAGTAAGTTTTACCAAATTCAAACAGCTTAATATCAGTAGTTCTATCATTAGCATAATTTCTAGAAACAGCTTTTAATAAAGATGGTAATAAAGAAGTCCTTAATACAGAATAATCTTTAGATAATGGATTTAACATCTTAATCGCTGACTCAGAGACGGATGTATCACTAACAAGGCTACTTAAAATCACTTGGTTAAAGCCTTCTGCTATTAATAAATTCTCTAATTCATCTTTAGCTAAATTATCTTCTTTAGCTTCCAGACTAGCTTGCATAGGAGGTAACTGAGCAGGAATGTTATCATAGCCATAGATTCTGGCTATCTCTTCGATAAGATCTATTTCACGCTGTATATCTTTAGTTCTAAAGCTTGGTACGGAGAAAGTATATGATAATTCTGTTTCACCCACATAGCTAATACCCAAAGGAGCTAAAAGCTTCTGCACCTCTATAAATGATAGGTCTATTCCAATAAATCTCTTTATCTGAGATAATCTTAGCGAAACTTCTTTAATCTCTAAAGTCTCATCTCCAGCTTTCGCTAAATTCCCTAAAACAGTAAGTTCCGTTTCAGTAGCTAAATTACTTAAAAGATCAAGCGACATTAATATCGCATTTAAGGTATTAAGTTTATCTACTCCTCTCTCAAAACGTTTCTTCGCTTCGCTATCTATACCAGCAGCTCTAGCACTGCGTCTTACTGTCGCTGGATAAAACACGGCTGACTCGATAACTATATTCTTTGTGGCAGCAGTAATCTGTGAATCAAAACCACCCATTACCCCAGCGATAGCCACTGGACCAGACTCATCAGCGATAACTAAATTAATTTCACTTAATTCATAAGTCTCACCATCTAAGGCTTTCATGCTCTCACCTGAATTCGCTCTGCGGGAAAAGAGTTTAGAGCCTTTTAATTTATCTTTATCGTAAAAATGCAGCGGCTGACCTAAAGTTAACTGAACATAATTACTTATATCCACCAAATTATTAATTGATTTCATACCCATCGCATTTAATCTATCTTTCAGCCACTGCGGAGAATCCTTCACTTTAAGCCCTGAAACATTTAAAGTATAAAAAAGTGAGGTATCTTTAGTATCAGTTATCTCTGGCTCTATAAAAGCAGTATTTTTACTAGTATAAGCCTGAATCCCTTTGCTAGTAAGCTGTTTTAGTGGACGTTGTAACAGAGCAGATATCTCTCTTGCTTGCCCTTGTACAGAAAGCGCATCACCACGGTTACTTCTCGCTCCTATATCTAAAACAGTATCTTCTTCTATGCCTAAAACCTTTCTGACGGTTACTCCCAGAGGAAGATCTAAAGCCTTATTTTCTATATCCGCTCGATTCGGATCGAAAAATAAATATATACCATCACCCTGCTTCGCTTTAATCTTCTCTACTTCATCTTCACTAAATCCTAACTCCTCTACCCCACAGAGCATCCCAAAGCTTTCTACATCACGAATTTTACTAGGTTTGATTTCAATAAAATCACCTTTCACGCTTTTTAACTTCGCACCGATAGTCGCAACTGGTACTTTCTGCCCAACAGCTATATTTTTCGCTCCGCAGACTATTTGTTGAATATTTTTAGTACCATCAGCATTTAAACCGATAGCTGTTTTAGTAACCTGTAATTTATCAGCATTAGGGTGGGGAGCTATCTCTAAAATCTCACCTAAAACTATACGCTCATCTATAGAATCATTAAAGGACTCATAGTCCTCGACCTCAAAGGCTCTCATGGTTAATTCATGCACCAGATCTTTCAGTGGTACATCTTTAATATCAACGAACTCATTTAAGCAGTTTAAAGATACTTTCATGCAAGTTACAATATTAGCAATATGACGTTTATGAAGAAATCATTTTCATCTTTTTTGGTTCTAATTAGCTTAATTAGCTGCCCTTTAAGCTCCTCGGCCGCAAACAGCCCAGCAGAGCCACATGAATCTCTAGAATGGTTTGAGCTGATGCAAGACTGGCTAGATAGTAAAGTCGATGAAACTACTATAGAACTTCATGAAGAAATGGATAAAACTTTAGAAACAGCCAAGGAAACTAAAAAAGAAGTCCGTAAAGATATAGAAAAAACTAAAAAAAAGAATCAAGAGAAAAGGGCTGAGCTGCAAAAGAAAAAAGAAGCCCATAGAGAAAAGTTAAAAAAAGAGCTGAATGCTGACAAAGAACTTGTTGCTGAGTGAGCAAATTATTAGACTCAAATTCCAAAAATTCTCAGGAGTTACGCGAAATAACGCATAGCAAGGAAATTCCTGACAGAATTTCTAACGATTCCCCATTTTTGCTGATAGATAGAGATATTTAATT
>JAGWWP010000079.1 GCA_018970325.1 Cyanobacteria bacterium REEB446 | reverse complement strand
ATCCTCTCGCAAAGACTCTATCACTACTTTCGCTTTGAACTCTGAACTATATGGCTTGCCTCGGGGCATGGTACTCTCTCCTCTCTTACCTTACCCTTCTCTTTTATCACTTTCTTGGCCCTATTTCTTCAGGCCACTATAATCAACTATTCAAGAGAAATATGACAGCTGGTATTCTCAGCAGCCTAAAATCATGTTATCCCCTTCAGCAGTTATGACTAATTAAAACCCTAATACTAAACTCACCGGACAATGATCAGAACCCTCTACCTGATTTAAAATTTCAGCTTCTTTAACTTTCCCCACAAGACTCTTAGAAACAAAGAAATAATCTATCCTCCAGCCCACATTACGCTTACGTGCCGCCGTTCGATAACTCCACCACGTATAATTATCAGGCTCCGGATGCAAATACCTAAAAGTATCGATATAACCCATAGCAAGAAGGCGATCTAAGTAATCACGCTCTTCACGAATAAACCCTGAAGTTTGTTCATTATCCTTAGGACGAGCTAAATCTATAGCGTTATGAGCAGTATTATAATCACCAGTTACCGCAATATTCGGATATTCCTCTTCATAAGCCTTTAGATATTCTAGAAAAAAATCATAAAACTTTAATTTAAAGCTATAACGCTCTTGGTTAGCGCCGCCGTTAGGGAAATAAATATTAAACAAAACGAGAGTTCTTTCTTTTATAAAATTATCACCACTCAAACTATTTGAGCTGTTATCTTTCAAGTCGTTATGACTACAGATCACACGCCCTTCTGAATTAAAAGCCTCTATCAAACTCATTTCCATGTTTAACTTCTTCGTAATTTTCTGAGCCAAATCTAAATCGAAACCATCTGAAATTTCAATGGGCTTAAAACCTTCTTTAAAAAAAGAAGCTACACCACTATAACCCTTACGCTCAGCACTATTAAAATGCACTAGTGGATATTTTTCATTTCCTTTAAATTCGGCTTCTAACTGCTCCACCTGAGCTTTAGTCTCCTGAAGACAGACAACATCGTAATCTTCAGCGTTTAACCATTCAAAAAAACCTTTTTTAGCTACCGCCCTAATGCCATTTACATTCCAGCTACAGAGTTTAATTAATTTAGACATTTAAATCATTTTACATAGGATCTCCTCTTATAACTAAATAAAATACTGATTTTTTTAAATGATCAAAATATCACAGATAAACTAGAATAAATAGAATGCTCATCTTGGGAATAGAGACCAGCTGCGATGAAAGTGCTGCTAGCATAGTTAAAAACGGTAGAGAAGTCTTATCTAACGTACTATACAGCCAAATCAATGAACATAAAGATTGGGGCGGCGTTATACCAGAGTATGCTTCTAGATTACACTATGAAAAAATTCATTCAGTTATAGACAGTGCTTTAAGAACAGCAGAGCTAAATTTCGAAGACATAGATGCGATAGCTGTCACAGTAGGACCAGGTCTTATGGGATCACTGTTAATCGGAGTTAATGTCGCACAGACTTTAGCTTGGATTTATGATAAGCCGCTAATTCCAGTAAATCATTTACATGGTCATATCTGCTCTAACTTCCTAGAAAGCAGTTTAGAGCCACCTTTCCTCTGCATGCTAGTAAGTGGCGGTCATACACAGATTATCACGGTAAATGATTATAATGAAATGAAAATACTAGGTTCTAGCATAGATGACGCAGTAGGAGAGGCTTTCGATAAAACCGCAAGATTATTAGGCTTAGACTACCCTGGTGGACCAGAGCTCGATAAATTAGCTCAAACTGGTTCTGAGAAAAAGCTTTACAAATTCCCTATCTCTAATGTCGAAGGTTTTAAATTTAGTTTCTCTGGTCTTAAAACAGCAGTCTTAAGACTTAAAGAAAAAATCGGCGAAGAAAAATTTACAGAAGATAAAGCTGATATCGCTTTCGCCTTCCAGGACTGTATCGCAGAGACACTTTACCAAAAAATCAATAAAGCTATCGCTGAAACGAATTTAAATACAGTCGTAATTGCAGGTGGTGTTTCAGCTAATTCACATATCAGAAAGGTTTTTCAAGAAAGATTTTCTTCTGTAAACCTAAACGAGACCACGGCACAAGATGTAGTTTCAAAGCTTCAGCCTCCAAATTGCCACATGCCCAATTTAAAATACTGCACCGATAATGCCGCCATGATAGCCAGTGCTGGATATTTTAAATTTATTTCAAATGTAGGAAGTAGTTTTTCGCAATTAAAGTTAGTCACTTTTCCTCGTAATGGTTGTATTACCTAGTTTAATTAAAGCTTAATCTAAACATGTTAATTAATATAAACAGAGAGTATTAGACTTATGACTTTGCCAATTGATAATAAAAATATATCTGCTTTAAAATTAACTCCAGCTAATAATCAATCAAGTTCTTTCTCTTCAATAAATTTGGGTGGCATATCTAACAAGATATCTGAATTAAGTACCGATTTAAATGAAAAGCTTTCAAGTGAAACTAATACCGATAACCCTATTAAAAAGCTTAATAAGACAGATCAAGAAAATATTCTAAAAAAGTCAGAACAGAATTTTGTAGAAAATTTTAAGAATGGTAGTCTTGATGAATATGACCCAAGGGCAATAATTCTAGCAGCTGAGTATGGGACTGTTGCCAATCCCAACGAATAAATACCGATAGATATTTACATTAAGAGTCTTTGCAGGAGTATGTTTTGGTATTAAAATAGATAAAGATATGTTTAGTAACGAGTCTTTTCAATTAGATTTTCATTCGGAGCTTTTAGAGAATTTAGTTCCAAAAGATCATACGTATAGGAAGCTATTAAAGCTAGTAGATTTCGAGTCATTAGCAAAGGTAATTAAATCGATTTATTCAAGTAATTCAGGGAAAAAAGCATATCCAGTAGAATCTGCTTTGAAGATGTTAGTTT
>JAGWWP010000078.1 GCA_018970325.1 Cyanobacteria bacterium REEB446 | reverse complement strand
ATCCTCTATCTCTTTTACCATTCCTCTATTGAGACATGACTTTACAGATTTGGCCAGACTTACGTCTGTATGGATTCTTGAAATATTTTAGAATGAGACAGCCCTGGCGATTATGGCTTTGATTTGCTTGGGTCTCATGGTTTTCTTCAAAAACAAGAAATGGCTTTAAGGTACTATTGCCGAACTCCAATTTCTGCGTTTTCGTCGTCCTCATGATCCTCATGTACCAGTGGTACACTGCGGTCATTCGTCCTCCTCAGCCTTGAACTTGCACGTTCGGCAATAGTACCTTAGGCTTTAGGCGCCTCTGAAATAAAATGAAAAATCTTCTCAGCGAGGGAAGTGTGCTGCTCTGCACACTGGTTTAAGTAAGCACCTTTAACTACAGTAATTAACAGAAGCCAGGATACTAACGCTAAAAATATAACAAACAACTCTGAATAACTCATACAAATATAATAGCATACTTCTGTAGGGGTGGTGTTTTTTTTATTTATTGGTAAAATTTAAAAACCATGCCTAAAATCTGCAGAGCTATTTTTGAAAGAAAGATAGTTTCTAAAGCGATTAATTTAGTGGGTTAATCAAAAAATAGTACTTGGGTATAAATTTTACTGAGGTAAAAGCCAATCAATGAATGCTCTTGACAGAAAAGTAAAAACAAAACTAGACAAAGTAAAAACAAAATTAGACAAAGCTATTAAATCCTATAAGGCGGGAAATTATATCGAGGCTGAAGCTTTATTTAAGGAATGTGTGAAAAAAGAGCCAGCTAATGCAGAGGCTTGGTATTACTTAGGGCTTATAGCTTATACATCTAAAAACTATGAAATCGCAGTAGAACATTTTAATGCCGCTATAAAAATTAATGTCGAAGAAAAATATTTTTTAGATCTAGGTCTTGCATTGTATCAATTGAAAAAATATAATGCCTTAGAGGAATGCTATCTCAGATTACTTTCTATAAATCCAGACTCTTCTACGTATAACTGTAATTTAGGTGTTACTTATTCAGAACAAAATCAACTAGAGAAAGCCATTGACTGCTATAAGAAAGCATTAGTCATAAACCCTAAAAATGCAGACACTTATAGCAATATGGGATTCGCTTTAAAGCGCCAGAATAAAATTTTTGAAGCAATTGAATGTTATTTTAAAGCCATAGAGCTAAATCCTAAACATGCTACTGCTCACTATAATCTAGGAATAGCTTATAAAGATACTATGCAGATTAAGGAGTCGATTAAATGCTACAGGAAAGTTCTCGACTTAAATCCTCAATATCCTAACGTATATTTAGACTTAGCAATTGCTCTATTTTTAGATAGAGATTTTAAAGCGGGCTGGGAAGCTTATGAAAAGCGTATTACTGTTCAAAAAATTAACGAAATAATGAGTCCTCTTTTAAAGCCAAAATGGAATGGTGAATCTCTTGAAGGTAAAAATATTTACGTTTTGCATGAACAGGGATTTGGCGATATTATTCAATTCTCGAGATTTTTACCCTATTTAAAGAAACTCGGTGCTAGTCGAGTCTTTTTTAAGAGTAGACCAGAAATGATAAATCTATTTGAGCAAAGCGATTTATTAGGTGTGGAAATTATTGATGCTGATTTTGATGAAAAGACATTAGAGTTCGATTACTACATACCGCTACTTAGCTTAGCTTATTATTTGAATGTTAACGAATACAATATCCCTTCCACTGATAAATATTTACACGCAAGCAAGAGAAAGATTAACAAGTATCAAAAGAAATTTTTCAACAATGAGCAGTACAAAATAGGAATATTTTGGCAAGGCAGTACGACGAACTCTGGAGATGCTCAGCGCTCACTTGCCTTAAAATATTTTTATCCTCTATTTGGCTATGATAATGTCGCAGTTTATTCCATGCAAAAAGGTTTAGGCTCTGAACAATTAGATAAACTACCTGATGAATATAAGGTCGTGAATCTTGGTAATGAGTTTAATGATTTTTCAGACACTGCCGCTGCTATTGAAAATCTTGATTTAGTTATCTCTGTTGATAGCTCCGTTGCTCACCTAGCTGGCGCACTCGGGAAAGAAGTTTGGATTATATTATCAGAAAGACCTGAATGGCGCTGGGGGCAGGAAAAAGACCTTACTATATGGTATAAAAATGCAAGACTTTTTAGACCCGTGTTGGGAGAAGGAAAGCATGAAATGATATCTAGAGTATTTAAAGCATTAAATAAGAAACTTGCGAATTCTCACTTGCTTAATCTATAGCTCAGTAAATGTAACGTTCTCAATAGTATCAAGGAAGGTAGCAACAACTTGACCGCCTTTACTATAAACTATAGTCGAACCATTAAGGCTTGTAGTATAGTCGCTAGCCTTTCCTTCAAATCGAACGGTATCAACACCAGCGCCCCCTGAAACTAAGTTATTAGTCGAATTTCCAGAAATCTGAATGGTGTCATTATTATTACCGCCTGAAATTTGTGTGTTATCTGCGCCAGCAAAGATTTCGAAAAGATCATCACCATCCCCACCAGAAAGATTTGCATTGGTTGAACCACTATAGACCTTGATAGTATCATTACCAGTTGAACTAAGTATGCGCTGAGCATTCCCAGCCATAACGTGAATGGTGTCATTACCAGAACCAGGATTAATAACATTGGTACTACCTTCCGCATAAACAATATCATCTCCAGCGCCAGCAAAAAGATTATTAGAAGTACTATTAGTAATATTACTATTAACTGTTAAAACATCTGCCCCTGCACTACCGCTAATCATTTGACCAGATACTTCTGGACCAATAAGGCTAGCTAGTACTGTACTAGTTAAGTCTATATCTGTAAATTGGAAATTTTCAACTCCTGTAACTACATTTGTTTGGTTGGTACTATTACGAATCAAGGTATACGCTTGTGTACCTGAATCATAAGTTATATTGTAATCACTGTATTTACCATCTAGGCTTAATGTGT
>JAGWWP010000006.1 GCA_018970325.1 Cyanobacteria bacterium REEB446 | reverse complement strand
CTAGTGCCTAAGTGGCTGAGTCTTTCGTGTGTAATATTAATGATTTTAATGGCATCTTCATAGCTGCGAATACCGCCAGCTGCTTTGATCTGGACGAAAGGTTCTTTATCGTAAAGGTCTAAAAGGTTTTTTATTTTACGAATAAGCTCAGGGTTGGCTTGAGCTTCTAAACATTTAACTTCGATAAAGCCAGTAGAGTTTTTATATGAAATATTTATCTTCAGTGAGGAATTTAGTTTTTCTTTTTTCTGTTTATAGTAGTGAGCGACACGGGCTAGAATCTCTACTGAATATTTAAGCTGTTCATCATTTAGTAATTCACAGGAGAATATGGGTTTTAAGCAGATATGTAAGTCTTCTAGATTTTCATATTTATTAGTGAATAAAGATTCTAAATCAAAGATTTTATCAATAATAGATGTTAAATCCTCGTAAATGGGATTTACAGTTATGGGAACTTCATTTAAAAGATATTTAGGATTCATTACTGGATCAAGCTCTAAAGCACCGTCTCTAAGAGCGATTTCGCATTCTTCTAAAAGAGTTGCTCTTTCTGTTTTTAGAAAAAATTTTTCAATTAATTCTTCTAATTTATCTTTTTCAGGGTCATAGGAAATTTTATTTTCAGGAAAGGATATTACAGCAGAACATCTATATACAGGTGCTAAATTCTTGACGAAGGCTGGTCTTATGCAGATGGAATTAAATCTATAGGCTATCGCTTCTTTAGCAAGTATCAATAGAGAATCTGCGCTTGCATTAATATCAAGTTTTGTGTGATCTATAAGATGATTAATAGTTTGTGTAATCATTTAAACTTATTATCGCAGGCTTGCTATTATCGTTCAAATATAAATCTGTTTAAGACTATTAAGTTTAAATAGATTATAAGTTGGTAAATTAATATGGCAAGCCAAGAAATTATTGTAATTAAGATTGGGACTTCATCTATTACAGATATTAAATCTGGTGTGGATTATCAGACCATTAATCTGCTCGCAAAGGCAGTTGCAGAGCTTAAAGCTCAAGGGCATACTCTAGTAATAGTAAGCTCTGGAGCTATGAGCTTAGGTATCTGTAAATTAGGTTTAGATCATTCTCATTCGGGTAATGTCGCTTATAAACAAGCCCTAACTTCGGTAGGACAGGTGAGTCTGATGAATGCCTACGATAATATTTTTAAATACTATGGCTATAATGTGGGGCAAGTGCTGATTACACATAAAGGTCTAGACGATAAAGAGCGTAATGACTGTATTAAAGGTACTTTTGAAAATATTTTTAAATTAGGAGTTATACCAGTAGTTAATGCTAATGATACTGTAACTTCTGAAGAGCTCGCTTACGGTGATAATGACAGCCTCTCAGCAAGGGTCGCGGTATTACTGCAAGCTCAGAAGCTGATATTTATTACTGATGCTGGTGGCTTCTATGATAAAGACCCGCACCTAGATAGCTCTGCGAAGCTAATAGAGAGAGTTACAGATATAGATGATTATATTTATTCTTTAGCTGGTGAAAGTAGCACGAAGGTCGGGCTAGGTGGCATGAAGAGTAAAGTAGAAGCAGCTCGTATCTGTATGGATGATAAAGTTAGGCTTTTAATTACTGGTAAGAAAGAGATTTCTAAGCTTGGGAATCTTTATGATGCTGATGTGAAGATCAAGGGAACTTGGTTTTATAAATAGATAGCTGGAATGACGTAAATTTTTTCTGAAATTTTATATACTTCATCACCGTTATTAATTACTATTCCATATTTGCAGTTATGCTCTTCTATGAAATTTTTTAGGCTTATTAATGATTTATTCTCGATGCGGGTTCCAGATTTAATCTCAATCGGTATTAATCCCACTTTGCTTTCTATAATGAAATCTATTTCAGCTTGATGATGTGTGCGATAAAAATAGAAAGTACTTTTAATTAATTTCACTTGAAATTTTTTAATTAACTGTTCTATAACAAAACTTTCCCAGATTTTTCCGAATGAGGGCTGATTTAGTAACTCTTCTGTTGAATTTATATTTAATTTTGAACTAATGAATGCTGTATCTTGCATATGCCCTTTGGGCATTTTAATTAGTCTTTTTGTAGTATTTTTAGTATAGGAATTAAGTTTACGCCATATAAAAGTTCCTTCGACTATTTCTAAATAATTTTTAACTGTTGGCTGGGAGACGTCTAGAGACTTTGCAAAATTAGAAGCATTGATGATGTCAGCGTTTGCGTAAATTAGCATCTGAATAAAACGTTTGTAAGTTTCTATCTGCAAGTTAGGGAAAAGATTTCTGATATCTCGCTCTATATAGTTTTTGAAATAGTTTTCTATCCACTGCTCTCGAAAAATTTGATTTTTAGATTTAGTAACTAGTTCTGGATATAAGCCATAGGCACATAATTTATATAGATCATTTCTTTTGTAAAGGGTTTTTAATTTAAGAAATTTCTCTGGATTATTTATGTAATCATAGAATTTGGATGAAGCTGTGCGCTGAGCTTCATCCCAGCTAAAAGTTGGTACTTGTAAGCTCGCGATTCTCCCAGCTAGTGATTCACTAATATTGCGAATTAATTCTGGTGAGCTTGATCCACTGATAAGGAACTGACCGTTTTTATCTCGATTCCTATCTATCGCTACTCGAAGAGCTGGAAATAGTTTAGGTGAAAGCTGGGCTTCATCTATAATTAAGGGGCCTTTGGTCTCTGCTAAGAAAAAATCAGGATTATCATTTATTCGCTGAAAATCACTATCTAGCTCTAAATCATAAAATTTTCCTTTGGGTAAAACTTTTTTTAATAAAGTTGATTTACCGACCTGTCTTGCGCCGAGTAAGCAAACGCAAGGGAAATTCTCTAGTAATATTTTAATGGTTTTTTCTAATTCTCTTGGATAGTTAGAGTTCACGAAATATTCCTAGTTTGATTTCTATCTTCTGCAATAACCCTTTTCACTGCTTCATTGATATTATACCGTGTAATTTAAAAATCTAACTTTGAAACTACGCGGTATAATATTTTGCGTAAAACTTTAAGCATAGCTTGTATCTTCGCTTAGCTCGCTTGTGAATAAATTCACAGACTCGACTGTCGCTCAGATTGAAAAATTTCCAGAATAGTGTAAATAAAAAAGCCCTTCTGAGAATTTCCAAGAAGGGCTTTTTTTATGCAAGGATTTACTGTAGTTTAGTAAACAGATAAATATCTATTTATTTCCCACTCAGAAACAAAAGCTCTATACTCTTGGTACTCCTTATGTTTAGTTTCTAAGAAATGCTCGAATATATGATCTCCCAGTGCAGATTTAACGATAGCTGAACCAGCCATACACTTGATAGCTTCATTTAAATCACCAGGAAGTGCATTAATATTACGGTCTGTGAGTGTTTCCATCTCTAGTTTGTAAATATTATCGTTAACTTCAGCTGGAGGCTCGATTTTATTCCTAACGCCATCTAAACCAGCTTCTAAAAGTACAGCGAAAGCTAGATAAGGATTAGTACTAGGATCTGGGCATCTTAATTCTACTCTAGTACCTATGCCACGAGTAGCAGGGATTCTGATTAAAGCACTTCTATTTAATTTAGACCAAGCTATGTAAACTGGTGCTTCATAACCCGGAACTATTCTCTTGTAACTGTTTACTAAAGGATTAGTTACTGCTGTAAATTCTTTAACGTGCTTTAAAAGACCGCCGATAAAGTATCTCATAGTTTCAGAGATGCCATCTGCTTTAGACTCATCATAGAAAGCATTTTTCCCATCTTTAAATAGAGACATATTACAGTGCATACCACTACCGTTTACGCCAGCGATAGGCTTAGGCATAAATGTAGCGAAAAGACCATAGCTATTAGCTATAGCTTTAGTCGCCCATTTAAAAGTAAGGACGTTATCCGCTGTTTCTAGTGCTTCAGCGTATTTAAAGTCGATTTCATGTTGCGAAGGTGCCACTTCGTGGTGACTGGCTTCTACTTCAAAGCCCATCTCTTCTAAACATTCGATAATAGATCTTCTCACATCAGAACCTTGATCTAGTGGTTCTACTTCGAAGTAACCAGCTTTGTCGATGTACTTAGTAGTAGCTAAGCCTTCTTCATCAGTATCAAATAAGAAAAATTCACATTCAGGTCCAAGGTTGAATGAATAACCTAGATCAGCAGCTTGTTTTAAAACTCTCTTCAGATTATTACGAGGACAACCCATAAATGGTGTACCGTCTGGATTGTAAATATCACAGATGATTCTAGCTACTGCATCCTCTTGTGGTCTCCACGGGAGGATTTGGAAAGTGCTGATGTCTGGATTGAAATACATATCTGAAGTTTCAATAGTTCTGAAACCTCTGATAGATGAGCCGTCTAGCATCATCTTGTTATCTAAGACTTTTTCTATCTGTCCGATAGGAACAGAAATATTTTTTACTGTACCGTGTATATCACAGAATTGAAGACGTATAAATTTTACGTCATTAGCCTTGGCCAACTTTATGACATCTTCTCTAGTTTTAGGTTTTTCTCTCATGCTTTTGAAAATTTTATCAGAAACATTAAATATTTAAGTGTAAAGTTCTTGTTTTGTTTTACTTTGTAGTTCCTAGAATGATAGTGCCTAGGGCTATAGATGACTCAATTAAAAATTTTTATCTTTCCACGTGCTTCGCTGTGAATAGTCTATTTGGTAAACCTCAGATTAAAGAAGCTGAGATCATAAAATTATCAGCAAAACCACCCTCAGTTACAGTCAAGGGTGCAGGTGCTGTAGATGAAAATCTGCTTACTCACAGGGCTTTTACTAATCCTCGGATCGAAATCTTCATGAACTTGAATAATTTAGACAGGGTATTAAAGGAGTTTCACGAATTTACGAAAAACACTCTAAAAAATAATAATGATTTTGGTGATTATAACCCTACTATTAAGGATTTATCGAAGGTATATAAAAATATAATTAGCACTTATGGCACTTCTTCTAACGAATCTTTTCAGGTAATGAAAGAAAATCTTTTTAATTTACTTGCTGATATTCAAGCTAGTAATGCTAATAAAGATATGAAGTCTGATTTGAAAGATGCATTGCAAACAACGCTGGCTAAATCTCTTCAAGAGCTAAATAAATTGGAACATCAAAACATTCTTCAGCAAAATGATATATTGAACGGAAATTCAAATTTTATTAAAGCTTATGATGGTGAAATTTATCATGGCAGTACAGCGTATCATGAGGTTCTTTACAGTAATGCTAATGCCAAGGTGCCACTAGAAGAAAGAGTCAAAAGTTTTAAGTCAAGCTCTGGTAAAACATTAGCTGTTGATAATGGTTTATATGGAGATGGTGTTTATTTCTCACCGACTCTTAAATCAGCTACAGGTTATGCTAGATACTATTCTATATTCTTTGACAGAGAAGAAGCTGTTATTAGTTCTCATGCATTAACTAAGGAGGAAAGATTATTTGATTCGAGATTTGAAAAGGCTTTGGTAGATGTATTAAGCAAGGATCCAAGTAAATTATTTCAGGAAAAGAATTCCGAGTGGACAAATCAAAATTTAGCTATTTATCAAAAATTTTTAAAACAATATCAAGGATGGTTGTCATCTAAATTTAAAGAATCTATAATTTTGGATTCTTTAGTCGATAAAAAAAATGACTCTAGTGTTGTACTAACTTATCAGGGTAGAGGTAATCAAGATTTATGGGAAGCACAAAAAATATCAAAGGCACTAACGGGTGTTCAAAAAAATCTTCAAATCCTGGACGCAGTGATGAAAAGTTCAGATAAGGAAGTTGAGCACCTAAAGGATTTACGCAGTGTAACTGCCATTGCCCCACAATTAATTGGGAAATACTGTTCAGAGTTAGGATTTGATGGACTGATTGGGGCTGAGCATGCTGATTGGCAAAAAAAATTGAAGAAAAATTATGATTTATTTAGTCCTTTATCCGAACTTAAAACATCAGTCACTGAAGGTAAATTAGCAGTAGAAGATATTAAATTTATCAAAGATGTACATAAAAAAATACAAAAAGATTTAGAAAAACAACCAGAACATTACAAGTCTTTAGATATTAGGCATCACTATCTTGAAGAATTGATCCAGTTTGTTGAAAATCGCTCGGTTGATAAGCCTGATCAAGACTTATTCTTCTCGAAAAGAGATGATGAGTATTTAAAACATTTATTAAAGCAATTTGGCTCTTTTAGCCCTGATCAATTTAATTTGATGATTAATTTATTTGATCGAGGTGATGGAATTCCTGTGCGAAAGTATGATTCTTGTTAATTTTGCTAAAATGTTAATTTCGATCAAATAATTATGCAAGCAAATTTCGACGTAATCATTATAGGTGGAGGGCATGCAGGCTCAGAGGCGGCGCATGCTTCTGCTAGATTGGGTTTGAGTACGCTGCTGCTAACTAACAATGTAGATCAGATAGCGACTATGCCTTGCAACCCAGCTGTAGGTGGTCCGGGAAAGTCGCAGCTAGTTAAAGAATTAGATGCACTTGGTGGCATTATGGGTTTAGCTGCTGATGCGACTTACCTTCAGATGAAGACCTTAAATTCTAGTAAGGGACCAGCGACTAGATCCTTAAGAGCTCAGTCTGATAAAAAACAATATTCACGTTGGGTAAGGCAGTATTTAGAGGCTATGTCTAATTTGCGTATCTATCAGTCTGCTGCGAAGGCTTTAATTTTTGATGAAAATAAATCTAATCGTATTATCGGCGTAGAAACGAATCTAGGTGAGAAGATTTATGCTCTGTCCATTGTTTTAACCGCTGGTACTTTTTTAGAGGGGAGAATTTTTACGGGGCATCAATTCGAGAGTGCTGGCAGAGCTGGTGACAAGCCTTCTTTAGGATTATCGCCACAGATTCGCAGCCTAGGGCTGGAAACTGGAAGGCTAAAGACTGGTACGCCAGCTAGAATAGATAAAAAAACTATAGATTTCTCTGGTTTGGAAGTCGCTCCAGGAGATGAAGAGCTATCTTTCTTCTCTTTCTTGCCGCATAGACCTATTCGCAGGCAGTATCCCTGTCATATAACCCGTACTAATGCTAATACGCATGAAGTGATATTAGCTAATCTGGAAAAATCGCCGATGTACTCTGGAGCTATCTCTGCGAGTGGTCCTCGCTACTGCCCGTCTATAGAAGATAAGGTAGTTAAGTTCCCGCATAATCCTTCCCACCATTTCTTTTTAGAGCCAGAAGGCTTAGACACTGATGAAATATATCTTCAAGGTTGTAGCACTAGTTTACCGATAGAAGTGCAGTGGCAGATCATTAGGACTCTTCCAGGCTTAGAGAAGGCTTGGATAACTAGACCAGCTTATGCGGTAGAGTATGACTACTTTCCAGGGATACAGTTTAATCATAGCTTCGCTGCTAAAGAGTTAGATGGGCTGTTCGTGGCAGGGCAGGTTTTAGGAACTAGTGGCTACGAGGAAGCTGCTACTCAGGGTCTTATGGCGGGAATAAATGCTGCGATTAAGGCTTATAACTTAAAAACTCAATTAGAGAAAGATGATTTATCTGTAAATGAGAGATTTAGAAAATACTGTGATGAATATCAGGATTTCGTCTTAGGTAGAGAAACTAGTTATATAGGGACTTTAGTCGATGATTTGGTTACTAAGGAGATCTCAGATCCTTATAGGATGATGACTTCTAGATCCGAGTATAGATTGGTGCTTAGGCAGGATAACGCTGACCAAAGGCTTACGCTAAAAGGTTATGAGTTAGGTTTAGTCGATGATTATAGATGGTCTATATATTTAGAGAAGCAGGAGCGTATAGAAGAAGAATTTAGATTTATTGATCAGGCGAAATTCGCTCAGGATAATATTCCTACGGGTATGGAAATTAAAGGCTCGAATAAAATTACTGTCCATGAAATGCTAAAGAGACCAGAGTTTACATATGAAGATTTAGCGAAAGTCAATTTCCATACTGATCTTCATGAAGAAGATCGCTATGCCTTGGAGAAGAAAGGAATTCTTTTAGAAAAGATTCTTTACCCATTTGAGTTAGAGACCTATGTTAAATATCAGGGTTATATAGATAGGCAGATGGTGCAGATTCGAGATATGCAGAAGCGTGAAAATATTAAAATTCCCGTGGGTTTTGATTTTAAAAACTGTTCGATTCTCTCTCTAGAAGCGAGAGATAAGTTATCAAAGGTAAGACCACTGACTATCGGTCAAGCAAGTAGGGTCGGGGGAATTAGTCCTAGTGATATTTCTAGTATTTTGATTATGCTTGAGGCGAAGAAAAAAAATACTGCTCTTCAAAGTGGAGTTTCGCTACACGCCCAAAGTTAATATTTATATGTCATCAAGATATTACACCCTAAAACAATATCTCCAAAATCGCTTTGGAGATAAACTGCATCGTGTCACTCTTGAAGGTGGTTTTACCTGTCCTAATCGTGATGGTACTAAGGCTGTGGGTGGTTGTACTTTCTGTACTGACGATGGTTCGTCCTCTGGTGCGAGGAACCCTGCCCATACTATATCTGCCCAGCTCGCTGATGGTATAGAGAAACAGGGGAAACGCTTTGGGATAAATCAGTTCATCGCTTATCTACAATCCTTTACTAATACCTATGCTGACGTAGATTATTTAAGGACTATTTATAATCAAGCTGTAAGTGATGAGCGAGTAAAAGTACTCGCTATAGGCTCTCGTCCCGATTGTGTTCCAGATGAGGTGATAGATCTTTTTGAAGAGTATACAGCAAGAGGGCTGGAGCTGTGGGTGGATATCGGAGTGCAGAGTTCGCATAACAAGACTTTAGATCTTATTAATAGAGCTCATACTTATGAAGATTTTACTGATGCAGTGAAAAGAATTAAAGCTAGAAACAATCCTCTACTGAGAGTCTGTACTCATGTGATTCTAGGATTACCAGAGGAAACTCCAGAAATGATGTTGAAGACGGCAGAGAGGCTTGCTGAGCAGGATATAGATGATCTGAAAATTCACCAACTCTGTATTTTCAAGGGAACAGCTATGGAAATAGATTATTTAAATGGTGATCTTTCGGTTATAGAAAGAGATGAGTATATAAAAATCTTGGCTGATTTTATCGCAAGAATACCAGAGAAGGTCGTTATTCAGCGAGTTATGGGTGAAGGTAAGGTCGGGGAGCTGATCGCCCCAGAGTGGGCTGACCATGGGATGAAGCAGAAGTTTTTACATGAATTTCATAAATATCTTGATGATAATGATATTCGGCAGGGTGGCTTAATGGCACCGTTGCCCTAATATCTCTGCGGTATATCTAAAAACATCAACAGTAAATCATCATACTGATAATAACGATTTTTTAAAAAGAATCCTTCTTCTATAACTGAATCTCTGAGCTGATTTGGGGCTATCGCTCTGGATGGTCTATTGAAAGTTGGGGGGAACTTATTAAGTAGTAAATTTAATTTATTTTGAAATGAACATAAATTAGTACCGATAAGTATTAGTAAACCTGGTCTAATAATCATTGGAGCCAATTCATTAAGAATCCCATTTAGATTATCACTGCAAGGCATATCTAAGTCTAAAATTATGTAGGAGAAAGCCTTGTGAGTTCTAGATATATTCTGAGATCTTAATTCATCTGGATTTAAACTAGATACTTTATTGAATATATTATTTACAGAAAGTATCTCCGAGATCTGGTTCTGTTTATCACTGATATGTAAGATGCTCTGCCCTGTTCTAATTTCACGCCTGATTTTTTTTAACATTAAGCGATGAAAGTTTTCTTGCTTGGAATTTGCGGGATTTACTTTTGTGGAATCTTGTAGATTAGATTTGTTCATAATTGCGAAACCCTGTTTATGATTGCCTGAGCATGAGCTTCTAGATTCTCTGCTCTAGCGAGTCTTGCTGTATGTTTAGTTAATTCTTTAAAACCATCACAGTCTTTGGATACCCCTCTAAAATCGATTAGAGAACTTTTTTTCATAAAATCAGCAGAATGAAGACCAGAAGCATATCTTGCACCTCTGCCAGTAGGCAGGCAGTGGCTAGGACCAGCTAAATAATCACCAAGGCTTTCACAGGCATTAGCTCCGATGAAAATCGCTCCAGCATGTTTAACACTAGTTATCAGAAGACTAGCTAAAGAGTCTGACGCCTGTAGTTCTAAATGCTCTGGTGCATAGAGATTAATGAGCTCTGATATCTCACTTGGATTATCGGTGCAGATGCAGGCACTATAATTCTTATATGAAGATTTAATCGTGTTTATTTGCTCATCTGTTTTATGAGCCTTTAAAGAATCGATCTGTGCTTCTATTTCTTGAATTGAATCTGTTAATAGTTTTTGATCAGTGCATATTAATAACGCAGACTCTAAGCCTGAACCATGCTCTAATTGGCTTAAGAAGTCGGCTGCTATTTCTTTTGGATTTGCACTGTTATCTGCGACTATCGCAAGCTCACTAGGACCGAAAATTCCATCTATGCCTATAATTCCGAATACATTTTTCTTGGCTAAGCTAACGAAAATATTACCTGGACCGACTACTTTATCTACAGGTTTTATAGTTTCTGTACCATAGGCTGCAGCAGCTATCGCTTGAGCACCACCGATAGGATAAATTTCGTCTATATCAAGGAGATCAGCTAAGCCTTGAATACTGGGGTGTATGGGTGGCGGGCTGAACAGTACTATACGTTTAACACCAGCTACTTTTGCTGGTATAACTGTCATAAGTACGGTGGAGAATAAGGGGGCTTTTCCGCCTGGAATATATACTGCGACAGAGTCTAGACTAGTATATCTCACTCCGAGTCTTTCTCCTAGGTTACCTGTAAATCCCCAACCTTGAGCAAAATTAGAACTTCTATATTCTTCAATATGAAATCTTTCTATTCTTTCTTTAGCTACTTCTAAAGACTGTTTTAATTCTGCGTCGAGTAATTTATAAGCTCCTTTTACGGAGAGGCCTTTAAGCTCTTCATCTTTAAGGATATATTTGTCGAATTTTTCTGAAAATTCTTTTATTGCTGCATTGCCTGTATTCTTAACCTTGTTAACTATTTCATTCACACTTTTCTCTATGTGACTAAGATTTTCAGGATCAAGCCGAGAATTAATTTTTTTTATGACATCCAGATTGGATAGTTCTTTTGAACTTAACATGGTTTTGATTATAGCTTTTTGTTTTTGGTAATTATTTTAGAATCGCAGCCATTTCACTGTTTTGGTGCATTTCCATGATGATGTCACAGCCACCGATAAATTCCTTGTTCACGTAAAGTTGTGGAAAAGTTGCCCATTCAGAGTAAATTTTCATTCCAGCTCTTAGATCTGGGTTAGAGAGTACGTCATAAGTCGCATATTCGCTATCATGAAAGTTTAGTACTTTTACTACGGCATCTGAAAAACCGCACTGTGGCTGGAATCTATCCCCTTTCATGAATAGGACTATTTTATCTTTAGCTAGAATAGTGTCGATTTTTTCTTTTAATTCCGCTGGAAGTTCGCCTTGTGTTGTGTTGCCGATTTGCATATTTTGCTCCTTTGTTTTTATTATTAAAATGGCTTCTTTAGTTTTCAGTGCCGCTAGATTTAATCATG
The DNA here is from genome assembly GCA_018970325.1 of Cyanobacteria bacterium REEB446. Taxonomy (GTDB): domain Bacteria; phylum Cyanobacteriota; class Vampirovibrionia; order LMEP-6097; family LMEP-6097; genus LMEP-6097. Next base: position 57,886 of record JAGWWP010000006.1, on the reverse strand, counting down.
AGTGCGTGTATCGCTTCACTAGCTAACGGCTCTTTTAAAATTTCATAGATTTTTCTATGCTGTTTAATTTTGGGAATATTATTAAACTCTGGTGTTTTAATTTCTATCTCCCAGTGATTATGACTGCCCGCGCTTAAGTCATTGACTATAAGGGTTTCAACCTTAAGTTCTTGTTTTATCATTGTTTCTATTTCTTGTTCGCTTATCATAGTGGATTTTCCTTTTTAAAATATCGCTAAAACTTTTTCTAGGGCTATGAAGAAAGAGTCTATATCTTCTTTAGTATTATAAAACGCAAAAGAAGCTCTTGCTGTAGAGCTTACTCCAAACCTTTGCATAACAGGTTGCGCGCAGTGATGTCCGACTCTTATCGCTACACCATATTCGTTAATTAAAGTACCAATGTCAAAGGCTTCTGCAAGATCTGAGGTGAAAGAGATTAAAGATGCTTTATTTTTTGCATCACCGATAATATTTATGTTTTTAAAGTTCTTAATGCGAGCAGTAGCATAGTTTAGTAATTCATTTTCATAGTCAGAGATTAGGTCTAAGCCGATATTCTCTAAATAGTTTATGGAACTTGCTAGTCCTATGACTTCTGCGATAGCTGGTGTGCCAGCCTCAAAACGGTGTGGTGGAGTGGTAAAAGTGGTCTTCTCGAAAGTGACTTTTTCTATCATTTCACCACCACCTTGATAAGGAGGCATAATTTCGAGTAGATCATATTTCCCATACAGTATTCCTACGCCAGTGGGTCCAAAGATTTTATGACCAGAGAATACAAAAAAATCTGCATCTAAATCTTGCATATCTACTTTAAAGTGACCAGCAGATTGGGCTCCGTCTATTAATACCTTAACTCCTTCTGCGTGAGCAGACTTAATCATTTCTTTTATTGGGTTTATAGTTCCAATCGAATTAGAGATATGAGTTAAAGCCAGTATCTTAAGTCCTGGAGTTTTAATTAATTTGCTAAAGGCTTCTTGATCTAATTCACCATTCTCAAGTACTGGAATAACTAAAATTTTAGCTCCGATTTTTTCTGCTTGAAGCTGCCAAGGGACTATATTTGCGTGATGTTCCAGTCCTGAAATTAAGATGCTGTCTCCTGCTTCTATGAAGGCAGATGAAAAGCTGTAAGCGACGAGGTTTATACTTTCGGTGCTACCTCGCGTGAACACTATTTCAGAGTAGGATTTCGCATTAATGAATTTCGCTACTCTTTCTCTAGCTTCATCAAAAGCTTTAGTGGAATTAATAGAAAGACTATAAAGCCCTCTTCTCACAGTACCGTTTTCATTTAGCATAAAATCTCTCATGCGATTTATAGTACAGAGAGGTTTATGGGTAGTAGCAGCATTATCTAAGTAGATTAATTTTTTACCATTAATGCTGGAATCTAATATAGGAAAATCTTGTCTGATTTTAATTAAATCTAGTTTCGCTGGGATTTTAATTTTAGTACTGCTGCTCATAATGGTTTCTCTTATTTCAATTTATGTACAGTATTTGCTGTATGTATTTTAGTGTCTAAGTTTTCTAAAGTTAGGTTACGTATGTGTTGCTTTGCGCTATCTATGGTGACTTTCTGTATGATCTCTTCACAGAAACTCAGGGTAAGCATCGCAAGAGCATCATCTTTTTTTATGCCACGACTAAGCAGGTAGAAAATTTCATCTTCGTCGAGTTCCCCTACTGTAGAGCCGTGTGAGCATTTCACATCGTCGGCTAATATGCTTAACTGTGGTCTAGAATCTATATGAGCATTATGAGAAAGTAGAAGATTTTTATTTAGCTGCGTAGCATTGGTGCCATTAGCACCTTCACTAACATTTATTTCACCGTTAAATTCTGCTCTTGCAGAGTCTGAAATTATACCTTTGTATAGTTGATTGCTAGTGCAGTTGGGAGCTAGATGGTTTACTTTGATTATATTGTGTGCTTTTCTATCCTTGTTTAATATATAGAAACCACTTAAATCACTATGTGCACCAGGTTCTAGTAAATCTACTTTTATATTATCTCGTGAATGATTAGCTTTTAAATCTAGAGAATTATATTCAAAGTTACTATTTTTCATTAATCTTGCGTAAAGATCATAGAGTAAAATCCCTTGCTGTGTATCATCTTGGATTTTATCTAGTTTAAAATAGGCACCCTCTGAGAGAATTAGCTCTACTACGGCATTATTTACGAAATGGTTATTAGCTAGACCTATGTAGCTGACTATGATTTTGAGTTTGGCATTTTTGCCAAGATGAATCAAAGAGCGGGTTTGATTAAAACAGCTCTCGTTGGAAAAATGTAGGATTTGTATGGTTTCTTGGATTTCAGTGTCATCTGGTACGCTAAGTAAGAAGCCATTGCTCATTAAAGCGGTGTTACATGCTTTAAAGAAACTCTTTTCTTGATTGATTTTGTAGGCAAAGTATTGATTAATAATCTCTTCTTCTTGAGGGTGGGTTTTTAATTGCTCAGGGTCATTGAAATCTATGATAGAGATATTCTTATTAGCGAGGCTAGTGCTAGACAGTTCCTTGGAAAAATGACCATTTACTGTAACTAGTAGATTCTCAGAGCATTCTGGGAATCGGTGTTTGCGGATAATTTCTTTATCAAGCTTATTAATTTCACAAATATCTAATGTAAAGAAATTTTCTAATATTGGCTGAGAATCATAATATTTCCAGTCCTCTGAACTTTTCTGTGGGAAACCAAGTTCAGTTACCCTTTTAATTGCAGTTTCTTGGCGAGTTCTGATATTTGGAATCCTAGAGAGCATGCTAGAACTTGCTCTGAAGATCTGCTCAATAAACTCTATTTCATTTTTATTTCTTTCAGCTAAGTTTGGCATTTAAAATGTCATATCCCTTTTTCTCTAACTCTAAAGCAAGATCAGCTTTCCCTGATAGAACTATTCTACCTTCGCTAAGTACGTGCACTTGGTCTGGTACTACATAGTCTAGGAGCCTTTGGTAGTGAGTTATCATTAATATTGCATTGCCAGCGTTTTTGTAGGCGTTGATGCCGTTTGCTACTGCTTTGAGAGCATCTATATCTAAACCAGAATCTATTTCATCTAGAACCACTAATTTCGGTTCTAAAATTAACATCTGGAGAATTTCATTTTTTTTCTTCTCTCCGCCAGAGAAACCTTCATTTAGATTGCGATTTAGGAAATCATTCTTCATGCTAAGTATTTCTAGTTTGCTTTCTACGAGATCATCAAAGTCGAGTGGATCAGCCTCTTCTAGTCCCTGATATTTTTGTTTAGAGTTATACGCCATTCTTAGAAATTCAAGATTGTTTACACCAGCTATTTCTAGAGGGTATTGGAAGGCTAAAAACAGTCCTAGGTTAGCTCTTTCGTTAGCTTCTAATTCGTTTAAATCTTGCCCAAGGAAATTCATAGAACCACTGGAAACCTTGTAGGCTGGATGCCCAGAGAGTATTTTAGATAAAGTACTTTTCCCAGAGCCGTTAGGTCCCATGATGGCATGCACTTCGCCTGCTTTAATTGTGAGATTAAGACCTTTTAGGATTTTATCACCGTCTTCTAGATTGGCTTCGAGATTTTTTACTTCTAGTATTGTTTCTGTCATTGCTCTATTTTTATCTTTCCTGTTTTTGTTTTACTTGAAAATTTATTTTCTTAATTTTACTCTAGCCGACGCTGTTTTCTAGCTTTAAAGACATCAACTGATTTGCTTCTGCTGCAAATTCACCAGGTAGTTCTTTAAATACATCTTTGCAAAACCCACTAATAATAAGGGCTATCGCAGATTCTAAGCTTATGCCACGTTGTTGTAAATAGAAAAGCTGCTCTTCAGATATTTTAGAAGTGGAAGCTTCGTGTTCAACACGGTTTGAATTTCCTTCTACTTCGATGTAAGGGACTGTACTTGCTCTACAGTGCGAGCCAATCAACATAGAGTCACACTGGGTATAATTTCTAGCTCCTTTAGCTCTTTCCCCCATCTTCACTAAACCTCTGTAGGTGTTGGAAGATTTACCTGCTGAGATGCCTTTACTGATAATGGTAGATTTAGTATTTTTACCGATATGTATCATTTTAGTTCCGGTATCAGCTTGTTGCATATTATTCGTTAAAGCGACTGAATAAAATTCCCCGATGCTGTTATCGCCAAGTAAGATACAGCTAGGATATTTCCAAGTAATGGCAGAGCCCGTCTCTACTTGTGTCCAAGAGATTTTAGAATTTTTCCCAGCACATTTGCCACGCTTGGTAACGAAGTTGTAGATCCCACCTTTCCCGTTTTCGTCTCCAGCATACCAGTTCTGAACTGTAGAATATTTAATTTCCGAATTATCTAAAGTAACTAATTCTACGACTGCTGCGTGCAATTGATTTTCGTCAAAAGCTGGTGCTGTGCAGCCTTCTAGGTAAGATACATAGCTGTTATCATCGCAGATTATAAGTGTCCTTTCAAATTGACCAGAGCCTTTAGTATTAATTCTGAAATTCGTAGAAAGCTCAAGTGGACATTTAGTGTTCGCTGGTATGTAGATGAAAGTGCCATCGCTAAAGACGGCACTGTTAAGTGCTGCGAAGTAATTATCAGTGTGAGGCACTACTGAGCCGATATATTTTTTTATTAAGTCTGGATGCTCTTGTATAGCTTCAGATATAGAACAGAATATTATGCCTATTTCAGCTAAGGCTTTTTTATGTGTGTTGGCTACAGAAACGCTGTCAAATATTGCATCTACGGCGATGCCTTCTAGTCTTTTCTGCTCGCCTATGGGGATACCAAGTTTCTCATAAGTCTTAAGTATCTCTGGGTCTACTTCATCAAGACTGTCTTTTCCTGTTTTTTTCTTAGGCGCTGAATAGTAAATGACATCCTGCAAGTCTATCTTTGGGTAGTTTAATAAAGCCCACTCTGGCTCACTCATTTTCAAGAAAGCTTTATAGGCTTTAAGTCTGAATTCGAGCATGAACTCAGGTTCGTTTTTAATTTGGGAAATTTTACTAATTACTTCTTCTGATAAACCTTTTGGGAAAGAGTCTGTTTCAAGTTCAGTAGTGAAGCCATATTTATACTCTTGGGAGTTAAGGTTTTCAAGAATAGAATTACTTTTAGTTTCCATAATTTAGCTTACCTGATCATCTCCATAACATCTGCCATGCTATTGTTCACTAAATCTTTTACGCTGCTTTCTGTTTGCATCAGCTCTGCTAAAGTGATTCGACTGAATAGTTGATCTAGTAAGCTCGTAATGTAATGCCAGACAGGTCTTATCGAGCAGCTTGAATCGTGCATGCATCTTTCTAAAACTCCAGCATGAGAATCACAGAAACTAGATGGGAAAATTTTTTCACTTAGGGTACTAACGACATTGTAGAGAGTAATATCTTTGGGGTTTCTGGCTAATTTGTAACCACCGTTCTTTCCTCTAATACTTTCTATAAGTTCACCATTGCGCAATAGAGTAATGATGGAGGCAGCATATTCAGGTGTAATCCCCTCAGCTTCTGCGATTTGACTTAAGCTAACTAATTTTAATGGCGATGCCGTTTCAAGTAAAGCTACTCTCAGTATGATTCTTAGACCGTATTCTTCATTGGCGGAGATCTTCATATCTTAATCTTTAGTATTTTATCAAGATTAAGGTGGACAGAAGCTTCTTGAGAACTATTCTCAAAAGGATCGAGCTTGCCATTTTTATTTTTTTTATTCACTGTTATAATCTGCAACAGTCCCTAGGGATAAGTTTCTAAATATAGGAACTCTGGTTTTAACTAATGAAAATTTCTCTAATTTCTATTTCATCTCCAATAACAGAAGAGCAGTTAGTACAGCTAGATAAGTCTTTAGGATATTTACGTTCACTTGGCTTAGAGCCTGTTTATAATGATGAAATATTTAGTTTAGATAAAAGATCCGTAAGTGAGCGAGTACCGGAATTCACAGATGCTTATTTAAATAAAGAAACGTCTCTGATACTCTCAGTACGAGGTGGAGCTGGATGTATAGAGCTTTTAGAGCATTTCGATTATGAAAAGATTTTAAAAGCAGATTCCAAACCCATACTGGCTTATAGCGATTTGACGACTCTTGCACTTGCTTTTAATCGTAAAGCTAATGACTTGAATTTAGAGCCTATTCCTTTTTATCATTCGCCGATGCTCTTTGAGATGGCATCTTGGTTTGATGATTTAGAGAAGATTTCAGAAGCTAGTTCTGTAAATAAAAAAATCTTTGAATTATTTGTCTCTTTAATAAAAGAGGTTAATGTCTCTGAAAATGGAAAAATGATTCTTGCAGAGAAACCCTCTCCGTTAGAGTTTAGGAAAGCTTTTCTTGAACAGTTAATAAAATTTAGTGAGCTTGGACAGTATGCACCACGTACAGAAGAATCTTTAAGCAACTCAGAATCTAATATAAATAGAAATTATTTAAATATATTGCGTAAGCTATTTCTTAATACTTCTTCTAATAAGGTCTCTAATTATATTATTGGTGCTAATCTTTCGGTCTTTTGTAGTCTTCTGGGTACAGCTTATATGCCTGATTTGAAGGGGAAAGTACTTTTTTTGGAAGAGTGTAATGAGCCTTTGTATAAGATGGAAAGAATGTTTTACCAACTGCATTTAGCAGGCTGTTTTAAAGATTTAGAGGAACTGTGGATAGGAACTTCTTTAAATGCAGAGCTGCCGATGGACTTACTTAACAGTTTTAGTGCCATCTATAATTTTAGACTTGTTACTGACTTGCCCATTGGGCACGGGGATCTGAATTTTATTACCCCACTGTTTTAAGAGTTTTACTTTGTCTCTATTTTTTGCTTCTTGTATGAGCACTTGTTTAACTTGCTTTAATTTGAATTTTTCTTGAACCTCGTCTAGGGAATCTTTAATATTTTCATTTACTATAAAACTGAAATTCTCGTTCTTCTCAAAATGTATATATTTGTCAACGAAAGTTACTAGGAAACTTATGAAAGACAGTGCTTGAGTGGGCGGCACTATAAATTCAAAAATATTTTTCTCTGGATCTATCTTGCAGGCATAACCTAAGATATTTTCAGGGTTGCTTGCAGAGTGGAAAACGTAGGTGTTATCTAATCTGTCCTTGAAGAAATCAGGGTAGTGAAATAAATAATCTCTAAACTCTATTGGCTGTGCGTATTTGCAGATTTGTATCATATGCTTTATGTCTTTATTAGTCGCTGTTTCACAGAGGATACTTACTGTATCTAGGCTGGTAGTTTTAAATTCTCTATATTCAAAAAGGTATTCACGAGTGAGCCTGCGGAAGCCTTGTGCTTGCAGGAAGCTAATTTCATTTACTTGATCACTCTCTGTGAGCTTGCTAATGAAATAATAGATATCTTCTTTAAGACTGAAATGGGAGATGAAATCTTTTAAAAGTTCTTCATGATTCGTGTCGAATTCATGCAGCTCCAGTGCTTTTTTGGCTTCTAGATACTTACTGTAAAGGATGGATGAGACTACTCGATTGTCTTCTATGCTAGCGTAATAGTCTTTACCCCAGATGAAATCTTTTCTGTATCTGTAGAGATCTATTAAATTGAGTGTTTTAGTTTTCATGTTCATTAGCTCAGTGGCTTTAATTCAAGCTTTCAAATATTTTTTAATCTTATACTAAGCCTGCTAGCCTGAAAATTTATTTTCGTAATCCCCTATCCCCCTAGAAATGAATAAAACCTTGTAATTATTTTGATCCGTATGTACAATTGTGATTATGGTAGGTAATGACAATTTTCGTATCCCTGATGCAAATGGAGCGGCAAAGCTTTTTCGGGAGAGGCAAGTACAGAAACCTAGTTATGGTGCTGTTGGTTCGCAAGATTCGTTGTTGAGCGTGGTAGCAGTAAATAATCAGCAACAAACAAGAAGGCGGGAGATTCTAGAATTTGCCTCCAAGGTAGAAGATGCAGGAGGGGTGAATAATTCTATTTCGCGACCTCAAACTTCTGCTGTCAATCCCTTGAGTCAAGTGATTACCGACGCTTTGGCAAAACATAACACACATGGTGTGACAGTCTACAGTCCTGAAGACATTCCAAAAGCCTCCTTAATTAGAGAGCTCAAAGAGCAGGCGGAAAAACAAGGCTCTTCCTTTATCCATTTGCAGCTTAGTGAGCAGCTTCTTGCAAGCTCTCAATACCTACCTAAAACTTCCATCATTAGTGACGAATTGAAGCGTTTAGTTAATGAGTTACTAGGAAAACAAAGCGAACGAGTAGAAGAAAAATCAAGTCAACCTAAAATAATAATTTATATAGATCCAGTAGATGAATTTGCTGAAAAATATTTAAATCAGCAGGGAGTTTCTCGTGCTCATAATGGAATCACTGAACTGGCTGGGTTCTTAAGATCTACGATGCAAAAAAATGATTTTAGCCACATACAAAAAATGTCTTTTGTTTTGCCGCTGGAAAAAAACGGTTCAACCATCGGAAACATTGGGACTCACAATCGTATTAGTATGCTAAATGGTGAGTTGCAGCTTGAACATTCATTTGCGTAATTTGCATATTAACTTATTCTGGTAAATCCCTAAGCAATCCGCTGAAAAATGCTTGAAATAGCAATTCTTAACCTTGAAATTAAGCTAAAATATGGAATAACGAAAATTTATTATGTCAAAAAAAATAGCCGATAAAGTAGTTCTTGCATACAGTGGAGGTTTAGATACTTCTGTCGCTGTAAAGTGGCTCTTGGAACATAAATGCAATGAGGTCGTTTGCGTAGCGATAGACTTAGGTCAAGGACAGGAGCTTGAAGAGATACAGGCAAAAGCTCTTACCATCGGAGCTAGTGAAAGTAGAGTTATAGATGCTAAGCAAGAATTTATAGAAGAGTTCTGTTTCAGAGCTTTAAAGGCTAACGCCAATTATCAAGAAAATTATCCTTTAGCTACAGCATTAGCAAGACCGCTTATCGCTAAGATCTTAGTCGATATAGCTCATGAATATAAAGCTGATGCTATCGCGCATGGCTGTACTGGAAAGGGTAATGATCAAGTAAGATTCGATCTTTCTATCATGGCTTTAGATCCCAACCTTAAAATCATCGCTCCAGCTAGAGAGTGGGGTATGACTAGAGAGGAAAGTATTGAGTATGCTGATAAACACGGTATTCCAGTGCCTACTTCTAAGAAGAGTCCTTATTCGATAGATCTAAATCTATGGGGCAGATCTGCTGAGTGTGGCATTTTGGAAGATGCTACAGTAGAGCCTCCAGAAGATGTCTATGGTATGACTAAATCTCCAGAGTCTGCTCCAGATAAAGCAGAGTATGTGCGTATCTCTTTTGAGAAGGGTATTCCAGTAGCGGTTAATGGTAAACCTTATGCACCGATTGAGCTTGTCGAAGAATTAAATAGAATCGCTGGTGATAATGCTATAGGGCGTATCGATAAAATCGAAGATAGGGTAGTCGGTATTAAGTCTAGGGAGATCTATGAAGCTCCAGCAGCAGTACTTCTAGGTAAAGCACATAAAGAATTAGAGTATTTAGTGATGACTAAAAATATGAAAAGCTTTAAAAACCTGCTTGACGAGAAGTATTCAGAAATGATTTATCAAGGTTTCTGGTTTGAGCCACTTAGAGACTGCATGGATGCTTTTATAAATCAATCACAAGAGCATGTAACTGGTGAGATAGAACTTAAATTATATAAGGGTTCTATCACTGTAGCTTCAAGAAAATCACCATTCTCGCTCTATGATAAAGGTTTAGCGACTTATGATAAAGGTGATATGTTTAATCACCAGTCAGCAGTTGGGTTTATTGAGCTTTTTGGTATGCAGATGAAGACGCATGCTGTGGTTTCTAAGGCTGAGAAGCTTGCGGTTAAGAAGTAGTTTAAAAGGGGACTGCTGCCAAGAAAACGCAGAAATTGGAGTTTGGCAACAGTGCAATTATGAGTAAAATTAATTTAGAGTATTTCACGAGATGCCTGAATACCTTGGAGAAGGCTTTTAGTTCTTTAGCTAAATTCTCTACAGAAGATGAACTCCACGATATTTACAGGGCAGCTTGTGTAAAAGAGTTTGAATTGATAATCGAACAGTCAGTTAAATTATTACGAAGAGCTTTAAAGCCATATTTTGCCTTAGCTAGAGAGTTAGATACGATGAACTTTAAGGACGTTTTCCGCAGTGCTAGTAAGCATGGTTTACTGAGCCTAGAAGAAACTGAAAGATGGTTTAAGTATCGTGATAGCCGTAATGAAACGGCACATGATTACGGAGTTAATTTTGCGAATGAAACTTTAAGTTTAATTCCTGAGTTTATAATCGATGCTAATAAATTAGCCGAAACTATAGAGGCTCTAAATGAAACAGCCTGAGCTATTTCTAAGAGAAAAAGATAAATTAAGATTACTGGAAATAGCAGATGAATATTTACCCGATATTTCTATCTGGGCTTATGGTTCGCGGGTTACTGGAAATGCTCATGAAAGCAGTGATTTAGATATAGTTTTACGGTCTGCTGATTTGAAGCCTATACCTGTAGGAGCTTTTGCAGATTTTATTGATGCTCTTAAAGAATCTAATATTCCGATTTTAATAGATGTGTTTGATTGGGCTCGGTTGCCAGAGAGCTTTCATGAGGGGATTTTTGAAGCTTATGTGGTTTTGAGGTGATGGTGTGGCTGATTATATAGGTAAAAAACTAACAGATAAAGACCCTAATAAACTTTTCCCTGAAGATCTCATTGGTGCTGATATCTCGGACTGGAAAGGAGAGGTTAAAAGCTTTAATGGTCAAGAATTTTTCTATGAACCAGTCTTTGATAGACTTTCAGATTTATCAAAATCTATCAAAGCTGCGAGTTTAACACTTACGATATTTTGTGTTTTTTGTATATGCCAAGTTTCTAGCATTCAAGATCTTGATTTGTTAGGTATCTTTTCAACCACAGAATTACCTATAATTAGCTTGAAAGTCTCTGTTAGCCAATTTTTTAAAATTGCTCCAATTGCTTTATTGATACTTTCCTGCTATCAGCATCTACATTTAGCAAAATTCTGGAAAGAAATCTCTAGCTTACCTCTAATATTTCAAGATGGGAAAGCTATTCATGAAAAGATTGCTCTAGGAGCACCTTACTATTTGCTTCTTAGTTTTTCACCATATTTAAAGACTTATCGTGATTCGGTATCTAGCTTTGGTGCATTGATTTATTATGCTCAGTTATACCTTTTAGCTCCTTTTACATTAGCTATATTAATTTATAGATTTTTACCAAAGCATGATTTGGCTAATTCTCTTTGGATTTTAATACCTTATTTGCTGCTGATGATGATTTGGTCTTTTTGTGACAATATTTTGCATAAGTCCTTGGGGTATTTAACTGTTCGAGCAGCACACACTTTTCCCTTTTCCTGTTTCTCCTATATAGTATTTTTTGTAATTCTTTCAGCTGGTAGTTTAGGAGTTTTTTATTGTTTTTTCTTGGATACTCCAATATATTATTTTGTGACCGTTTTTTCCATTCTTGTCGTTTCTCTTGTAACTTTAGCTTGCTTAGAGTTAAGTAAGCTCTTGCTAGTAATTACATCAGAGAAACGCTTGCCAGTAATATATTTAGTTCTAAAGGCGATGCTAAGCTTAGGACAGCAAAAAAAAGACGTTCAAGTTCTTGAAAAAAAACTCAAGAATGTGGACAACAAAGCTGCAATAGATCCGTTAATAGCTTCTTGGAAAAACTTTAAAACTGGATTAAATGAAGCAGAGAACAATTTATTATTACTTTCTCGACCATTACTTATAATCGTAATAGTCCTGATTATAGATTTTCTAGTCTTTGGCGGCTCGTCATTATGTGCTTCATTTTGGGCTTCACGTTTTAATATAATAACAAGCTCGATATCAGGCTTAAAAATACCTTCTGGAACTCATTTATCATCACCACCACCTCTTTATTTTGAGAGAATGCATAATATTGATTCTCAAAAGAATCTGTCGGAAAAGGATAAATATGATCAAAAAAAATCTTTATATAAGCAGGTTATCCCTTTTGGTGAGTATGGTCAAAAGGGCTTAGACCTTAATTTATTATCTGCAAAATTTACTTTTCTGGTGAGAGCACAATTAGAGGCTGCTTCCTTAAAGAAAGCTAATTTAAGGGGAGCTGATTTGTCTTGTGCATGTTTACATTTCGCTGATTTAGAAAATGCAGAGTTAAATGAGACTACTTTATTTGGTACTAATTTTGAAGATGCAAATTTATCTAAGGCTAATTTTGAAGATGCTAAATTATTTGCTACTATTTTTACGAATGCTAATTTAGCAGATGCTAAAAATCTTACTTGGACACAGCTTCGCAATACAACTTTGATAGATAAATCTAATGAATATGTAGAAAAAAATAAATCTTATAAGTATCTTTGTGGTGCTAAATTGCCTGAGAGTCTGATGAAGACTAAACCAGTTTGGTATAGAGAGCTAGAACGTAAGTGGCAGAAAGATCTTAAAGGAAAATGTGATTCCTAACTATATGAATTAACTTACCATTTTTCCCTATCACTCCAAAATCATCAAAAATTTACTATTTTGGAGTAGTTGGGTGAAATAGTAATATATGCTTGTGGAGAGGGATATTATGAGTAAAATTAATTTAGAGTACTTCACAAGACATACGAATACCTTGGAGAAGGCTTTTAGCTCTTTAGCTAAATTCTCTACAGAGGATAAACTATGATATTTACAGGGCGGCTTGTGTAAAAGAGTTTGAGCTGATAATCGATGCTAATAAATTACTGAAAGCAATGTTCTCACCAAGAAACCCGAAAAAAGCTCCTAATTTTTGGATTGTAATCGGAAAATTAGGGTAAAATTTTAGATTAGATGCTTTATGAGCGTAAAATATTTGCAAGAATCAAGAAAAAGCTTTTTAAGGGAAAGGCCTTGCTTATTTATGGTGCAAGGCAAGTTGGAAAAACTACACTGGTAAAGGCTTTAATGCGTGATTATCCTGCATCTAAGTCTATATATTTAAATGCAGATGAATATGACGTGCAGGCAGCTTTCGAGGGAGCTAAAAATTTTACTGAGCTTAAAGCTTTGATTGGCTCAAGTGATTTAGTAGTTATAGATGAAGCTCAGAGAATAAAAGATATTGGTCTTAAATTAAAGATTCTAGTGGATAATTTGACTGATACACAGATTATTGCCACAGGCTCTAGCAGCTTTGATTTAGCTAATATAGTGAATGAACCTTTAACTGGCAGGTCTTATAGTTTTACGCTGTATCCCCTATCTATCACGGAGCTTAGTGATAACTCACTTGAGCTGAGCCGTAATATGAAGCACGCTCTTAAATATGGTCTCTATCCAGGAATCTATGATTTGGCGGCTGAAGATATTCGAGATGCTTTAAATGAAATTACTGAGCAGTATCTTTTTAAAGATTTACTTAGTATATCTGGCATAAAAAAATCTGATTATTTAATTAAGCTATTAAGGTTACTTGCTTATCAAATCTCTTCTACAGTTTCCTATAACGAGATCGCTACTGTTTTAGGTTTAGATCAAGCTACTGTAATTAAATACGTAGATATCTTAGAGAAAAGCTTTGTAATTTTTAGATTAAGTTCTTTCTCTCAGAATCTACGTAATGAGATAAAGAAAAGTCAAAAAATATATTTTTATGATTTAGGTATAAGGAATTCACTGATTAATGATTTTAATGATTTGGACTTAAGGACGGATATTGGGCAGCTTTGGGAGAATTTTGCAATTGTTGAAAGGATGAAATCTAATTACTATCAGGGTTATAACCCCTCTTATTATTTTTGGCGAAATTATGATAATCAAGAAATAGATTTAGTGGAAGATTGGGGGAGAGAAAAAAATCTTCAGTGTTTTGAATTCAAATATCGTTCTGGGGCGAAGTATAGATTTCCTAAAACTTTTTCTGAAAAATATGTAGATGCTCAGAAGTTTATCGTGGATACTAAAAGCTTTATCGGTACAGGATTTCTATCGGATTAGGTTTTCCTCGTCACTCCAAAATCGTCAAAAATTTACTATTTTGGAGTACTTGGGTAAAATAGTAATATATGCTTGTGAAGAGAGATTCTTTCGATGATTTAATTAAGTGCTTGAAAAAAAGTGAGATATTGATCTTGATTGGTGCAAGGCAGGTTGGTAAAACCCATTTAATGATTGAGCTTGAGAAATTTGCTAAAGCGAAGAAGAAAAAAACTAAATATTTTAATTTAGAGATTCCCGAAGATAGTCGTTATTTTAATCAAGACTTAGTCAGTCTATATAAGGATATTACAAAGAACACAGATTTTATTTTTATTGATGAATTTCAATATTTTGAAAATGCTTCTAGTTTATTTAAAGCTATTTTTGATGATAGGAAATTGAAAGTTAAAATTATTGCATCAGGTTCCTCTTCCTTGGAAATGCATAAACATTTAAAGGAAAGCCTTGCTGGAAGAAAGATTGAGAAGCATATATTTTCGCTCAGTTTTAGTGAATTTAAACAGACAAAAAAAACTTTTGAAAGCTATTTAATTTATGGTGGCTTACCAGGTTTGATTCATTTGAAAACTAATGATCAGAAAATTGATTTGCTTGATAACCTAGTCGCTACCTATATCCTGAAAGATATTAAAAGCCTAATTAAAGAAGAGAATATTCCAGCCTTTAATCGCTTAATCTATATTTTAGCTGATACTCAAGCTCAAATTGTTTCAGTGAGCTCTCTTGCGCGTGAATTAATGGTAAGTAATAAGACTGCGGAGCATTATTTGGCAATACTGGAACAGACTTTCGTGCTTTATCCGCTTTATAGTTTTTCGCAAAATCTCAGTAATGAGCTGAAAAAATCTAAAAAATATTTTCTATTTGATAATGGAATTAGAAATTCTATTATTAGTGATTTTTCTTTATTGAAAGCTAGATCAGATAAGGGGCTTTTATATGAATCCTATGTGCACAATGCTTTAAGAATGCGAGCACCTAAAAACTCTGAGATACGTTTCTGGAGAACTAAAGATGGTAATGAAATAGATTTTATTTATATTAAAAATCGCAAGCCGAGTATTATAGAAGTTAAATCTAAGCTAAAGCAAATGCTTATACCTAAAGCTTTTGAGCATTTTTTGCGTTCATATCCGAGTACAGAACGCTGTTTCGTTATTAATGAAAATATTAGTGGGGAGCTAGATTACAGAGGGCGTTTAATTAAATTTATTAAATTTGAGGATATGGAAGAGGATGAAGATTTTTTGGAGATTTTTAAGAATTGAAGTAATAAAAATAAATAGAAAATTCCTTATTGCTAGATCATCCTACTCATAAACTTCTCTGAACTTGCTTTAATCGCCGTGAGCTTATCTGAATCAAAATTCTCTAAGTTCTTATAGGCGAAAGCTAATCTAGGATTGTTTTTTAATGTGTTAGCATTGCGATGAATAAAATCCCAGTATAAATAATTAAAAGGACAAGCATCGCTAGAGATTTTTTCTTTAACATTATACTTACAGTTTTTACAGAAATTAGACATTTTATTTATGTAAGAGCCGCTTGCAGCATACGGCTTAGTTGCTAATTTGCCAGCATCCGCATAGAGAGCCATGCCTAGAGTATTAGGTAATTCAACCCATTCATAAGCATCGGCATAGACGCTGAGATACCATTCATGAACTTCTTGGGGATTGATTCCTGCGATTAAAGCAAAATTCCCAGTGATCATAAGTCTTTGTATATGATGTGAGTATGCATTTTCCTTAGTCTGTTTAATGACCTGTTTTAAGCAGTTCATTTCAGTTTTATCGGGATCCCAGTAAAATTCAGGTAGCTGTCTATAGGCTTCTAAAGCGTTACTATTAACGTAATCTGGCATATATAACCAGTAAATCCCTCTAATAAATTCTCTCCAGCCTAATATCTGCCTAATAAAACCTTCGACTGCATTTATAGGAGCAGAGCCTTTTAAATATTGAGATTCAGCCAGTTTGCATATCTCTAAAGGATCTAATAATCCGATATTAATATATTGTGAAATAACGCTGTGATAAAGAAAAGCTTCATTTTCAAGCATTGCATCTTGGTACTTACCAAAATTAGGTAAATATTCTTGCAAGAAAATCTCTAAAGCCTTTCTTGCACCCTCTTCCGTAACTGCAAAATAAAAAGGTTCTATATCACCAAAATAATTACTGAATTTTTCTTTAACTAGTTCTATAACTTCTCGAGTGATTTCATCTGCTTCTGGAATGAATCGTTCAGGTATTTTATTAAGAGTCTTTTTATTACTTAAACTTTCTCGATTATCATGATCATAGTTCCATTTACCGCCTAGAGGTTTTTTATTATCAGCCATTAGGATATTGTTTTTCTTCCGCATCTCACGATAAAAATTTTCCATAAGAAGATTTTTTTTACCTTTAGCCCAATCGCTAAACTCCTCTTTTGTACAGAGAAAACGATTATCTTCTTTAAGCTCAAAAACTATATTAAATTTCTCTAGAAGCTCTGTCCAAGATTTTTGCATTTCTAAAACCCTGTACTCAGAAGCTTCAGTAGAGATAATTTTATGAAAAGCTTGATTCTGAGAGTGCCTAGTTTTAATGAATCCTAATAGCGTTTTGGTGAAAGATTCGAGACTTTCTTGACTGTTAAGTTTAATATAATTTACTGTGAACCCCTTTCCCCTTAAGGATTCCGCAAAATGCCGCATGGCTGAAAGAATGAATACTAACTTTTTTTTATGATGCTTTACGTAAGAACTTTCGTCTAATACTTCCATCATAAAAATTTCATCTTCATCTTTTTTAAATTCTTCAAGCGCGGATAGTTTAGTATTTAACTGGTCTCCTAGAATAATTACAAGCTTGGGCATCTTTATACTTATCATAAATATTTAGTTAATATCCGTGTGCTATATTTACTTAAATAATTTCTAGATTTAAGAAATTGTTTTTGATGCGCCTTTAGTTCAGTTGGTAGAACGTTGGTCTCCAAAACCAAATGTCGAGGGTTCAAGTCCTTCAGGGCGCGCCACTTTCATTTATAGTTACAGCATAATTACGGACTTGAACCCGAGGGTTGCTTTTTTGTGGCGACCTTGAAGGTCGCGTTCAGGGCGCGCTATCCTTCTATGACTTCAAGCCTCTTACTTTTTGGCTAGGATTAAATTAGAGGCAGTTTAATGAGCCATCAGATATCTTTCATAACTCTTTTAACGGCTCTTTCGGCAGATTGTAAAGCACCTTCAATATATCCACGCCAAGAACTTGCTGTTTCAGTTCCCGCAAAATGAATAGACCCAAAAGAACGAGAAAAAATATTTTGACTTTTTACCCATTCTCCAATCCCACGACTAGATCGATAAGCGCCAAGTGAATAAGGATCCGAAATCCAATCATGACTATAAAATTCCTCTATTTTTTCTGAGCGACCAAATGCTGTTTTTACAAAGGATTCAAATAGCTCCTGCTTGGCAATAGTATTTAATGGATTAATTGATTCAGCCCTTGTACCACCAACAAGAGCGACTAAAATACCAGCTGGGCTATTTGGATGAGAAGAATCTATTACGAAATCAATATCAGAGTCTGGAGATATTATTGTTCCGCTTAGATTATCTTCTCTCCACCAAGGTTTTTGATATATTCCAATCATTTTTACCACTTTTCCAGTTTGCAAAGTACTTAAGGCACTTGAATAATTTTCAGGAAGAGCAGGATTTATGAACATTTTGCCTATCAGTTGTGGCGGTAGGGCTAATATTAATTTGCGACACTGATACTGGCTTTGATTAGTTTGAACAATAACTTGATTCTCAGAGTGTTCAATTGAAATCACGGGTGAATTAAGAACAAGTTTATTGCCAAGAGAATTAGCTATTCTTTCAAAAATGCTTTGAATACCTTCTGCAAAATAATACCTATCTGCTCCTTCTAGTTTTTCTACCCCACCAACAGTGGACATACTTTGGAAGCATTCCAAGGCAGACAGGAGTTTTGGATCTACACACAATGCGGACTCAATAATGTTAAGCCAATACTCCGCAGATTCTTCGTGCTGAGACGTTTTTTGAATCCAGTCATAAATACTTAATTGATCTAAACTTGGAAAATGCCAAGGCTTTGTACTTCCTATTTTTTTTGTAAGCTGCTGTATTCGTCGACCAACTCTATAAGCATCTAGTTCGCCGAGAGAAGAAAAAGGAAATACCCCATCTTCTAATAGTTGTTTCTGATTATCTCTAAGGAAAACCGTGAGTCCATCTTGGAAATTTACAAGAGGTTTATATTTGTATTCTTTCACTAAGCTGGCGAAGCGGGTCTGCCCAGATTCTGCCAACCATTGAGCACCAAGTTCAATATGGTTTCCATTTGCTAGCTTTTGACTATATACTCGTCCACCAACTCTAGATCGAGCTTCTAGGCATATAAAAGATTTACCTTGCTCCTGAAGTAGTTTGCATGCATGCATACATTCCTGCCGCTCCTGCCCCAACTACACAGACATCATATAATGATTTTTCTTTTTCATAACTATTCGAAGCTGCTAGAGAATTCGGTATATTCTTCGGTGAATCAAGGTCTCTCTGCCCACTGGCGTTAACCACTTGACTTGTATATAGAAAGCCAAGTGCTTTAGCCGTGTTTACAATAAATTCTCTTCTATCCATAATGTTTCTCCTATAATATTTTTCTTAAATGTTTTAAAATCCTAAATCAATAAATTACTATCTTGTGGACGACTGAATAACCATAATGCTTTTTTATATAAATTTTCACTTTGCATAAAACCTTTCCAAGTTCTTGAAAGCTCTGTAATATTTATGACTAGAGGGTTTTTGCTTTTAACTGGCTTAGTGAGACCGTAGATGACCTTCTCTTCTTCTTTCTGATAAGTGCCAAACAGTCTATCCCAAATGATCAGTATGGAGCCATAATTTTTATCAAGATACTTTTGATTAGAACCATGATGTACTCTGTGGCTTGATGGGGTATTGAAAATCAATTCTAAGAAACCTAGCTTTTTAATTTTTTTAGTATGCAGAAAAAATTGGTATAGTAAGGAGATTTCTGCTGCTAACATTGATTCGCTAAAATCTCTTTCATTTCGATAAAAGAAAAAATCTATAAATATCTCCAGGACAATCAGTGACAAAATTGCGATATTTATAATTTCAATTTGATTAATTAAATTATCAAAAATATTAATATTAGCTGTAGCCATTTTTTCTCCTTAATTTTATTTTTCGCTACTTGAACGAATAATTTCTTCTAATAATTCATTAATCTCTTCTTTGCTGTGAATTTGCACTCCTATACTTTTAGCCATCCATAAACCATCTATGGCACAGTTTAGAAGCATTGATTTACTTAGTGCTAGACCATCATTCCTGTAGAATTGTTCAAAGTCACTGTAACATTTACGATAAGTGTCTAGAAGCTTGGGATTTGCCATCAAGCTTAATAAGAGTACTTGTCCTATAGTTTCTAGTCTTTCATACTCATAGCATGGCTTTGAAATAGTATTGCCTAGCATTAAACGCGCTTGTGCTCTAATGAAACGTCCAATAGGATTAGGATCTAAATTCATTTCATCGATTATAAGAGTTTTATAAATTTCCATAGATCTTTCTGTGAGAGCTATTATTAGATCATCTTTATTTTTAAAATAATGAAAGAATCCTCCCTTGCTGAGACCGCTTTCTGTAATTATTTTATTTAGGCTTATTTCACTAATGTTGCTATTTAGTAATAAATTCTCTACTGAATCAAGAATTTGATTAATTTTATCTTCGTGTTTTTGCATGATTTGACTTTTAGCTATTTACTTTTAATGACGATTTTCTAATTATATTATAAAGCCGACCAGTTGGTATGTTTATTTTTCCACAAAAGATTTTAGTCTTAACAAAATTTCTTTATTAAGCAGAAGAAATGATTCCAGTATTTTTGAGCTGATCCTTAAATAAATTCTTGCTTTCTTTGCTTTCCTGGGTATATTTTGCTAGCATAGTTAAGGCTTCCTACGGGGAGTTAATTTTTTTATGGAAAAGCTAGAGAGTCTAGATAATAAAAAGGCTAAGCCTGAAAAGAATAAGTTCTTGGCTTGGCTTACAGAGGATGATTCACCAGAAATTGGGCTTGCTGTTAAAGAGCCTTTGCCTCAGTATTTAGAGGGTGTTGTCTATGAATTTAAGAAGATAGACTGGCCTACTAGAGAAGAAGTTATTAGAGAATTTGTGAATGTACTTGTTATCGTTACTATTATTGCCGTAACTATCTACGCTTTAGACATAGCATTTGAGAGATTTTTTGATTTATTTAAAGGAGTTGTGGCTAAATAATGACGACTAGAAAACGAAGTGGAAAGAGGGGCTGGTATGTTGTGCAAACAGCGAGCGGTCATGAGAAAAAAGTTAAAGGCTATATAGAAAAACGTATAGAAACGATGGAAGTCTGGGATAGAATTTTCTCAGTAGCTGTTCCAGAAAGACCTATCGTAAAAGTTAAGCAAGGTAAGAGAGTTGAGAAGCAGGAAAAAGAATATCCTGGTTATGTTCTTGTTGACATGGTACTTGACGATGATACTTGGAAAACAGTTAGAGAAGCTCCAGGGGTATTAGGCTTCGTTGGTGGTGATCGTAAAGATCCTCCGACTATCAGTGATTCAGAAGTCAGAAGAATACTTCGTAAGAATACTGTTCTTGGTGATTCTAGGCTTGCGACGAAAAAAGAAATTGACTTTAAATTTGGTGATTTCGTTACTATCTTGGCTGGACCTTTTGAAGGTTTGGAGGGAGAAGTATCTGAAATTAACGAAGAGAAGATGACTGTGAAAGTTAGCGTTCTTGTATTTGGAAGATCGACTCCGACAGAGGTTCCGGTGGACTATGTTACTCTTAAGAATGAGTAACACCTAAACTAAATGCTAATAGCTGCCAAAATCTTATTAATAACGCTGTTCATTGTCTTAACGTTATTTCTTTTGGTGCTTACATTCTTGACTAGTTCGATCAAAGAGGCTCTGAGGGAGATTGAGCTTAAGCTTGCTGATTTTCGTGACTCTATTCTGATGAAGCCTAATGCTAATACTTTAAGTCTTTTATTGCCACTGATTAGTGCTTTGGGGCTTAAGTTTATAGATCGTTTTATGATGGTGAATGGTAAGTCCTTGTTTCTAAAGGCAATAGATGTTTTAATTGTATTGTTTAAAGCAGCAGATACCTTCTTTAAGGCATTCTCTAGATATCTACAGGTTAAAAATTCTTTAAAGAGGTAAATTTGAGAGTAGCGATATTAACAGAAACTTTTCTCCCACAGGTAAACGGTGTTGTTCGTACCGTCGAGAAAATTATTAAGTACTTAGAGAAAAATCGTCATGAAGTTCTATTGATTACTATCGGAGATGGCGAGGAGTGTTACTCTAGCACTCAAGTTGTGAGAGTGCCAGGTATTCCATTTGGCTTATATAAAGAACTTAATTTAGTAAAGCCTGAAGATGAGCTTTTCGCAAAATTTTTAGATAATGAATTTATGCAGCTACCTATAGCAGCTTTACAATCGCTAATTCCTAGTTCTAATAAAGTCGTAGAGGAGGCTTTATATAAGTTTCAGCCAGATATTATTCACTTGGTTACGCCTGTAACATTGGGTGCTGTCGGGCATTATTATATAGAGAAAATGAAACTCCCGTCCCTAGCGACATTTCATACTGATATTGCTGCTTACGCACCACGCTATCAAATACCTTATGTAGAGAATATTATAAATGTGGTGACTAAAATGATTTATTCTAAAGCTGATAGAGTTTTAGCTCCTAGTCCGAGTTCTAAAGCTCAATTGGAAGGTATAGGTGTTGAAAATGTTGGAGTTTTCGGTCGTGGAGTCGATCATAAGCTGTTTAATCCAAGTAAAGCTGATAAGAAAAAACTTGAAGCCTATGGTTTAAGTTCTAATAAACTGACTATTCTTTATGCGGGAAGACTGGCTGAAGAGAAGTCTTTGGAAAAGTTGGTGGAATCATTTAAGCACTTATTAATAAAATATCCTGAAGATATTCAGATTTTAATTGTTGGTGAAGGCCCTTCTCGTATTGATTTAGAGGCTGCTTTAGCTGGTGCTTCTAATTATGCTTTTACTGGTTTGAAAACAGGTGAAGAGTTAGCTTCACTCTACGCAAGTGCGGATATTTTTGCTTTTCCTAGTGTTACTGAGACTTTTGGGCAGGTTGTGCTTGAAGCTATGGCTTCAGGTTTACCAGTGCTTGGTTTTGATTCACCTGGGGTTCGGGATTTAATTGAGCAGGCAGTTTCAGGCTTTCTTGCAGATCCTAAAGTTGATTATTTAGATACTGTAAACCCACTTAGTTTTATTTATAATTTAGAAGCCTTAATTAAGGATTCAGCTTGGCGAAAAAAGCTTGGAGATAGGGCTTTTGCTATTGCCCAGCAGCGTTCTTGGGATGCTATTCTGGCAGAGTTAGTGGGTGAATATGAGATTTTAATTAATGCTGCTAATAAAAAACTTCTTAGGGCTTAGCATTTCTTTGTTAAAATGGTCATATGACTTTATCAGATCAAGACAAGAAAATTTTTGAAGCACACGCAGGGGGTAAGATTCGAATCTCTTTGGTTAAAGAGGTTAACGATAAAGATGATCTTGCCATTGTTTACACGCCAGGTGTTGCTAAGGTTTGCATGGCTATTCATGATAAGCCTAATCTCGATAAATTTTTAACCATTAAAAAAAACTCAGTGGCAGTAGTTACTGATGGTACGGCAGTTTTGGGACTTGGAGATATAGGACCTAGTGCTTCTATGCCAGTCATGGAAGGCAAGGCAATGCTTTTTAAACAGTTAGCTGATATTGATGCTTATCCCATCGCTATTAATGCTGAAGGCAAGAGCGTTGATGAAATAGTTGAATGTATAAAAATGATTTCGCCAGGTTTTGGAGGTATTAATTTAGAAGATATTTCTGCTCCTAGATGCTTTGAGATAGAAGAAAAATTACAGAATCTGGTTGATATCCCAGTTTTCCATGATGACCAACACGGAACGGCTATAGTTACGACGGCAGCTCTTCTAAATGCGATTAAGCTTTTAGATAAAAGACCTGAAGATTTGAAGGTGGTATTTAGTGGTACTGGTGCTGCTGGAGTTGCTTGTACTAAGATGATTTTAGATTTGGGCATTAAGAATGTTATTGGCTGTGACAGGGCTGGGGCGATTTATAAAGGTAGAAGTGGTAATATGAATGCTTCTAAAGAAGCTTATGCTGAGATTACTAATCCGAATCATGAGAAAGGTAGTTTAAGTCAGGTACTTGAAGGTGCAGATATATTTATTGGTCTTTCTGGTCCTAATCTGATTGGTGAAGATGAATTGAAGAGTATGGCTAAAGATTCGGTAGTGTTTGCTATGTCAAACCCTACTCCAGAGGTTGATCCAGCTTTAGCTAGAAAATACTGTAAGATAGTGGCGACTGGTCGTTCTGATTATCCTAATCAAATAAATAATGTCTTGGGCTTCCCTGGAATGTTTAGGGGTCTTTTAGATGCTAATGCTTATACGGTTACTGAGAATATGAAGATCGCTGCGGCGAAAGCCATTGCTAGCTGTGTAAGTGATGAAGAGCTTAATCCAGAATATATTATTCCAGATGCCTTTAACCCAGATGTTGTTAGAAGAGTAGCTGAAGCAGTTAGACTTGTCGCTATTGAGGATAAAGTTTGTAAAGAAGTTAGAACGGGTGATCCTGAGATTAAGGCTTTGGCGACTATCTAAAAATAGACTAATCTAGTCTTGTCTTTTTCTTAACTTCTTTTTGCTAGGCTTATATTTTGTATGCTGCTTGTGTCTTGGCCATTTTGTTGATACATTGCTTATATAAAGGTAATGAGTAGCGTAGGTTTTTTAATTTTATGTCTGGCGATGAAGATAGTGATGATAAACAATTCGAAGCTACTCAGCATAAGCTAAATGAAGCTCGTAAAAAGGGTAGTGTTTTTAAAAGCAAGGATTTGACTTCTCTTGCCGTTCAGATAGTGGGTTTTGTCTGTCTTTTTAATTTCGGAACTTATATGTTTAAGCTTCTGATGGATCTTTGTAAAGTTTTTTGGGGAAGTATTGGTGATTTTGAAAAAGTTAGTAATCAGTTTATTATTTTCCATGCTTGGAAAACTATTTTATTAATTCTTGTTCCGATTATGGTTGCTCTTGTAATTGTAGCGGTGATTATTGAAGTACTTCAGCTAGGGGGAATTCTATTCACTACTGAACCCATGCAGTTTAAGCTTGATAAGTTAGATCCGATTAAGGGATTAAAAAATATGCTTAGCGTAAAGTCTCTATTTGAGCTTGGGAAAGGTCTTGTGAAAGTTATAGCTGTTGGTTATATTGCTTTCCTTACTGTTCAAGAGCATTTGCCCGCGATACTTGGTAATATAGATGCTTCTAATAAGCTTGCTGGCTTTGTGTCTGTTGCTAATGTACTCTGGGATTTCTTTTGGAAAAGTACGATTTTACTTTTTGCTGTATCTATTGTTGATTTTTTATTTCAAAAATGGAAGTTCATGAAAGATCAGAAAATGAGCTTTAAAGAGATGAAGGATGAATACAAAAGTACCGAGGGTGATCCTTTAATTAAATCTAAACGTAGACAGAAGCAGCGAGAAATCTCTCAAGGTGGTGGTGGAAGCGGCTTGCAGAAAGTACCTGAAGCAGATTTTGTCGTTAAAAACCCAGAACACGTAGCTTTAGCTGTTAAATATGATGATCAGATGAGCAAGGCTCCGATAATTTTAGCGAAGGGTTCTGAGATAATCGCCCAGCAGATTATAGAAATAGCAGAAGCTTATAATATTCCGATTATTACGAATATCCCTTTATCTAGGGCTTTATTCAGGCTAGTAAGACTTAACCAAGAGATACCTCCGGAGCTCTATAAAGCAGTGGCAGAAGTTCTTCTATTCGTTTATAAGGTTAAGAAAAAGACCTTCAGGTAAAAACGCAGAAATTGGAGTTCTGCTACACGCCCAAGTTAAAAGCTTAAGAATAGTACCTTATCATAATGCTTTTCAGCACGATCTTTTAAGGTTTCTAGATTATAAATATCTATCTGCTGTACAAAGTCATTTATTTTAGGTTCTACGGCTATAGCTGTGCATTTAAGACCTGCGATATGACCGAGGATTAGTGCATGAAGTCTCATTGCTGTAATGGAAGAACCATATTTATTTAAACAATAAAGTAACTCATTTGGCGAAAACTCACTAGCCTTAAGGTATACATCCTTGAGTTCATTAACTACATTATTCGCCATGCGATATTTACGGATTAACTCCATGGCTTTACGATGTAAGCGGGCATCAGAATCTTGCATCTCTAGAATGATGATGGGTGAATTAGGGTCTGGAAGAGTCTCTTCTATAACTCTAGTTAGAAATCTTTCGATATATTCATCGCTATATTCGGCTTTTTCTTTTTTTAGGCAAAGTATAGGTACTGGAGATTCGATGCTTCCAAGATAGTAATCAATTTTAGTTTTTATCTCTGGGCTGATTTCATAATCTTCTGGTGTCTGGACGAGGTTTCTATTGGAATAGAGAGTCCATGCTAAATCTGCACCGTAGAAGTGGCGAATACCAGCTTCTTTTAAAAATTCTGCACTGGATTTATCTCTGACACTCACAAAATCAGCTAATTTAAAAGCTTTTTCACATAACCATTTGGCAATGGGGTGCTCTAAAGGGCCTATGCCTTGAGCGAGGTATAGAATTTTCATGCCTTTTAAATGAGCTAAAAAAGTAGTTAGGAAATAATATACAGGTGTTAGTAAGCTGGTTTTATCTTGAAATAGGCCGCCTAGGCAGATTAAATATTCTCCGCTATTGAGAAGCTTAAAATGTTCTGCAAATGAATTTTTGCTAGAAAGCTTCACGAAGGAAGTTTCAGGGTAGTGTTTTTTAAGTCTTCTCTCTACAATCTCGGCTAAAAGTTCGTCACCGTAATTCCCGTGATTAAGATAACCATGCAGTATGAACATAACTGTTATAATCATATCCTAGTGTCAGACAGTAAAACCCGAGTTTTTTCAATAATTGCCCATATCGATCATGGTAAGTCAACTTTAGCTGATAGGCTACTAGAAGCTACTGGGACTATCACTAAACGTGAAATGAAAGAACAGCTTTTAGATAGCATGGATATTGAAAGAGAACGTGGTATTACGATTAAGCTTAATATGGCTCGCATGGAGTATAAGGGCTATGTTTTAAATTTAATCGATACTCCAGGGCATGTGGATTTTACTTATGAAGTTTCTAGGTCACTTGCTGCTTGTGAAGGGGCTTTGCTAGTAGTAGATGCGACGCAAGGTGTGGAGGCACAGACTTTAGCTAATGTCTATTTAGCTTTAGAAAATAATTTAGAGATTATCCCTGTAATTAATAAGGTGGATTTACCTAGTGCTGAAGTAGAGAGAGTAAAAAAAGAAGTAGAAGATATAGTCGGTCTTGACTGTTCTGATGCTATAGAAATCAGTGCTAAGACTGGTTATAACATAGATAAGCTTTTAGATGCAATTATAGAACGTATTCCACCAGCTAAATCAGAGCTTGAAAAGCCTTTAAAAGCTTTAGTCTTTGATAGCTATTATGATGCTTACCTTGGCATAGTGGCTTACTGTCGTATTCTTGAAGGTAAAGTTAAGAGGCTTGAAAATGTTAGATTTATGCAGGCTGGTAAAGAATATCAAGTTATAGAAGTCGGTTATAGAACGCCTAATAAAAAAGAAGTAGAAGAACTAAGGGCTGGGGATGTTGGTTATATAGCTTGCTCGATAAAAGAGATTCAGAATATAGTTGGTGACACGATTACCCAAGTAAGTCATCCAGCAGATAAACCAATTCCTGGTTATAAAGCAGCTATGCCAGTGGTATTCTGTGGTATGTATCCCGTGGATTCAGTGGAATACACGGATTTAAAAGAAGCTTTATCTAGGCTGAAGTTAAATGATACTTCTATAGTTTTTGAGCCAGAGACTTCTAATGCACTGGGTTCTGGTTTTAGATGTGGCTTCCTTGGGATGCTGCATATGGAGGTTATTCAGGAAAGATTAGAGCGTGAATATGATCTAAACCTGATTATTACTGCGCCTAGCGTTTCTTATAAAGTCTATTTAACCACGGGTAAAATGGTGGTGGTGGATAATCCGAGTAATCTTCCGGAACCTACTCAGAGAGACAGAATCGAAGAGCCTTTTATGAAGGTGAAAATTATGCTCCCGAAAGAATATGTAGGAGCCATTATGGAATTATGCCAAGATAAACGTGGTGTTTTTATCGATATGAAGCACCATAATGCGATGAGTGAAACCAGTCGTGTGAATCTAGAGTATCATATACCTCTTGCTGAGATAGTTACAGATTTTTTTGATCAGATGAAGTCACTGTCTAAGGGTTATGCGACTATGGATTATGAGCTTACAGATTATCGTGAAAGCCATTTATCGAAGTTAGATATTTTACTTAATGGTGAAAAAGTAGATGCACTCTCTGCTATAGTTCACCGTGATAAAGCCTATGATGTGGGTTCTAAGCTTGCAAGTAAACTTAAAGAAGTAATCCCTCAGCACCTTTTCGAGATTCCGATACAAGCTGCAATAGGTGGTAAAATCATCGCAAGGCAGACAGTGAAAGCCCGTCGTAAAGATGTACTTGCGAAGTGTTACGGTGGTGATATTTCTCGTAAGAAAAAGCTTTTAGATAAACAGAAGAAAGGTAAAAAGCGTATGAAGAATGTGGGTTCAGTAGAGCTGCCGCAGGATGCGTTTATGGCTGTTTTGAAGTTGGATTAAATAAAAACCTAATAAAATATTTAAAAAAGGAAGTATCCTCGGAGATTGCTCCTTGAGATTTTTCAAATTTAAAACAATTATGGAGAATACTGAGGATAGTGAAAATAAGAAAAATGCCGAGCATTAAAAATTTTAGATAATCTGTAAACATTGAAAAACTCATTTAAATTTTACTCCTGTCATTATAGTATTGGTCAAGTATTTCCACACCTCTTGTTAAGCATTTTATTCCAGAAATGCCTATTAGTAAAGCGATTGAGAATCTTATGAAGTTTAGTTTGCTTGGTTCATATTCATAGTTGGTTACACATAAGAAAATTATTGTGGCGGGAACGCTCAGTAGGGCTAGTCCCGTATATTTTAATAAGTCAGCTCTATATTTATAGGACTCGGGTATTTCTTGCATAATGATAAATCTTTGCAAATTAATTAAGAGTTTTTAAGGGGTCATTTTTCCCCAGAGTATATTTCTGTTATTGAAAATAGCTTGGTTTTTATATGATAGGCTGTTTTCAGGTATCAATTTTATGGCTGTCGAAAATACCCTTATTCAGATTCATAAGGCTTGTGAACCTATCCTAGGTTTCCTTGGCTTTTTCAACAGTGGTTCAGGTGCTGCTATTTTAGCGAGCTCGCTCACCTTTTGGCTTTCGAGGCGGTCTGCTGAAGCTGATAGAAAGCAGAAAATTAAAGACTGTAGAGAATCTTTTCAGAAAATTCTTCCGAATTATATTGAGAGAATTAAAGAGATGATAGAGACTTTAAACTCTGAGAGGATTCGCTTAAGTGGAGAGAATGCAGAAGGTCCAAATACGGGGAGTCTAGCTAGTGGAAAGCTGCTTGAGGGTGTAGGTGTTCAGCTGAAACTCATTACCAATTTACCTTTTACTGGTTTTTTTTCCTATCCTGAAGTCGTCGAAGCTTACACTGATAAGTCTCATAAATCGAAATTAAGCCATGTTAGAAAAACAGAATTAATTCATGATATTTTTGGCACCTTTGAAAGCATTTGTCGTACTCAGATTGATTTTATAAATTTACATAACGATTCAAAAAAAGAAAGACTTGAGTACATAACGAGTTTTCAACTTCATTTTCTGAAACTGTCGCAAAAGTTGCAGATTCTAGGAAATATGTCAGATTCTCACCGAGAGCTTATTTCGACTTTGGAAACAGAATTAATGTCAGAATATAAGAAGACTCCTCGTGATTTTGGACGTGAGAATGAAATTTTAAAAGATTTCCGTGAGAAAAAATTAGTTAATAGTGTTCCTGAATCACAATTCAATCACGAACTTCTCCAAGCAGCTTCTTTGCTTAGTGACGCTATTCTTAGCCATCACTCAACTTTTCATACTCTTATAGCAATTGAAGAGGAAATTCTTGCGAATTTTGAAAATACACATAATTCTTTGGAGTCGCAGCTGAAACATTTAGAGCTTAATTTTCAAGAGTTAAGTGGAGAGCAGAATGGCAACAACTAAAGGGTTAAGCGGCTTTTAAATTTCTGGGGAAAAATGACCCCCTGTAATTTTAGTGTATAGTCTTTAAAATTATTTAAATGAGTTTTTTTAGTTGAAGCAATTAAATTTAGGGCAGATGTTATGAAAACTATTGGCTATGGTTTATGCTCACCTCTTTGCGCTTATCTACTCTTTTTAATCAGTGATTACGACAGTTTTGTGGCAAAATTTAATCTTCTGATTTTTATGGTTTATATTTTATTGACCAGTATAGGAGCTAAATGTATAATTGTTGCAGTTAAATTATTGGATATGTACTCCTGTAATGTAAAAGGATTGAATCAATGATTGTTCTTACACCTTTTCAGATTTCTTTGATTATATTTGTTACTTTATCTCTTTTGGCTGGAGCCTTGATGTTTATGCTTGATAAGACACTCTTGGATCTTGAGAAGCGTCTTAAAGCAAAGCAAGAGTTAAAGAGTAATATATGACCGAAGATTTTAATCATGCTATGTTATTGATTTCTCTTACATTAGGTACAGTCTCGCTGATGGTATTTAGCTTATTTTTTATTTTCTATCTTCGCGCAAAGCGTTACAAGCTGCTCGATCCGAATAAATCTTTTCTGCAAAACCTCTGGGATAGTCCGTTACTTTAAAACTTCTCTTTAATAATCCTGATCCCATCAATCACAAAACAAAGCATAGAAACTCCTAAGCCGATAAAAATCGGCTGTATATCAAATAGATAAGTATCTATATCTAAAAATATTTTATTAAAGCTAATCCAAGCAAGGGAAGCAGCAAAGGAACTAAGCATTGAATAGAAAGCTACATTGCGCGAGTGATATACAGTTCTTTTAATGAACAGTGCTACTAGACAAGGAATTAGTAAACTCGCCACACCAAGCGAACCCATGGTATAAATCAGACCAATAATAGATTCTGAATAGATCGCAATCACTGTACCGATAGTAGTAAATAAAAAGACTCCGAGGCGAGTGTAAAAAATAGTTTCTTCTCTTGGTCTATCTAGGGTAGAGCTTTTTACGGTAAGGCTTAATTTAGGCGCATCTTTTCTAAGCTGTATGGCACGAGATTTAAAAGAGTTTTTAATACGTCCAACTATATCTAAAGAGAACGTCATGCCGCTAGTGAAGCTTAGTGAATCTATAGTGGACATGATTATAGAAGTAAAGGCTACTATAAATAAGCCTAAAAAGCCTTTACCTAGATGACTTTGGGCGAGAGCTAATATAGAAAAGCTCGGGTCTGTACTTGGGTCTAAGGCTCTAGCGTACAATCCTAGTGCCGTAATCATTATGTCAAATACAATCCAGCAGATAATAGAAAGAAAAATACTCCACTGTAAGCTTTTCTGTGTCTTAGCGGCAAAAGATCTTTGGTAAAAATTCGGGTCGACTAAAGTCCAGAGAGCGATTATGCCCCAGCTGATAATCTCGTTAAAACTCATATAACCACTGAGTTTAAATAAACTCGGGTCTAATTTGGATTGAAGAAAATCTATGCCACCATGCTGATCGAAGACGAACCTCAGTAAAACTGCTGGACCAAGAAACATTAAAACGAACTGCACCACGTCCGTTAGAATTACAGTCTGAAAGCTGCCTCTGATGGTGTAGATAAGTGGGATGGCAGCGCCTATAAGTATCGCTGTGGTTTTATCTATGTGGAAAATGTAGCTGATAATTAAACCTAGAGAAAGTAAGTAGGGAGCTATATTTAGCATAATGAGATTTATAAATCCCGCTACTACACCAGCTCTGTCATCGAATCTTTTCGCGATTAACTCAGGGAGAGTGTAGAGGCTGAGTCTGCTTAATTTAGGAGCTAGAAAGATTAGGAAGATAAAAGCTGCCGCATACCAGAATATTCCTTGAGTAAGAAAATAGCCGAAGCCATTTTTAAAAGCCATTTCGCTAGATCCGAGTATGTTTCCATACCAAGTAGTCGTTAAACTAGCTACTAGAACGGGAATCGTTAACTTCCTACTTGCTAGAAAAAAATTTTCTAAGCTTTTCTTTTCATCTCTTGAATTAAAAATTCCGATAAACATCACTAGGGCGATGTAAGAAGCTATAATCCAGTAGTCTATTTGATCAATCATTGCACTGCTCGCGAACTCCAATTTCTGCGTTTTCGCCTGCCTCGCGAACTCCAATTTCTACGTTTTCGCCCGCGTCATGAGCTCTGATAATTAATATCTCTCCGCTCTTAAAGCTAATTCTAGCTTGATTCTCTGAAAATTTATTACAAATTAGTGAAGTACCTGCCCTAATATCGGCTTTATCTAATGGATATTTTAAGCCTTCATAGCTAAGCTCTTTAATATCACTTAAGGGAATGATAGACAGGGTTTCACCAATCTTGCCGCGAAGCTCAAGGGATTTAGTACTGTACTTAATCTCTGAATACTCGTCTATGAGGCTGACTGAGGCTTTATCGTTAATGAACTTCAATTCTAGTATGTTAGAGAGGCAGTGATCCATGCGTCCACCCGTTGCAGTAATAATATATATATCTTCAGCAGCTAACTTTAGTGCTAACTCTATAGCAAGCCTAGTATCTGTCTTGCTTTGATCAGAGTCGTAGATTATCTCAGGGGACTGCTCGCAATCTTTAATTTCGGCGTTGAGTACGCTGCGGTCTTTTTTTATTTCTTTAAGTAGCTTTTCATCAATAGAATCAAAGTCACCAATTAAATAATCAGCTTGTAATGATAATTGTGTTGCATTGTGAATGCCGCCATCTGCGCAGATAATAGTAAAGCTTTTGTTATCAAGATTGAAATTTGTAAATTTGCGAAAAGAAGACTGTAAAGCAGTGGGAGACTGGATTTTGCCATTTGTGATGATAAGGAATCTTTCTTTCATTAGATCTTTTTTATCTTAGCTAAGCTTTAATCCGTTCTTAATCTTTATTTGATTAATTATCTTTGTGTGTTAAACGAAAGGAGGGCGTATTTTAGGAGGCTAGTTTTAGCGAAGGACAGTTACTTTGTAGCTGTTAAGTGCAGTTCAAGCGAGAGATTCTGTAGTTCACATAGTGTTCTTATTCCTTCTTGAGCAAAATTCATCATTTGTAAAAATTGTTCAGTCTTAAATGGATTTTGTTCTGCTGTACCTTGAATCTCGACAACCTCAAAGGCACTTGTAAACACGAAGTTTGCATCTGCTTGAGCTGTACTATCCTCCTCATAATTTAAATCCAACAGGATTTGATTATTGCGAAGCCCGACTGATACCGCTGCTACTTGATTAAGAATAGGAAGCTTATTTGGAAATAAATTAGTTTCTCTTTTCATTTTCATAAGGCAATCATAGACTGCGATATAAGCGCCAGTTATGCTGGCTGTTCTGGTACCGCCGTCCGCTTGGATTACATCTGCATCTACATTGATGGTGTATCCAGGGAAGCTTTTCATATCTACCATCACACGTAAGGCTCTGCCTATAAGACGAGAGATCTCTTGAGTCCTGCCAGAGTTATTCGCTTTATCTCTTTTAACTCTAGTATTACAAGAACCAGGTAGCATACTGTATTCAGCCGTGAGCCATCCGTCAGTTTCTTTATTTAAAAATGGTGGAACTTTATTCTCAAAATTCGCAGTAACTATAACCTTGGTATCACCACAGCTTACAAGGACTGAGCCTGCGGAGTTTTTTATAAAATGTCTTTGAAAGCTTACAGGTCTTAGCTCTCCTGATTTTCTACCATCGTTTCTTAAATTCATATCCATTTCATATTAGCATTAGGGTACTGCTCGTAAATTCTAATACCAAAAACCATTTTAAGTTTCTGCATTTTCATAGCCCTTAAGACCTTTCTACTTGCAGAACATCACTGATATTATAAATTTTTTGGCTTAATTTTCTGAGATGTTCTTGACCATTAACATCTATCGTGACTTTTAATAAAGCAGTCGTAGTGGTAGGTCTTTCCGTGACTTTAAAGTCTTTAATGTTAATACCTTCGTCGGCGATAAGTGTGAGTATGTCTTTCACTACACCGATTCTATCGACTACTTCAATATTTAATCGAGCTGGGTAAGTCCTGACTTCACGATTAGTCCAGTTAATATGCATGACTCTTTCTTGTTCAGCTTGTTTGACGTTATAGCAGTCAGCACGGTGAATGGTTATCCCCTTGCCTTTAGAGATAGTTCCTATGACAGTTTCACCAGGAATGGGCATGCAGCATTTTGCGATAGTGTATAAGAGTCCGTCCAATTCAGGTATATCAGCACCTTCACCTTGAGCTGGAGCTTTTCTTGTTTTGAATTTTTCGATTTGGTGATCTACTGTTTCAAGTTTTTTGCTTTGAAGTTTAGTTTCTATCTGTGTAATGCTTTGATCACCAGAGCCGATGGCTGATAGTAAATCTTCTATATTCTTATAGTTCAGTTTATGAGCTATTTTTAAAAGTTCGTCTGATTTTAAAATTCTTTCAGCATCAGCTTTCCCGAAATGTTCAGTGAATAGTTGTTCGCCAAGAGTATTATGTCTATCTTTATTCTGTTTCTTATACCAAGACTTAATACGATATTTTGCTTGGTGAGTTTTTATAAAGTTAAGCCATGAAAGATTAGGATGACCGTTTTTGTTAGTAATAATCTCCACCATGTCACCATTCTGGAGTTTATAGTTTATGGAAACCATCTTCTCATTTACTATTGCACCAGTACAGGTATCACCGATGCGAGTGTGAATTTTATAAGCAAAGTCTATAGGAGTGGAGTCTACAGGCAAGACGATGACATCACCTTTGGGTGTAAGTATATAGACCTCCTGTCCTAGAACATCGTTCTTAACTCCAGAAAAATATTCTTTAGCTTCACTGACATCGGTGTGCCATGAAACTAACTGTTTAAGCCATTTTAATTCTTCTGCTTCTTTGGGATTAGCTTGGCTAACGCCTTCTTCATCTTTATAATTCCAGTGTGCGGCGATACCGTTTTCAGCAACATCATGCATTTGATAGCTGCGAATCTGTACTTCCAGTGGTTTTTGATCCCAAGGAATAATTACAGTAGTATGCAGTGATTGGTAGAGATTGCTTTTAGGGAGGGCGACATAGTCTTTGAATCTACCAGGCATAGGTCTAAATGTTTCATGAATAACACCTAATGCTGCGTAACAGTCTTTGACATTATTTACAAGAATCCTGATGCCAAGTAGGTCATATATAGGTATTTCCACCACTTCATCATTAGAATTGAGATCTGTGCCTTTTTGGCATAGCTTAATGTAGATGCTGTAAAAATGTTTGGCCCTGCCCTGAATATCAGCTTCAATGCCGTTATTATCAAGTATCTGTTTAATTACTACTTTTAATTTTTGGACTTGGGCTTCTCTATCAAGCTTTTTACTTTTAACGAGATCTTTAATCAGTGAGTAGGCCTTCGGATGTAAAAACTTAAGACATAAATCCTCAAGCTCCATCTGTATATTTCTAAGACCGAAGCGATTAGCTAGTGGGGCGAATACATCTAAGGTCTCACTTGCTATGCGTTGCTGTTTGTCTGGCCTTAGGAAATGTAAAGTTTGCATGTTATGCAATCTGTCAGCTAATTTTACTAAAACTACTCGAACATCTTTCGCTATGGCTAAAAGCATTTTTCTGAAATTATTAGCCTGTGCGTCTTCAGTAGACTTGAAATTTAATTTATTTAATTTAGTGACCCCGTCTACAATCTCCGCGACGGTAGTTCCAAAAAGTTCTTTTAAATCATCTACGCTAGCTCTAGTATCTTCTATGACATCATGAAGCAGGCAACCGCAAATAGCTTCTTTATCGCAATTTAGTTCAATGAGGGTCTTAGCAACCGCTACTGGGTGGGTGATATATGGATCACCACTCCGCCTTACTTGGTTGAGATGCTTCTGGTAAGCAAATTCAAAAGCTTTTAATATAAAATCGACCTCGGGCTGAGGTCTTTTCTTTTTATGAAGCGCATGTGTTAGCTCTTCAATTAATTGAGGTTTTACTTCTTCTGCAAGCACAAAATTCTAATCTAATATTATATTAATATAATGCTGCCAAAATTAGTGACCTTATTAATTCAAATGATAGAAATTTATAGCTACATGCTTTTAGGCTGGGTTATAGGTTCTTGGTTCCCTCGATTTCAATCAACTAAAATTTATCAATTCTTAGATAGTGCTGTAGAGCCGTATGCAAAGGTTTTTAGAGGACTAATTCCACCGCTTGGAGGCTTTGATTTTTCTATTATCGTGGCTTTTCTTGTTCTTGGTATCGTTCAAGCTGTTTTAGCTAAAATACCCCAGATTTTTGCAGCTCAGGTACTGTAGAGTATTTTAGTTTCAGGTCTCGGTACTTAATTTAATTCAAAAGCATCTTATGTCTCAATTACAACAAGAACTTATAATTTATCTGCTTTTACCTTTTTTAGTGGCATTAGGACTGGGTTATCCAGTAATTAAAACCCTGAAACATTTAAAATCGATACAAGCCTTTAGGGAATTAGGTCCTCAAAGTCATATTGCTCAAAAACTTGGAACGCCCACTATGGGTTCCTGGATTTTTGTAATTCCTTTTTTAATAGCTATGGTTTACTACTATTTTACGCATAATATCTGCCCTAATATACCTTTAGGCAAATGTGTTAGTGCTGAAGAGTTTTTGGCGGGCGAAAAGAAGCAGATTCTAATTGCTATCTTGTCTTTTGTGGCTGGTTTTATTTTAGGCTTAGCTGATGATGCTTTAAAAATTTTTCAATCTAACTATAAAGGCTTAAGTTCTAAGCAGAAGTTGCTTTTACAGTTTGTGATTTCCACTGCGGTACTATTCTTTTCAGGAAAGGCTTTTACTCTACTTGCGGTGATCTGGGCTTTTATTATTATCGCTGGGGGCTCTAATGCTTTTAACTTAACTGATGGATTAGATGGTCTTGCTAGCTTACAAATGATAGCTGGAGTAGTGGCTTTTCAGGCATTTATGTTAATGAGGGGGGATTGGACTTTTTTCCCTTTATCTTTGACTATAGTAGCTGTTTTGATAGGTTTTTTAGTTTTCAATCTTAAGCCAGCCAAAGTCTTTATGGGAGACAGTGGTAGTCTAGCTCTTGGAACCATAATTGGGGTGATGGCTTACTTGAAAGACCTAGAGTGGTTTTTGTTAGTTTTTACTTTAATACCAGTCTTGGAAGCTGTTTCTGTAGTTTTACAGGTTAGCTATTTTAAAATCACTAAAAAGCTTTATGGTGAAGGGAAGAGATTATTCAGGATGTCACCCTTGCATCATCATTTCGAACTCAGTGGCTTTACAGAGAATCAAGTGGTTTGGGGCTTCTTTGTAGTTCAGATTATAGTTAGTTTGACTTTTTTTGTAGGTTTAATGCAACTCTAGTTTTTAAAGCTTCATTAAAAGGTGATTTTTTGAATCCCCATCTGGTATTACTTAGCCAGTTGAAAAATTGATGAAGATTTCTGTAATAGCTGTCTTGCTGAATCATAAAAAGATTTTTCCTTGCATGTTCTTGGAATATTTCTATATCAATGCCCATATTAATCCCTCTTCTTTGTCTGGAATAGAATTAATTCGTTTCATACTTCACACACATATACAAAGTCTTATCTTGAAAGTTTTTATAGGTAAATTAATTTACTGGTTAATGACTTCAATTTAGTCTTTTAGGAAATTTTTGAAAAATCTAAATTTTATGCATTGGCTGCTAAATTCTTCTGAATATGCTGAGACTAAATAAGTCTCTTTAACATTAGGGACTAATTCTTTAAATTTCAGCAAGTTCTTGGCTGAGCTTAGTGTGGGGGTTTGACTAGATTTAATTTCGATTAGATTTAATTTTTCTGCTTTTTCTATGATTAGATCTATTTCAAGTCCATTTTTTTCACGGAAAAAATAAAATTTTTCGCTGCTTGTTTTTGCTAATTTTCTTTTTTGCAGCTCACTTATTATTAAGTTTTCAAATAAAGCTCCAGCAAGTGGCCCAGTCTGTATTTGTTCTTGAGTGTGATAACCAAGGCTATGAGCTATGAGACCACTATCGTAAAAATATAATTTAGGTTTTTTTGAGATTTGTTTATTCTCAATTTTTTTCGGATAAGGATTTAAAAGAAATATAATCTGTGATCTTTCCAGAAGAGCTATCCATGCTTTTACGGTTTTTAAATCTATACCTAGATCTTTCGAAATATCCGCATAATTTAATTCCTGAGAGCATCTTGCGAGTAACAGAAAAGTAAACTGTTCGAAATGCTTTAAATAACTCTTGTTTAAATTAGATTTTATATCTCGGTCTATGAAAGTTCTTAAATAGGATGAATACCAGAGTTTCCTGTCTAGCTTAGGTTTTAAGCATAACTCTGGATATGAGCCTCTTTCTATATAAGCACTCCAGGGCTTTTCTGTTTTTCTTTGAGTTGTAATTTTTTCTTCTTTTTGAATATTTGACTCTAATTCAAAAATAGAAAAGCTACTTAAGTCTAATACTGCACAGCGTCCAGCCAGTGATTCCTGTACGCCCTCCATTAAAGAAAACTGCTGGGAACCAGTAATGATAAACAAACCAGTTTTATCTCGGTTATCATCTATGATTTTTTTTATATAACTTAGTATAGATGGGGCTTCCTGAATTTCATCAATGATAAGTGGCAGTTTATAGTTCATTAAAAATCCACGTGGATCTTCAATCGCACGCAATCTCGTATCCATTTCATCTAGTGAAACATAACTATGTTTAGGAAATAACTGCTTTAACATAGTAGACTTCCCCACCTGCCGAGCACCAGTAATAACTAAGGCACTGAAGCTACGAGCGGATTTCTTTACTAATTTTTCTATTTCACGCTCGAAATAGTGATTTGTTGCCA
The DNA here is from genome assembly GCA_018970325.1 of Cyanobacteria bacterium REEB446. Taxonomy (GTDB): domain Bacteria; phylum Cyanobacteriota; class Vampirovibrionia; order LMEP-6097; family LMEP-6097; genus LMEP-6097. The sequence goes on along the minus strand of JAGWWP010000006.1, from coordinate 19,702 downwards.
TAGCTATATTTTACCCATAATTAGATAAAACTGGAATCAAATTCCAGTTTTATCTAATTATGAAATTCTCGAATGGTTTAAATTTTCTCAGGGGCTTACCAAAGAAGAGCTTCATCAAATGATCATCCATATCTCAGCAATTATAAAATACAAACTTGAAAAATATAAAACAACAAAAGCAGGCTTGAGGCAAAACTTTGTTTTGCCTCAAGCTCCCATCCTAATCCGAGCGAAGCAAAATCAGGTAAATCTCATGTGACTAACACATTTGAGTGAATGAAGCTTGGGGACCCGCTCTGCAAGAGTGGGACGAAATGAACCGAATGTGTTAGTCACATGACCACAATTACTTGATCTTGATGAGCTTGGCAAAATTCGGATCAAGCAACTTCTTCTGCCCCTCTGCAAATTCAATATTATAAAGAACTTTTTCAGCTGAACCTAATACCTGAGTAACTTTCCCTTCGCCAAACTTGGCATGCTTAACTGTATCGCCAACTTCAAACTCTATTTTAAAGTTAGCTGCTACCTTGCGTGCTTCTTGCCTTGCTGCCATGCCCCTGCCTTCATCGTAATAATTAGAGACGGAGCTGCTTGCTTGGCTGTGACGAGAGTTATTACCAAAGCTTGAATTATTATTAGAGGTACTTCCGCCAAAATTACTATTGGTAAAACCTGGGCGTTTAATGGTAGTCGGATTCTTATTCGCTCCAAAACCACTAGGGCTGAAATTATTATCAGTAAAGCTTTCCCTCTCAAAGCCTTTATTTAAATTTTTATTACCTAAATTAGCAGTACGGCTTGATCCAGAGTCATTTGTTTGTGATTCGCCATAATATCCGATAAGAAGCTCTCTAGGTGCTTCACCCAAGAATCTACTCGGCATACAGAAATCGGTTTGCCCAAAAATCCTTCGACGGCGTGCATGAGTCATAAAGAGTTTATCTTCAGCTCTAGTTACGCCGACATACATTAATCTTCTTTCTTCTTCAAGTTGGGTTTTGTCTTTGGCATCTAAGCTGCGTTGGTGTGGAAAAATACCTTCTTCCATGCCCGTGAGAAATACTACTGGAAACTCTAGTCCCTTAGCTGCATGCAGGGTCATCATGGTGACAGCACTCGTATTCTGTTTGGAATTATCAATTTCACTCAATAGTGAAATCTCTGCAAGAAAGGCTGATAGTGAGTTATCCTCTGCGTTTAAGCCGTAGTCAGTGGCTACGCCAATTAATTCTTGAATATTTTCTACTCTGGATTCAGACTCCGCATCATTAGAGGTATTCAGCATATCTGAGTAGCCAGTTTTATGGAAAATGTCATCGACTAAATCACCAAGATCTAGAGACTTCTCAGCTAAACGAAGTTCTTCTATTAGATTCGTAAAATCTTTGATTTTTTTCTTTACGCTATCTGAGAGGCTAGAGATTTCATCTATCTCTAATAAGGCCCTGTATAGTGTGTAGCCGAATTGGTCAGCGTGTTCTTCTATTTTAGTTATAGTCGTAGCACCGATGGATCTGCGAGGCTCATTGATAATGCGCTTTAAGCTTTGGCTGTCAGCGGGATTGTAAAGTACTTTCATGTAGGAGATCATATCTTTAATCTCTTTTCTATCGTAAAATCTAAAGCCACCCACTATGACATATGGAATATTTCTCCTGAGTAGTGCTTCCTCTAGAACTCTTGACTGTACGTTAGTTCGATAAAGTATGGCGAAATCTTTTATGCGATTAGTTCCTGCGGCAACTCGTCTTTGGATTTCAGCACTGATATACTGTGCTTCTTCTAATTCATCCTGAGCTTCGAATACACTTATTTTTTCACCATCTATTTTAGTTGCTTGCAGGTTCTTTTCTATACGCTCTGAGTTGTTCTCTATGATTCTGTTTGCGACGGCTAAGATATTTCCAGTAGAACGATAGTTCTCTTCTAATTTAATTAAATCAGCATTGGGGTAATCATTCTGAAAGCCAATAATAATCTTGAAATCTGCTCCACGCCAAGAATAGATACTTTGATCGACATCGCCTACGACGGTAAGCGACTTATTTCCTGATGTCCAGAGTTTTTCAGGATCATAATGCTGAGGATCTTTTCTTTCATTTTTTAGACAGCCTTCAGCGAGTAAACGTATCATCTCATATTGAGTGTGATTAGTATCCTGATATTCATCTACTAATATATGTTTGAAGCGACTATGAAAATATTGACGACTTTCCTCATCTTGAGAAAGTAAATGCACAGTAAAGAGTAATAAATCATCAAAGTCGAGTGCGTTGTTTTTTGCCATTAAGTCTTCATATTTAGCGTAAATTTGGGCCACGCGTTCCTCTCTAAAATCTACGGCTTGTCCATTAAAATCTTTAGCTGTTCTTTTTTCATTTTTGGCTTCGCTAATGCGGTAGCGGATAGTCTTCGGAACATATATTTTAGGGTCTAAGTCTAGTGATTTAATCGCTTCTTTAACTATATTTATGGTGTCTGTTTCATCGAATATAACGAAATTCTTATTCCAAATCTTAATAGAGCCATCTGGGGCAGTTATGCGGATTTTTTCTATTTCAGTTCTTAGCAATCTTGCACAGATAGAGTGAAAAGTACCTATCCAAGAATATTTCACATCTTCCTCGCCGATAATCTTAGTCAGTCTTTCTTTCATCTCTTTAGCTGCTTTATTAGTGAAAGTAACAGCTAGAATGTTTGCGGGGTGTATCCCTGAAAGTATCATGTGGGCTATGCGATGCGTAAGTACCTTGGTTTTACCACTACCCGCTCCAGCTAGCACTAAGAGGGGTGCTCCGCGTTGTTCGACTGCTAATTTTTGTGCTGGATTTAAACCAGTCAAAATGCTAATCTTTTTATCTGTACTGTGGGTATCTAAATTCACGTATAATAATTGTAAATCATGATGGGTAATTTGATTCTTTCTGAAACTATAGCTTCACATTCACCAATGAATCAGGTGGATTCGTTTGTGACGTCTGAAGCCAGTAGCTTTTTAGATAGCCCATCTGTCCAAGATTTAAGCGAAGAGTTTAAAAATATCCAAGATGCAGCTGGAAAGAAAGTGGCGATGATAGGCAGCCGTGATCTATCTATGAGCCAGATTAAGATTATTGAAATGATAGCCTTTGGCTTAACTGTAGCTGGAAATACTATCATCACTAGTGGTGGCTACTGTGGTACTAACTATGCGACGATTAAAGGTGCTCTTAGAGGTAATGCTGATAGACTGAAAGTCGTTCTGCCGCAGACTTTACAGCAGCAGATTAAAGAAGTCCAGGATCAATTGATTGGTGTTAAAAATATTACGGAGCATCCAGAATGGACACATATGCTTTTAGCTGATGCTAGCCGTCTTTGTAATCAAGAGATAATTTATGAGTGCCAGCAGTTAATCTGTTTCCTTTATCGTGATAGTAATACTCTTAAAGATTCTTTAAAATATGCTCATAGCTTAAATAAAGTTGTGACTACTTTTTATTTGGATTAGTTTTTCATAACTTGATTTTAACTTTTATTTGCTAGGCTCCTGTAAGGGTTTAGATCGGTACGCAAATGGATTATTCATTATCTGTAAATAAGGAATCATTAAGTCTCAGATAGAATTTTGGGAATGGACTGCGAGCTTTTAGAAGCCAAACAAGTATTTAAGGAGAATTAACATGGATTACAGTAATTATATAACCGCCGCAAATACTAAAAAAGACTCTTGGAATACTAAAATTACCATTGAAGGCGGAGGCGGAAGCCGCAGAGGAGGAAAAGACAGGTGGTTCATCTTCTTCTACATCAAGTAGTACATCATCTTCATCTAGTTCAAGTTCTAAAAGTTCAACAAATCGTTTAGATGCTCTTGGCGAAGATGATGTTTCAATTTTTTCAGATATTAAAATAACAAATGACTTAGATTATGGTTCTATTATAAAAACTACTAATTCGAGATATAGCAGTATCTCAGCTCAGCGTAAGGCCATGAGAGAGGAAGCAGAAGCAGACGAAGCTAGGAAGAAAGCAGAAGAAAAGGCAGCTACTGGGAATACTGCGAGTGCTAAGACGTCGGGAGCTTCTACGGATACTAAAGTTCTTGAAGAAGGTAAAGCCACATTGGAAGATATTAAATTAAGAAATGAAGATCCGATAGAAGGCTTTTATCAAGATATTTTAGGTAGAGACTCTGACCCAGAAGGCAAAAAATATTGGCAGCAAAAATTTGATGAGGGCATGTCTTTAACAGATATACAAGAGCAGTTTTTAAGAAGTGATGAATATAAAAATAAACCGAAAGATTAATGATTTACTGGTTGTGAGCTAGGGTACCCAAGCCTTTCTTGTAAGCTGTTTATGTGCTGAGAGATCCTATCAATCTTATCCTTATTCTTTAACCATTTATCCAGCCTAGGAGCAGAAACAACTGAGACTTGAGGGTCTATGTTTATCATTCTCTGAATGCCTGTCGAGAACCCAATTTCACAGAAATCACAGATGTCTTTAATACTATTTACTCGATTGGCTAAAATATCTTCGTAGCGAACGTGTAAGTATTTTTCTGAAGCCATTTCACTAAAAGCATCTAAGGCATATTCATTAGCTGTAAGCCACTGGAAGGCACAGACTTCTTCTATGCTTTTACCTGATAAATACTCCTCCCAATTAGGTGGATTTAAAAATTTCCAGACTTTACCAGAATAGCCATTAATATTTAGCTGTGAATTATATTCGTGGAATTCTCTAAATTTAAAATCGAATAGCTTACCATTAGAGAGCCAGGCATCAATCAAGGAGCTGATATTAGCTCTGCCATCTCGTGTTAGAAAAATATATTTAGCATCAGGGAATAATTTATCAATGTATTTTATGCGAAATACATTAGGCGGGGTTTTATCTATAATTCGATAATCCTTGAGTTCTAATATGTTTTCTTTGAAGAATTTATTTATCTGTAGGTAGCTCTTAAACAGAGGCTTCAGGTTTTCTCTGAAAAATAAAATACGAGTTAATTCTCCGAAGTTCTCATTATTAAAGGTGTTTAGATGATATAAGTTTTCTAATTCCTCTTGATCTTCACTCCTGAAATCTTTTTCATCTAAATGCATAGAGAATATGGGATCACGTTTATCTTTTAGGAATTTTTGCCAAAGATAATGAGATTCACGGTAACTAGACCATAGCTCGGGACTTTCGCTTAATAATTTGAAAAGCAATGATGAACCACTGCGTGGAGAAGAAATTATGAAAATAGGTCTTTGGATTTTCATTATATTCATGACTTAGGTGTGAGATTCACTTTTAGAGACTATTGTACGCTGTGTACTGGTCTTTTCTGTACCAAGTTCTTCTATGCTCTAAAGCATCCTTAATTATAGTCTCTATGGAGTTAAATTTAGGCTGAAAGCCTAGAAGTCTTAAGGCTTTTTCTGGACTGGCAACAAGATAGGCAGGGTCACCGAGGCGGCGGGGCTTTAACCCATAGTTTATTTTTCGATTAATTAGTTTTTCAGTAAAGTTTACTATCTCTTTTACAGAAAAACCTTGGCCGTAGCCGAGGTTATAGATTTGATTTATATTTCTAGATCCCTTGATATTAGTGTTATTCGTTGCATTAGGCTCTGAAGCTTTATGCTCAGTGATGTTTTCATTTTGTAAATTGTTGCAAAGTGCTTCTAGGGCTAGTAAATGAGCTTGGGCTAGGTCCTTAACATGAATATAATCCCTAATAGCTGTACCATCTGCTGTCGGATAGTCGTTACCATAGATACTGAAGTCCTCTCGCATCCCTAGTGCAAAGTCTAATAATAAAGGGATTAGATGTGTTTCGGGCTGATGGCATTCACCTAAAACCCCGTTGGCACCAGCTACATTAAAGAATCGAAATATTATGTAATTTAAAGTGGAAGCCTGGATAGCTTTTTCGAATTCAAGCTTAGAAGACCCATAGGGATTAATTGGTGCAAGAACGCTATCTTCATTTATAGTGCCATCATTTAATGGATTTATGGAGTCATATCCTTGTGGAATGCCATAAACCGCCGCTGTGCTAGAGAATATAATATTTTTAAAGTTTAAGTTTTCTAGGGAGTCTAGAAATAATTTAGCTTTATGAAAATTATTATCGAAATATTTTTCAGGATTTTTTACGGATTCTGCTACTTCTATGAAGCCAGCTAGGTGTATCACTGAATTGAGCTCAGGGTGAGAATTCTTGATTTTTTTTAATAATGTGATATTTGCGATATCCCCTTCGTAAAATTTAACTGCTTGGGGAATATTTTCATGAAAGCCTGTAGATAAATTATCTAGGCCAATTACCGAATGGTTTTCTTGAATTAAGGTTTGGCATATTATTGAGCCGATATAACCAGCACAGCCAGTGACTAGAATTTGCACTAGGACTATTTTAGCTTGTATAGTAACTTTATATCATGGGACCGCTCGCAAACTTCAATTTCTGCGTTTTCGTCGTCCTCATGATTCTTTTCTGCGGTAATTCCTAAAATTAATGAAAATCAGTTTCGCTATATGTACTTATAATCGCCTGAGCTATTTAAAATTAGTAACAGAAGATTTTTTTAAACAGTGTAATGAACTTGGGTCTTATTTAAATTCTTGGACTATTAATCAAGAGATTGATGCTGAGAGTGGAATACTGAACAAATTGTTAGAAATTGAATTTCTGTTGATTAACAATAATTCTAATGATGCTACAGAAGAATGTTATAAATCGTTTATTGAAAAATTTGAATTGCATTTCGCTTCTTTGCCCTCAAATAATTTAAATACTAGGGTGAAATACTCAGCTATTTATATTTTTGAAAAAAAACAAGGTCTGTCTCACGCTCGTAATGCTGCGATTGAAAAGTTTACTGGTGAATATCTTGTTTTTTTAGATGATGATATTCGTCTTGCAGATTCGTTTTTATTAAATTTATTAATGAATCTGCGGGGACTTTTAGTGACTGAGCCTTTTATTGCTTCGGTTAGGATTGTTCCAGAGTGGGAGTCGGAAAAACCAAAATGGCTCAGCTTTAAACCACCTTTTGCATTAAGTCCTTCGGTTTTTCCTTCACACGATTATGGTTCAGAGAGCCGAACATATCCTTTCGTTTTTGAAAATTTAAAAGTAGCGAATCCAATTGGTGCTGTGATGTTAATTTCTCGATCGGTGTTTGAAAAAATAGGAATTTTTAATACTGAATTAGGCGTAGGCAGCTCTGCTCTGGGTTTTGGCTTGCATGAAGATACTGAATTTTTCAGAACAGCTTTAAAAGAGCAGGTTTCTATTTACTATTGGGGTGATACTCAAGTTACCCACCCTGTAACTAAGCAAAGAATGAGTGGAAAATATATCTGTGATTGGTATTTTAAATCTGGGAAAAGCCTCACTTGGTTAGCTTTCAATCGGGCAGATCTTTTTGAAAATGGGCAAGCAGGGATGATCGGCATGCCAGTGTTTCTGATAAGGAAGCTGCCAAAAGTTTTAAAACAGTTTTTAAGTATGAAAATTATGGCGATTCCAGTTTATTTAATTTTAAAATTACTATCATTAATGTGTTTAAGCTTAATCAGCTATTTAAGTTTTAATTTTAGAATTATTATTTATTTTCGAGCTTTGATGATGAAATGCCTCGGAGAAATTAGTGCCTTTAGAGTACTGCATTGATCTCTGTTAGAATTTATTTAAGGTCTATAACCCTAATGAAGCTTTTACCTAAATCAGTCTGCCATTGTTTAAATCTCTTCTTAGTATTTACTGTTTTCATATTTTCTGCAAATCCAGTCTTAGCGATACCTTCACATCGCTTAGCAAGAGCTCCTTATTTACAGAATGTGATATCAGATGGCTCTGTGTTTATTCATTTTAAGACGAAAACTGCGTGCCGGGCAGAAGTCCGTTATGGCAAAGGACTTACAGATATAAATCAAAAAGCTGTAGATAAAATTATTCGTACTTCTCATGAAATTAAACTCACTGCTCTTGAGCCTAATCGTCGCTACTTTTATCAAATTACTGAGTCAGACGCGCGTGGTGTGATGATCCCAGCTCATAAAGATTTTTTCAGTTTTATAGCACCATCACCAGTAGATCCTGTAAAGGAGATTAAGGTGTGGGTTTTAGGTGATCCGGGTACGGCTATAGCTCAGGATTTTCAGAAATATTTTAAGAAAACTCAAGTTAAAGTCAGAGATTCACTTCTGGAATATGAAAAGACTCTGCCGAATCTTATTTTCACCTTGGGAGACAATGTTTATCCTTTTGGTTCTGAAGAATATTTCGATAAGGCATTCTTTAATATTTATCAGGATATTTTTTATCAAGTGCCTCTTTATACCTGTTACGGTAATCATGATCAAGGTATAGAAGCTACTGGTAACATTTATGCAGTTTCATGTCCTCGCCCTCAGGGAGTGTATTTCGACCTTTTTAATTTACCGACTAAAGGTGAAGGTGGTGGAAAGCCTTCCGGGACAGAAGCTTATTATTCAGTAGAGTACGGGCCTGCTCATTTTGTGGTTTTAGATACTATTGCACTTGATTGTAATTACAAGCAGATGTTTGATTGGCTAGATAAGGATTTAAAGGCGGTCACTGATGGTAAATGGAAAATCGTGATGAGTCATTATCCTTTAAAATCTCAGTTTTTTGATCAGACTAAGAAAAATTCTAAAATTGCCGAGGTTTCTGAATATACTTTTAAAACTAAGATGCTTGAACTTAATGATAAGTTCGATGTGGATTTAATGATAAGCGGTCACATACATACTTATCAGAGAACATTCCCTATTAAAGATGGGCGAATTCGCTCGCATTTTGCTGCGAAGATCTCTGAGGCGAATACCTCTCGTTATGATAGGCATGAGGGTACTATTTATATGCTTGCTGGTACTGCTGGTTCCGCATGGACTAATAGTAAATTAAAGCATTCTAGTTTTACAGCTAAAGCACTTGGTAAGCCAGGTGCGTTGATTTTAAAAATAAGACCAGACTCCATGGCAGTGAGCTTTTTGGGTGACTCTGGTAAGGTTTTAGATCACCTTAAAATCAAAAATAATGAGCGAAGAATATAAGTTTTTCTTTATTTTCCATCAGTCTTTATGGTGATATATTCTTAGTTGGTAAATTTCAATGACTTGAATTCCTCAAGTCTCATTTATTTTTTACATTTTTGTTATTTTTTTTTGTATAATAATTAGAAATTAGGTTTTGTTAATTTATGACAGATCAAATAAGCTCAGTTAATTCTAATAATCCACCTGTTAATCTCAATTTTTCGCTGAATCAACCCAAATCGACGGGTGTTTCTGTTGCAGATGCTTTGGTGCAAGGTATTCAGCAGAATTTAGAAAACCAAGCATTGATAGATAAGAAGGCTAATCTTCATGACCTGCATGATTCTTCACTAGAACATAGGATTATTGCGGAAGGTGAAGCTGGTCGTTTTACTGTAGAGCAGCAGCATTCTGATCTTAGTGGTCCTTTGCGTAATGTGATCCCAAGAGAAGCCGTTGGGCTTTCTTCTCCAGGATTGGCTCCAGACCAGGTTAGTAAATTTGCAAGTGCAGTGCAAATCCCACAAGCTTGGACTGAGATCAAGTCGGAAATTTCCCCGTTGCATGAAAAATATTTATCAGAGCGTAATCCTCTTGCTGATAGCGTTATGAGTAATAAGATGTCTACTCTTTTTACTCTTGTTCTAACACCGCCTTTAGGCTTGGCTGCTTTGATGAAACATAAGTCTTCACAAGAAGCTTTGCAACAGGTATCAGAAAAACAAGTGAATTTTTTAGTGAAAGCTATTAATGGTGACGAAGCTAATCCATCTGGGACTTTAAAGCAGGTCTTAATTAATACTGCTCAAGCTTTAGATGTACTTAACTCACTTCCTTTAGATACAGCAAAGCAAGTCGCAAGTTCAGATTCTTTAGCTGCTCCAGCTTTAAAATTGGCTATTGGCCTTTTTAAGGCTGTTGATAAAAGTGATCCAAGCTTGACTAGTTCTGATAAAGCTATTACTGGTATGGATATTGCAGCCATGAAAGAACTTTTACGTGAAAGTATTGCTTTGTTAGATAGACCTGTCGAAGAAATTAAATCCAAGATTAATAGTGGTTCTGGCGTAACAGCTTTGAAAATTTTTGTGGGAGCTATGTCGGATACGCCACCTTATATAGAGGAAAAATATAATAAGCTACGTGATCCACTCGCGGAATTAGGAGTGTCTAAACAACAGTCAGACCAGGTTACAGGTTTTTTGAGCAATATTAGTACTAGGGTGAAAGGTCTTTTTAAAACTGGAGCTGATCAAGCAGTTAAGATTGTAGATGAAAACGCTAGTGCTGCTCAAGCTAAAACTGCAGCGAGTTTACTAGAGTTAGCTAAAAGCATATCTACTAGTTCTGAAGCTCAGCAGCTTGTAAAAGACACTAGTGGCCTAGCAGAAGTCACTCCATCATTAATGCAACAAATAGCTCAGAGTGCAGGGAAAGTTCTTGAAAAAAATCTACAGCTTAGCCCTGAGGCAGCCGAAAGGGGAAGACCTTTACCTGACATATTTAGGCAGCTTGAACCTAAGGATGTAAACCGAATTTACAATCTCGTCACGCCCACCAAGCCCGTAAATAAACCAAACTAAAATTAATTAAAACAGACCGCTGCACCCGAAATTTGCACTTACTGTTGTTGTCTCTAAAATAACCCTATCTTTTGAATTACGGCTTGGCTATTTATATAGCTACTGAGTTCCTGCTTAGCGGTTTCTAATTTTTCGATAAGGCTTATGCCATTTTTCAAATTCTTGAGATTCGCAGTTTCTTGACCAGCCTGCTTACTTGTGTTCAATAAAACCCTCTCTTCAAGATCTTTATGGAATTTATTTTCAAGCTCTTCACAAAATTCAATAACATCTTCTCTTTTAAATTTTTTTATCTCTTCAGAGAAAAGTAAATTTTTAGTTTTAGTATTTAATGAATTATCGTCATAGTATTTTTTAAAAATAGAGTGAAGGTTTTTTTCATTAGTATCTTTAATTTCATTTACTGAATCTGAGCTGATTTCATGCAAGCCCACATCAAGAGATTGCGTGCAAGCGTGTAAGTTTAAGCTCCCCTCAGGGAAAATCTGCAAACACTGCGATCTACTTTTTAAGGTACCTAAAACGCTCTTGCTGCTGGGCGCGAATAATAGATATAAAGTTCGAGGATGTGGCTCTTCGATGCTTTTCAGTAAAGCATTTGCTGAGTGCTTATTAAGATACTCATAATCAGCGGGGTCTATAATAATTACTCTAAAGAAACTAGAACTCTGTGAGAGTGTATCTTGGAGTTTTTTTATATCCTCGATTTTTATATTTTTCCCTTTCTCTAAGTTAATCAGTAAAGGGGTCTTAGGATGTTTATCTTCTGTAATCCACTTGCAGTTTTGACAGGAGTTGCAGGGGGTGCTTAGTTTATTACTTTTATTTTCATTTATATAAGACTGCTTAGTAATGTTATCAATTAAAGCTGAATTTTTTTCACAGTTAAGAATTTTATTTAATTCCTTAGCAATAAGATATTTTTCTGAAGAGCAGTTTTCGCCACTGAAAATATAGGAACTCGCTAACTGACCCTGATTTAGAACTTTATTTAAAAAAGTAAGTATATGCTCGTTAGAAATAGAGCCAGTGAAAGTCTCTCTCAAATTAGCGAAGAGATTATTCATGTACTTAAGCGAAGCTTGTAAGGTTAGGTTTTTTAAGTTCTTTAATTAAGCTCTGCTCTAACGCGTAAGCTGTATTGTACAGAACCTTCTCGCCGAGTGCCTTGCCTACTAATTGCATACCAATCGGCATACCTTCTTTATCATAACCACCATTTAGGGACATACTCGGTAATCCAGCTAGATTTACTGGAACAGTTAATACGTCTGACAGGTACATTTCAAGTGGGTCTGATTTTGCACCGAATTTAAATGCAGTACTTGGAGTAGTCAAAGAAAGAATTACATCACATTCCTTAAATGCGGTAGAGAAGTCATTAAATATAAGTCTTCTAACTTCTTGTGCTTTTTTATAGTAAGCATCATAATACCCTGAACTTAATACATAAGTGCCAAGCATAATGCGGCGTTGAACTTCTTTTCCGAATTGAGTTCTGGATTCTTTATATAAGGATTCTAAATCTTTAGTCTCAGCTCTGTGACCGAAACGCACGCCATCATAGCGAGATAAATTAGAGCTAGCTTCTGCTGGGGCGATTATATAGTAACAAGCCAAGCTCGCTTTAATATGTGGTAGTTTTACTTTTACGATTTCAGCACCTAAATTCAAGTAGGTTTTTATGGTATTATCTAAGGCTGAACGCATCTCGTGATCAAGGTTATCTGCTGATAAGTCATCGCTTATGCCTATTTTTAAGCCCTTTAAACTACCAGTTTTTTCAAAATTATCTTTTATATAATCAAGGTAGTTTTCGGCAGGAGTGTTAATAGAGGTACTATCCTTCGCATCGTAACCAGACATCACTTCTAGTAATAGTGCGTTATCTTTTACATCTTTAGTCATAGGACCTGCTTGGTCAAGGCTGCTTGCAAAGGCGATAATGCCATATCTAGAAACCTTTCCGTAAGTGGGTTTCATGCCGGTGATGCCGCAGTAAGCAGCTGGCTGTCGAATAGAACCACCAGTATCAGTCCCGAAAGCTAATGGCACTAATTCTGCTGAAACAGCGGCAGAAGAGCCTCCAGAGCTGCCTCCGGGTACACGGCTTAAATCCCATGGATTTTTACACGGACCGAAGGCGCTGGTTTCATTACTGCTACCCATCGCAAATTCATCTAAATTGAGCTTCCCAAGAGGAATAGCACCAGCATTAATAACTTTATTCACGATAGTAGCGTTATAGACAGATTTATGACCTTTCAAAATATTAGAGCCAGCTGTCGTTTCAGTGCCGATCATATTAATTAAGTCTTTAACACCGATGGGAACGCCAGCTAATTTACCTAAATTTTTAGGATCATCTCCCCTTGCTAATCTCTGGTCAAGAAGCTTGGCTTTCTGCAGAGCGAGTTCAGGGCATAGAGAGATAAAAGCATTAAGATCCTTATTTAGCTTAGTCGCTCTCTCTAAAAAGGCTTTAGTGATCTCTTCAGCGGTGAGTTCACCAGACGTAAAACTTCTATTAAGTTCTATTGCACTTTTACTTGTAATGTTTTCTGACACATTAAGATTTTAACATGCTGCGGGTACATGACGATCATGAGGACGACGAAAACGCAGAAATTGAAGTTTGGCTACACACCCCTTATTGAAGCTCTTTAATGTTTAAAAAGGTTTTTACTTTAATGTCATCAAAATACTCAACAAATTCAAAATGACCATCAGCAAATTCCTTCCCTGTGCCCTCTATCTTAACTTCATCTAAATTTCCCTTGCTACTTAATTCAAGGAGATTAGTTTTAGGATTAACTACTCCTTCGACATTCATCATATAGGGACTGCCAGCTAAAGTCCCTTCAGTGATGCGATGTTTAGTAAAATATTTTACTGATTTACCTCCAAAATAACCTAAGACATTATTAGTCATAGCGTTTCCATCACTCTCAACATAAAGAGACATAAGATTATATGTTCCGACATTGCAGTAAATATTCATTTTGGCTTTACGTGGCAAGCTTAGTTCCATAATGTTTTTGTAAACGAAGGGATGCGAGTTTACTGTCCCCTTAGCGTCAATAATTCGATCATTCCACTTAGTGGAGCTTACGTAGATATTTAAGATTAACTTTTGGTAAGGAGTTTTAGCGTCTTTTTCGTAATAAAATCTCTCTAGATGAGCAGTACCTTTTTTTCGATAAAGCTTGCTGTGTCCTAATCCTCTTAAAGCTAATATTGGAGTGTAATTAGCCATGAGCTTGGCTTTTGTATTTAGTAAAGGAGCTAACTCTGCTGGGAGGATTTGGTTTTTCACATGATGTTGAGCTGACGCTGAATTGCCGAATGCTTTTGAATAATTTAAAGATAAACCAAGGCTGAAGAGGCATAAGAATAAATAAAATATAGCGGTATGCTTTTTCATGGAGATATTTAATATATTCACGAGAAAAAAGGGGAAAATAACTAATATCGCAAAAATTTAGATAAAATTCTAAATGCTGTTATTCTTGATAATAGGATTTAGTATGGAAACTTTGTCTCAGATGGAGATACTTCAAAATTATGATATTACTAATTTAAGCACTTTGCGTGTGAAGGCAAAGGTTAGTTATTTTGTTGAGCCAGAGACTATAGAAGAATTAATTTCAGCTGTACGTTTAGCCAAAGAAAAGAACCTTAAAACTTATTTTCTTGGTGGAGGTTCCAATTCACTTTTAAGTTCCAGAAATATAGATGCTTTTTTAATTTCGACTTTAAAGTTAGATTTCATTAATGAGCTTGGTGATGGACTATTTGAGGTCGGAGCTGGGCTTAAGATGCCACGTTTTTGTGGGAAGATGATACATAAATCGCTTACTGGTGTCGAGTTTATGGTGGGAATTCCAGGCTCTATCGGTGGAGGAATCATTATGAACGCTGGAGCTCATGGACGTGAATTCGCTCAAGTCTTCGTCTCTGCAAGGGTTCTAGATTTAGATACACTGGAAATTAAGGAGCTTGATTTCCAAGATTTGAATTTTAAATACAGATCATCTTCTATTAACCCAGATAAACAGTGCGTTTTGTCGGCTGTGTTGAAATTAGAATATAGTGATAAAGATAAAATTCGTGAAACAGTAGCTCACTATAATGCTTCTAGAACCACTTCCCAGCCATTAAAAGCTTGGACTTGTGGCTGTACTTTTAAAAATCCTGATAAATTTTCAGCAGGTAAATTAATTCAAGAATCGGGTGGAAAGCTTATGCAGATTGGTGACCTAAGGGTTTCTAACGTGCATGCTAATTTTTTTGAAAATATTGGAGCTGGTTCGTCTATTGATTTCTGTAATCTTGTTTCTCAAATACAGGGACTAGTTAAGCAAGAAAAAAATATTAAACTATCTCCAGAAGTTAGACCTATTGGTGAATTTACTGAAGAAGAATTAAAAATCTGGCTCTAATTTTTCTATTTTAAAATTTGATATTTTCTCTTGTCCATTAGTGCATTTTTTAAGACTCTGTTATAATCAAGAAATAATTGTTCAAAGTTGAATCGGGAAATAAGATATTAAATGTTGGGAATTCTTTTAAATTCTGCAATCGCAGTAGTTGCGACTGCCTTAATACCGACAGGTGACGGTGAAGCACCTAATAAAAGAGTGGATGGCGTAAATCCAGAGATGCCCCCTAAGGTAGATCAGGGTAATCAGAGAATTCAAAATCGTCTCATGCAGAGCATGATGGCTCGTGCTGCTGAGATGTTTGGTTCGGTAGAAGGAATCACTGAGCGAGAGCGAAGAGAGCAGAAGAAACATAGAAGAGTTCGAGCTTTACAGTCGAAAGCTCGTCAAAAAGAGGTCCGTAAGCTTAAAGTTAAAGGACGCCGTTTTCTCAAAGATTTATCTGGGCGTATGCCGCATTAATATAATTTTTTGATGACTATCCCCTTGGTCGAGACCTATTGGGATTATTATCTCTTGGGTTAATGCATTCTCCTACGTTTGGGAGATCTTTCCAAGCATTATCTGCAACTTGTTCATGTGAAAGGGGTTTCCATTCCATGCTTCCCTAGGTTAAGAATGAAGTTATTCTAGCTTAAATAAAAAAATCCCCCTCTTTTTAAGGAGGGGGATTTTTTTATGTTTATACTGAAATGGTTTTAAGAAACCTTAGAAACCACCATGCATACCAGCGCCAGGCATGCCAGCACCAGCAGTTTCCTCAGACTTTACTTCAACTACTGCTGCATCAGTTAGAAGGATTTGACCCGCTACTGAAACTGCATTACGAAGAGCAGTCGTCGTAACTTTAACTGGATCTACGATACCTGCATCAAACATGTTTACATATTCACCTACAGCTGCATTAAATCCTATGTTATCATCAGCTTCGTTATAAACTCTCTCGATTACTACCTCGCCAGAGAATCCAGCGTTATTAGCGATCTGTTGAGTAGATTTACGAAGAGCAGAAACGATGATCTCAGCTCCTAGTCTCTTCTCACCTTCGTAAGAAGAAAGTCTAGATTCTAATTTTTTAGAAGCTTTTACTAGTGCAGTGCCGCCGCCAGGGATAATACCTTGCTCTACAGCTGCTCTAGTAGCACTAAGTGCGTCTTCTAAACGTAGTTTTTTATCTTTAAGTTCTGGCTCAGTCGGAGCGCCTACTTTAATGATCGCTACGCCACCTGATAATTTAGCTTTTCTTTCGTTAAGCTTTTCTTTATCGTATTCAGAATCAGAATTAGAGATCTGTCTTTCGATTTGAGCTACTCTAGCAGCTACGTCAGATTTAGTAGTATCGTAAGCCACAATCGTAGTGTTGTTTGCGTTAACTACTACTCTTCTAGCTTTACCTAAATGCTCGATTTTAACATCTGCTAATTTAATATCTAAATCATCAGAAACTACTTTAGCACCAGTAAGAATAGCGATATCTTCTAACATAGCTTTTCTTCTGTCACCGAAGCCAGGAGCTTTAACCGCACAAGCTTTAAGAACTTGTCTTAAGTTATTAATAACTAATGCTGCAAGTGCCTCACCTTCTACGTCTTCAGCAATAATTAATAGTGGCCTACCAGATCTTGCAACAGCTTCTAAAACTGGAACTAAATCGTGAGGGATATTAATTTTCTTATCTACTACTAGTACGAAAGCATCTTCTAGAACAGCTTCTTCTCTTTCAGAATCAGTTCTGAAATATGGAGAAATATAGCCTTTGTCGAACTGCATACCTTCTACTACTTCAAGCTCAGTGTTAATAGATTTAGATTCCTCTAAAGTAATAACTCCTTCTTTACTAACTTTTTCCATCGCTTCAGCAATCATCTTACCTACTTGAGGATCATTAGCCGCAGAAATAGAAGCTACTTGTTCGATATCCTTAGAAGACTCTACCTTACGAGCTTTGTCGATAAGGTGCTGAATTACAAATTCACTAGCTTCTTTCATGCCTTGAACTAAAATAACTGGATTAGCTCTAGCAGCTAAGTGACGCATACCAGCATCAAGAATAGCTCCACTAAGTACAGATGCTGTAGTAGTACCATCACCAGCTATGTCATTAGTTCTAGAAGAAGCTTCCTGAATTAATTTCGCACCAAGGCTTTCAAATGGACACTCTAGGTCAGTGATTTCTTTAGCGATAGTAACACCATCTCGAATGCACTGAGGTGCACCGAATTTTTTTTCTAATACTACGTTACGTCCAGCTGGACCTAATGTTACAGCAAGAATATCTGCTACAGTTTTAGCGCCTTTATAGAGAGCCTTTCTAGCATCATCTTGAGTTTTTATTTGTTTTGCCATAATAATATATCTCCTTTTTTAAGTACTATGCTTCTACTACTGCTAATATTTCGTTCTCTGAAAGAATCAAAAGATCTTCATTATCAATTTTGATCTCAGTACCAGCATATTTAGAGTAAATAACGACATCACCCTCTTTAAGATCGATCTTCTGTCTATCACCTTTTTCATTAAGTGCACCAGGACCGATAGCAAGAACCATTCCTTCAAGTGGTTTTTCTTGAGAACCGCTTGGAAGATAGATTCCACCTTCTGTTTTATCTTTAGCTTCAAGCTTTTTTATAACTAACTTATTACCAAGTGGTCTAAGTTTTTTCTTTGTTGCAGTTGCGCTCATATTTTACCTCCTAAAATATTCAACTAATTTCTTTGTGTGATTATATCATGCTTGAATCGGTAAAGATTAGATCTAGCTTTACTTATAACCTTTGATTTTAGATTTTTTTTAGAAATTTTAGTACTTGAAGGCAAGGAAAACGCAGAAATTGGAGATAGGTAATAGTCTCATGATATGTTTTGGTTATGCTTTATGACTTTATTATCGTCGGTGGAGGAATATCTGGTCTCTATGCTGCTTATGAATTAAAGAAAAAAGGTTTTAAAGTACTTATTCTAGAAAAAGCTGCAGTGGTCGGCGGTACGTGGAGTAGCTTTAAATACAAGACTTCCACCTATGAGCTAGGACCTAATACTATTTTAAGTAACTCTGATGAATTAATTGCTTTAATTGAAGATTTAGGAATGGAAGATGAATTATTATCATCCCTGCTTTCATCTGCGAAGCGTTATATCTATCATCATCATAAATTAATTGAATTGAGGTCTAATCCTTTACAGCTTTTAAATTCAGGTGTTTTATCGACACTCGGCTTTTTGAGAATTTTTCTAGAACCATTTTTCCATAAAGCTCTTAGTCTCAGACCAGCAGAGCAAAATTTAAATACTGAAGAGTCTGTTCGGCAGTTTTGTGAAAGGAAATTTGGGCTTGAGCTTACTGATGTTTTAGTGAAAACTTTTCTTAAGGGAGTTTGGGCGGGAGATATTTCTAGACTGTCGGCGAATATTGCTTTGAGTAATTTAGTGAAACTTGAAAAAAAATCTGGTTCGATCTTTTTTGGCTTCATTATTGATATCTTTCAGGGTTTTATTTCACGAGTTTCTAAAAATCTTTTCAAAGGCGTGATTTCAGATGAAGTTGAGTTGGAGTCATCT
This sequence comes from Cyanobacteria bacterium REEB446, assembly GCA_018970325.1. Classification (GTDB taxonomy): domain Bacteria; phylum Cyanobacteriota; class Vampirovibrionia; order LMEP-6097; family LMEP-6097; genus LMEP-6097. The sequence continues at coordinate 1,071 of JAGWWP010000006.1, read as the reverse complement.
TTGAAACAAAAATTTAGTAAAAATAAATCTACACTGTCGTTTAAGAATGGCTTGCAGTCATTAACTCAGAAAATGGCGGATGAATTAACTGAGTCTTTAAAGCTTAATGCCGAAGTGGAGTCTATTTTAAAGGTGCATAATGAAAATGGCGAAAACGCAGAGCTTTCAATTCAGGAGCAGTACTATTATCTTTTAAAGACTAATCAAGGTGATTTTAAGGCGAAGTCTGTGATTATCGCCTCTCCAGCGTATGTCGCAGCTAAGCTTTTAGCAGATTTAGATTCTAATGTTTCTGCCAGCTTGGCGAGTATAGAATATGCACCAATTGCACTCTGTGCCTATATTTTACCTAAATCTAAATTAAAGAAAGAATTAAAAGGTTTTGGTTTTTTATCAGCTGACGATTCCATGAAAGTTTTAGGTTCTATATGGGCTTCAGAGCTTTTCAGTGAGAGGAATTTAGATGATGAATATCTGCATATTAGCTTTATTGGTGGGGCTTTAAATACAAGCATTATAAATAAAGATACTCAAGAAATCTGGAATGAATTAACAGTAGAGCTTAGTTTAATTTATAAAGACTGGGCTAAAGAGCCTCTCCAGAAAGAGGATTTTCAGTTATTAGATATTAAAGTTTTAGATAAAGCTATTCCACAGCTTAACTTAGGGCATGGAAAACTAATCGAAGATTTACAAAAGCAGCTTAGGGCAGATAATTCTAAAATACACTTAGTGGGTAATTACTTGAAAGGTGTATCTATAAAGGATGCACTGCGAAGCGTAACTCAGCTTAATAGTTATTTAGCTTAGTCCAAGGTTCATCATTGGCAAGTCGCTTTAGTTTTTTCATAGGTTTTGAGTTCCTGAATTCAGATCTGAAGTTAAATTTTTAATAATTTAAGCAAATTGTTAATTAGATTTCAGGGAGAAGTTTATCAAGAAATTCCATCTCTCTTCACTTTATGCCATTAGCATGGCTAGCGCGAACCGCACTGTGAAAGCTTGTTTCAGGGGGGGATTTTGGGCTATCCCGTATCAAAAAACACTTCAAGTGGTGTTCTGTAAGCTAGC
>JAGWWP010000043.1 GCA_018970325.1 Cyanobacteria bacterium REEB446 | reverse complement strand
TTTAAATGCGATAAATGAAACCAAGATCAACAGTCATATCTGGAGCAGCATCATTTAAACCTTTACTTATCCAAGAAACTATAACTAAATCCTTAGTAATCGCATAACTAGCTCCCATATCCATCGCTAATGGATTATCAATACCTTCAGTCAAATATACTGTCCCATAGATATGAGAAAAGAGATTAAGTTCAGGTTTAATATAGTAATTTAAATTAAAAACCAGTGGTGCAGAGACTATTGCACTGGTACCAGTATTCGCATTAAAACTTGAAAAATCTACAGTCGCATTAATTATGCTTCCAAACTTCTTTGTAAACATTTTCCCCATAACCAACATATAGCTCTGATCAAAACCTACATTCCTCAAATCCCTATCCCCAACTGGAATCTCCCAGTCAGTAATAATTTCTGCACTAGGAATATATTTAGATTCATCACAGAGACGTATCTTCGTACCTAGAGACATATTAGAAAGACCTGAATCTATTTCATTTACAGTTACACCAGCCGAACTTACTCTCGCCTCAAGTTTATTATCAACAAGACCATAACGCAGCTTAGTCTGCCCAAGCTGGTAACTATAAGACTTATCACCTTTAAATTTAGTCCGATAACTCATAAAATCCTCTTCAATAATTAGATGATTTTTATCAGCAATACCCGGAGAATTAGACGCACCGCCTAATTCAAAAGTCGTAATGGCATCCATCGCTGCGAAACCCGGATTAGTAAAGATACACAATAGCAAGCCTAATGCTGCTAAACGACTCAACATAAAGCTCGGACTAGAGCTGCTTGGGAATAAATTCCTATTAATTTCAAGAAGATGAGGCATTACCAATAATCATGCCAGTGATTAATAATCTTGGTATGTAAAATTTATGTAAAAATGAGTATTAATGTCTTACGATAATTTTGACCATGTCTATTTAGGAATTAAACTTTTCCACGAAGGCAGATTCCATGAAGCTCACGAAGAAATAGAAAAGTTTTGGCGAAATTATCACGAAGCAGATCGCTGTCTATACCAAGCTTTCATCCAAATCTGTGCTTGTTTACACCTCATAGATGAGAAGCGTTATACTGGAGCAAAAAAAGTTTTAGAAAGAGCGAGAAACAATATTTTTCAAAACGAAGCCATCGATAAAAGCCAAACGCAGAATTTAAATCAACTCAGTGAACTTAAAAAATGCATCGATCTTGAGAAAATTTTTCTCAAGACAGAGGTCTTACTAAATGAACATCTCAGTGCCACTGATTTTAAAATCTAAATCCCAAGCGGAAGAAAAATCTATCTCTCTCGCTTGTTTATAAAGCTCCAAAGCTTTTTCATAATTTTTATTTAAAAAATGATATGAACCTTGAAAAGTTAAAGCTAATGAAGATTGGTTATCGATTTCCAGTAATTTATCTAATAATATCTTTGCAACATCAGATAGAGAAGAATCTTTAATTACCTGAAACATAGTAAAAATCTCTATGAATCTCTCCAAATAATGGTTATTTAAAAAAAACTCTCGAAAATTTTTATTGGTCATAGCAGAATCATTCTTACATAAAATAATCCTTGCCAAATTAGCCTCTTTTTTTTGTAATGAAGAATATCCCAAGCTTTGCATGTAGCTTATCATTAAATCCTCATTAATATAATTAGCTTTAGAATTACCAAATAACATGTAGTGTTGATTTTGTTTATTGGTCAACAAGGGAGATGGAATATCTGCAATATAGATCATCCCGTTATCACTCAAAATTGAATTTAATAATTTCAGAGCACTAAGAGATCCATAAGAATAACGAGACTGCCAGTCTTCAGAGTGATCAACTGTTAAGTCTGAAAATATATTAAAAAACTCTTGCTCTAAATCACTTGCAGAATGTACGTCATAAGGCTCCCAGCGCTGCTCAATCATCAAACTCGAAAAATAAGAAGTATTGTTAATAATGTCGTTCTCTTCGCTATCAGATTTACTTAAAATTCTTATCTGCTGTTTAGAGAATAATCCGTCAGAGTTTTTTGCCAAAGGAATCATAGGTAATGCGTCCATGACATAATTCAAAACAGCTAAATCAATCTCCTTAAGGTTTACAGAATCACCGTCTAGATTAACCGCAGTACTCGCATCTAGTAAATTCAAAACTAAAAAACTGTAATGTTCATTTTCAGTAAAACCTTCTAAGACCTTACGCTCTTTAATATGCCTTAAGCTCTGCTCCGAAAAATCACTAATAATAAGTTCAATCCTATCTAAGAAACCTAAGTCTTGAGCAGCAATTAAAAAATGCCTTGAGAATATTCCGCTTCCAGAACCACATTCTAATATTCTTAATTTTCGATCAAGTGGAAGAGTCTGAATATTGTTCTTAAAAATACTAGCAACATTGTAAGCATGCGCTAGTGATGTACTTATAAGATGAGGTATTATATGCGAATTACCCTTTTTCACAAAAGCATCCATGCCTTTCTTTGTGAAATATTCTCTGGAGATGGATTCTAACGATGATTTATCAAAATCAACCCAATCCTCAACAAGATAAAAATCCTTAGTAATTTTTTCCATAACCATAATATTACAATACCCAAAAAAAGACTCAAGAAGAACCTAGAGTAGTATTAAATTATTACTTAAGCTCAAAAAACGATCTATAAATAACTTGATCCACTATATTTAAATTAAACTGAAAAACATCAATAAATTCATGCAAGCCTTCAGCTAAAACCTTATCCACATTAGTCAGTAAAAGCATTTGCTGCAATTTAGCCATTTCATATTTAGCTCCCATATCAACTCCAGTCATCTCAGTAATCGCCCCAAGTGAAGATAGAGCCTGATTAACACAGTAGTTTATTGAGCGTGGAAAAAATGAATCAAAAATTAAAAACTCTGAAACATCACGATAATTAACTTGGTGGTATTTTTTTCTATACATCTGAAAAGCACTTACAGAGCGCAATACAGCACCCCACTCCACAGCATCATAAGGAGAATCGACATATTCAGGGCTTGGTAATAAGTGAAAATACTTAACATCTAACAGCCTTGCTGTTTTATCTGCTCGTTCTATCATCTGCCCTAAACGCAAAAAATGCAAAGCCTGGTCTCTGAGCATTGCATTCGCTACAAGACCACAAGCCACATTATTAGAAGCTTTTATCTGAGCATAGAGAGGTAAAAGATTATCTTTCTGACGCTTTTTACTATACTTCTGTATAAAGTGATAAAGCTCGTTTATAGTTTCCCATAACTCAGTAGGTATAATCTCTCTCACTGTGCGAGCGTTTTCACGAGCGTTAAGAATACAAGAGAGAATAGAATTAGGATTTAAATTATCAAAAGTTAAAAAATGTACTACTCTCTTTTGATCTAAAGTCTTATATCTCTTAAAAAAATCAGCCTCATCTCCAGAAGCTAAAACTAGTGGCTGCCACTGAACATTTTCACGATCTAAAGCTATATCTAAAATCAGTTTAAGATTAACATCTATAAAGCGAGCTATACTATCAGCCCGTTCTAGATAACGGCTCATCCAATATATGGAATTAGCTACTCTACTTAACATAAGCTCTGACACTTAAGAATTCCCCTCACTACCCAACACCCAAGTATCTTTACTACCACCACCTTGCGAAGAGTTAACTACTAGTGAATCTTTCACTAAAGCTACACGAGTAAGTCCTCCTGGAAGAACGAAAATCGACTTACCATAAAGGATGTAAGGTCTAACATCAACATGCCTACCTTCAATATCATCACCAATAATAGTCGGGCAGCGAGATAAAGAAAGAGTCGGTTGAGCGATATAGTCTCGTGGATTTGCCTTAATTTTCTCAGCGAAACTTTCTCTTTCTGAATGTGTAGATTTAGGACCGATTAACATCCCATATCCACCAGACTGATTTACAGCCTTAACTACCAGCTTCTCTAAATTATCTAGTACATAATCACGCTGATTTTTATCTTCACAGATATAAGTATGAACATTAGGTAAAATCGGCTCTTCACCTAAATAATATTTTATAATCTCTGGGACATAAGCGTAGACAGCCTTATCATCAGCGATACCATTACCTGGTGCATTAGCTAAAGCAAGATTACCTTTACGATAAGCATTCATAAGACCTTTCACCCCGAGCATCGAATCCTTACGAAACACACTCGGGTCTAGAAAATCATCATCTATTCTTCTATAAACCACATCTACTTTCTCAAAGCCTTTAGTAGTACGTAACATCAATTCATCATTCACCACGACTAAATCCGAACCCTGAGCTAAAGTAATGCCCATCTGTTGAGCTAAATAAGCGTGTTCAAAATAGGCTGAGTTATAAATACCTGGAGTGAGGATAACTATCTTTGGCTTTTCAATATGATCTGGAGCTAAGTATTTTAAAGTATCGTATAAGTGGTCTGGATAATCAGCGACTCTTCTAACATTCATCGTCGCAAAAGCCTGCGGGAATGTACGTTTCTGGATAGCACGGTTTTCTAATACATAAGACACTCCAGATGGACATCTCAGATTATCTTCTAGAACATAAAATGCACCATCTACATCCCTTACTAAATCAGTGCCCGTAATATGAATCCATATTTTACGTGGAGGATTCAAGCCCTCGCATTCTTTTAAATAACACTTCGATGAAAGTATTAAGTCCTGCGGTATGACCTTATCTTTTAAAATCTTCTTATCATGATAAATATCATCTACGAAAAGGTTTAAAGCCTTTATACGCTGCTTAAGTCCATTCTCGATATTCTGCCATTCACTTGCTGGAATAACTCTTGGAATAACATCAAAAGGAAATATTTTCTCCGTTCCCTTCTTATCACCATAGACACTAAAAGTTATACCAAGCTGATGCAAAGCGAGTTCCGCAGCTTTCTGTCTTCTACGCAAATCCTTATGCGATAGTGCATTAATCTGATCAATCAGTGGCTTAGAGTGTAAATGTGCTTGGCCACTTTCATCAAAAAGCTCATCATAAAAAGAACCTGCTTTATAATTATCAAAATTTAAATTAGTTTCCTTCATGCACTTTCACCACTAATTTTTTTTAAATACTTACCTCTTCTATTCTAACTGTAACTGAAAGTTTTTCAGAACCACCGCCTTTAAAAATCGTGCCTGAAGTCGGCGTAGCATCTCGATAATTTCTACCACAGGCTACTCTAATATGATCTTGCGCTACAGGGCAGCCATTAGTCGGATCATAACCTCGCCAGCCGACATAAGGCAGATAGACTTCAGCCCAAGCATGAGAAGCCTCAGACTGTAATTTATTTTCATAGTTAGCTCCAGTATATATATAGCCCGTGCGATAACGAGCTGGAATATTTAGAAGACGAGCTAAACAGATAAATAAATTAGCGAAATCCTGACAGACACCTTTTCTTGCGGTATAAACCTCAAATGGTGTCGTATTCAGGGAAGTAGTACCTTGGACATATTTATAATCATTATAAATACTCTGATTTATATCCTCTAGTGTGTGATGTAAACTGTAATCATTTCTCTCCACAAAGCTCATCGCATAGTCAGTCAATTCGACAAGCTGAGTTTCTGGTAGTTCTGGTGGCAGTAAATAAGCCATCATCATCTGTCTCTGCCATGGCATCCAGACTAGCGGAATAGTAGTCTGCCTGCGTGAAAGGCTGTGATCATCTGGCGGACAAGCAAAAACCTTCACTCGACTTTTACTCTCTATAGATAATTGAGCATAAGGTAAATTAATACTATAATGCACTGATTGATTACCGAAAACATCCTCATAGCGAATCTCTTCACCACCTGTAGAGACTTTCAGGCTTGATAAAACTACTTCCTGCAATTGATCTTCTATCGGCTGTAATCTAAATCTATGAGTACTGTGTTCCACTATCTGCTCATATTCATAATTAGTAATGTGAGTAACATCAAAAGTTCTGTATGAGAGTGTTTTACCATCAGGTGCATGTGTCATCGCCCGAAGATTAGTTATAGATAAATGCGGCAGACTAGCTAAAGCCTGCTGGGTAGAGTCACTTAAAGATGATGAATTAGGAGTATTTTCAGATTTATAAGCATAATTAAAATTTTGTAAGCCTTGTTTATTATCCCAAATCAAGCTGCCTCTTCGAGAAATTAGTAATTGACCAGACTGCATTTGATGCCAATCACCTTGAGGAAAAGATGAAGAACTGAATATTAAAGCTGTTCTGTAAGTATCCCTTGGGTCTTTTAAATCTATAGAAGCGATTTCTGAATCAAAAGCATTAAGTTTGCTTGGCGGCTTCCTTCTTGTATAGTACATATTAGTCTGTGAATGAGTTCCATGAAAACAAACCAAACTATTACCATCAGTAAGTATCATATCTGCACTACCAAGCTGATCAAACTGTTCGAACCAAACCAATAATACCTCTGGCTTAATATCTGCAAGCTTGCGAATATTGCTATCCTGCATCAAACCAAGTAAATAACAGAAAGCTATCTCTGAATCTGTGCGCCCCAATGGCTCAAGAAATCTAGATTTATTAGAATGCAGAGCCTGTAATTTAGTTTTATCTAAATCTCCTTTATGCATAAATAACCAATCCCTACCAGCAAAGCTGCGAGAAAACGGCTGCGTCTCATGATTCGTATAACCTTTAGCACCCTTCATTACCTTACAAATAAAGACGGTTGAGCGAAATTTCTCCCAATCCATCAAAGCTTCAGTAAGTATTCGGGTATCCCTTGCAGCAGGATCTTTAGCAACAATCGCTCCCTGATTGTTGTTTGGATACCAACCAAACCCCCAACCAGTAGATAAACTCGCTTGAGTTTCATCAAAAAGTTTTAATTTAATAGATGGCGAACTTAAGCCATCAAAATTTAGTGCAAATATATCACTCAAAAGTCGACCCTTAGATAAAGAAAGCCCTTGTAATATTGGCTTATTAACAACTATATTATAGATAGCCTAGATTATCAAAACAAATTTAGGAAAATTCATGGGTATATTAACAGCACTACACCATATTACACGCTACAGCTATGATAGACCTATTAAGCTTGGTATGCAGACTATCAGATTGCGCCCAGCACCCCATTGCAGGTCACACATCCAGTCCTATTCATTAAAAGTCTCGCCTGAAAAACATTTTATAAATTGGCAACAAGACCCTTTTGGAAATTACTTAGCAAGATTAGTCTTTCCAGAAGAGACTAAAGAATTTTCTGTTGAAGTTGACCTAATTACAGAACTTAGAGTTTTTAACCCATTTGATTTTTTCCTAGAAGATTACGCTGAGAAATTTCCTTTCTCCTATAGTGCGGAATTAAAAGAAGAGCTATCGCCATATTTAGAAATTAAGGAAAATGGCAGCTTACTTAAGGCTTGGCTAAAGGATTTCACAGAATCGATCCAGATCAGTAAAGGCATTAAGTTAAACACTATAGATTTCTTAGTAGCCATAAATAGTGAACTAAACAAATCATTAAAATATGTGATTCGCTTAGAAGAAGGCATACAGAGCTGTGAAGAAACTCTCAAGCTTAAAAGTGGCTCATGCAGAGACTCTGCATGGCTACTTTGCCAAGCAATGCGCCACCTTGGCTTAGCGACTCGCTTCGCTTCTGGTTATCTCATCCAATTAAAAGCTGATATTAAATCTGTTGATGGACCATCTGGTACAGAAAAAGATTTTACTGATTTACATGCTTGGACTGAAGTCTATTTACCTGGTGCAGGCTGGATAGGACTAGATCCCACGTCTGGACTCTTTACAGGCGAAGGTCACATACCTCTATGCTGCACCCCGAACCCTTCTAGCGCTGCTCCCATCAGTGGTTTGATTGAAGCTTGTGGTAGCAGCTTACATCACGAGATGACTATAACTCGCATTTATGAAGACAGACGAGTCACCAAGCCGTATTCAGACCATGAATGGAATAGCATTGACACACTCGGAAAAGCTATAGATAAAGATCTAAATAAATCTAAAATTGAGCTCACTATGGGCGGGGAACCGACTTTCGTCTCTCTTGATAATCGCTCTGGTTCCGAATGGAACTTCACAGCTCTCAGTGATGAAAAAAAACAGCTTGGGGAAAAGCTTCTGCTATCTTTAAAAGAAAGATTTCAGCCTAATGCTTTAATACAATTAAGTCAAGGAAAATGGTATCCAGGTGAAATATTACCTCGCTGGGCTATGCACTGCTTCTGGCGCAAGGATACTGACCCCCTCTGGGCTAACACTGGTTTAATTAAAATATCCGCTGCGGAAATTAACACTAAATCTAAAAAAGATAAAAGCCGCACTTCCTTGGAAAATAGTAAAACTTTTTTAGAAACATTAGCCGAAAAGCTTTCTATACCATCATCTTACGTTATTCCAGCTTTCGAAGATACTATATATTATCTCTGGCAAGAAAATAAAATACCGATAGAGAAAGAGATCATAGAAGCTGATACATATGAAACTGCTGAGCGTAAGCGTTTGCAGAATTTGCTTGATAAAAATCTGAATCAAGAAGTGGGCTACGTTTTACCATTACATTTCTCACCAAGAAGGCAGAGATGGATTAGTAATAGATGGGAGTTTAAGAATCAAAGGCTCACATTAGGAATAGGGGATTCACCTATAGGTTTACGCCTGCCTCTTCAAAGCCTTCCTACTGTATTAGCCCCTCATGGTGAATTTTTACTAAAACCTAGTCCTTATGAACAAAAAGCCCCACTCGCACCTTACAGTCAGCTACGCAAGAAGATCTCAGAAAATCCGAAGAAAAATATTCACGACAAAGATTTTAAAGATGACCCTTGCGGTCTAGTTCGCAGTGCGATTTGTGCTGAAGTCAGGGATGGTATATTACATCTGTTTTTACCACCGCTCAACTTTATAGAGAACTTCCTAGAGCTTATAACCGCAATAGAACTAACGGCTGAGGAGTTAAACATTCCAGTCGTCCTTGAAGGTTACACTCCACCGAAGGATCTCAGAATCACGCACCTAAGCGTAACACCAGACCCTGGTGTTATAGAAGTAAATATACAGCCTGCTCGTAACTGGGAAGAATTAAAAGATATTACTTTCACCATATATGAAGAAGCTTACAAAACACGCTTAACAACAGAGAAATTTCTGATTGATGGGCGCAGGGTAGGTACTGGTGGAGGAAACCACATAGTGCTAGGTGCTTCTAGCCCTGAAGCTAGCCCATTTTTAAAACGCCCCGATCTATTAAAAAGTATGATCGCTTTCTGGCAGAACCATCCATCGCTTTCATATCTTTTCTCATCTATGTTTATAGGACCTACTAGTCAGTCCCCAAGAATAGATGAAGCTAGGCACGATTCTCTTTATGAATTAGAGATAGCCTTTGAGCAGATTCCAGTAGACGAAGACGTCCCCCCATGGCTAGTCGACAGATTATTCAGAAATCTTCTTGTCGACCTTACAGGCAACACTCACCGAGCTGAATTCTGCATAGATAAACTTTACAGTCCAGATAGTAACACTGGCAGATTAGGTCTTCTTGAGATGCGCGGCTTTGAAATGACAGCTCACCCACAGATGAATTTAGTTCAAGCATTATTAATCAGAGCTTGCATCGCTAAATTTTACAAGACACCATATAATGACAAGCTTATCCCTTGGGGAACACAGCTACATGATAGATTTATGCTCCCACATTATCTTTGGGAAGATTTTAATGATGTACTAAATTTCCTCAATTCTGGCATGCCAAAAAAAGCAGCTAAATTTGAAAGTTCTTGGTTTGAACCTTTCTTTGATTTTCGTTTCCCAAGATACGGTGAAGTGCAGCTTGGCAGCATAAAGCTTGAGTTACGCATGGCATTAGAGCCATGGCCAGTATTAGGTGAAGAGCTGGGAGCTGCTGGCGTTAGCAGGTCAGTAGATTCTTCCTTAGAAAGACTAGAAGTAAAAGTCACTGGTCATATACACTCTAGACATAGCATTACCTGCAATGGCGTGGAACTGCCTCTGCAAAGCACCAGTGAAAAAGGTGTTTATATAGCAGGTCTTCGCTTTAAAGCTTGGGCACCTTACTCCAGCCTTCATCCTACTATCCCCGTACACAGTCCACTGAAATTCGATGTTATCGATAAAACATTAAATCGCTCTCTAGGTGGCTGCACTTATCATGTTATGCACCCAGGTGGCAGAAGCTATGAAAGCCTACCAGTAAACGAAAATGAAGCTGAAGGCAGGTGCTTATCCCGCTTTCAGACCATGGGTCATAGTCCAGGAGATTTAGCTTTTAAAGCAGCTAAAATCAACCCAGATTTTCCATGTACACTCGATTTGAGAAGGTCATAAGAGAGACCGCTGTACAAGTCCATTTTCTGCGTTTTCGTCGTCCTCATGATCCTCATGTATGCTTGATACACTGCGGTCATTCGTCCTCCTCAGCCTTGAAACTGCGCGTTGTGCAGCGGTCTCTATAAACAGCCTAAAGAATATTAAAACTCGCCTGCACATTAACTGTAATTTCTACAGTTCCAGCAGAATAAGCTTCTACGCTACCGCTATCACTCTCAGCGTTAGCAGCTTTAGCTATAAGCATCATCGGCGTCGCTCTTGGTGAAGGATAATCGAAAGAAGAACTTTCACTCAGCCTATGCACTAGACCTAATTTAGCAGTCACTGGTATTAACATCGCTGCAGCTTTAGCTTTAGCATTTAACACTGCTTCCTTTAATAATGGAAGCCTGTACTGCTCTGGATTTTTCAAAGTATAACTAACTTTATTTAAGCTATTAGTACCATTTTGGGTAACAGTCGCTATTACTTTAGGTAGTGAATCTAAGCTAAAAACCTCTACAGAAAAGGCTCTTACAGCCTTATAGCCTTTAAGTATATATTTTTGCTCTTTCTGATTATACTCCTGATCTTCTTCTATATGAAATCTCTCTAAATTAATCTCAGCTTCAGTAATGCCCATTTTACGAATAGCATTTAAAACATTTTTAGCATTCAGCTCATTTTTAGAACGTGCTTCTTCAGCCGTTTTTGCCTCATTAATAACAGAAAAACTACAGATCGCCATATCTGGCGCGACTTTCTTTTTAGCAGTACCTTGAACTTCTATCAGCCTCGGCTCTAGATGTGGCTCATGGGCAGAGACGTAACTTACACATAAAGTTAAAAGCAGTAATATTCTGATAACGAGATTCATCTTGTTTAATAATAGCAGGGCAAAAAATAAAGTTTAAGGGAAAGCTTGACTAATTATAAACATATACACTAAATTAATGATTTATGAATATTGCTAGTCAAACGATAATTGCTCAAAAATACACTGACATCATCCACCCTTCAGGTGCTGGCATAACTCGAAATAGAGTCTTTCCATGGTCACCAGATGCAACAGAGGCACTTGTTGGTGATAAAGATAACCCTGCCGTAAACTATGTTGAGAGAAGTACCGTTAGAAGAGAAACTGGTATTGCATTACCTCTCCCGAATGGTGCAGAGTTAACAACTAAAATAGCTGAAATACAAAACGAGGGTCACAGCGAAATAAGCCATACACTTAAATTTCCAGTAAATCCTGCTAAAACAGTACATGACAAAATTCCATCATCAGAGGTTATTGTTTCTTCTCATAGAAATCAGCTTATTGAAAGTCCAAATTCTATTGACCCTCGCATGATTGCAATATTAAATGACGAAAGTAAAAATGCCAGTGAAAAAATCGGTTTATTAATGAAAGAAGGTTTAATAAACTTCGAAGAAATCGAGAAAATACGGCAACATTTTCTAGCAAAGCAAGCTAAAGAAACTGGCAAGCCTAATCTCGAAGAAAAGATAGATAAAGCTCAAAAATTTTTAGATTTTAAGAATATTTTAGAATTAGAAAATCTCAATGATCTTCAAAAATTATCTCAGATTCAAGAGAAACAAATGTTCCCAGAATTAGTTAATGCCGCAATAGAAAAAGCCAATCAAGAATATCCCATTACCGAAGAAAGGTCTCATCCATATTATGTGATGATCATTGATGAGTTACAAAAACAATATTCTATAAAGAATCAGGAATATGAAACAGCACAAATCAGCAAACTTGAAGAAAAGAATAGAGTAATTACTGACTCCATGCTAGAAATGCTCAAATTATCAAAATTACAAAGAACGCTAAAACTATCTAGCTATACCCCTGAAGACAAATTAGAAATTATAAACAATGAAAAGCTAATGCCCAACGAAGAATTAGCTGCTCTAAATAAAGAAGCTCAAAGAATGAAGCCCAAAGAAATAATCAACTCTCTTATAAAGAAAGCTGAATATGGTACTAGGCAGATTACCAGCAGCTTAGACGATATAAATTCAGCATCAAAATTTGATAAGTCATTAGGAGATGCTTTCCCTATTTTAACTAGTAAAATTATTTACCTAGGTGACCCGAAAGCTACTGACACAACCAATATCTCCATAAAATGGAATTCTCCAAATTTAGACGAAGAGACTAAAAACTTCACAAAAAAAGCACTAGAACTTTTTAAAATCGATCATACTAAACCAGAAGAAACTTTTGATCATGTTATGAAGCTTATAACAGAAGAGTTAAATCCTCCATCTGCATTTAATTCTGTAAAACTCCAAGAAAGAAGCCTTGCAAATAAAATCACAGAAGAAGCTTTTAAAAATGGTAATGTCTCAGAATTTAAAACAGCCATGAATAGCTTATTTGAATCATATAGAGATGATGCCAGAAATATAAGGCAATTTGAGCAGCTATTTAAACTAGCAGTAAAACATCTCACAAACATAATCATCAATAGCGAAGCTGACCAAAAAAATACCATTCAGCTACCTCAAGGCTCTACTAAAGATAGTCCCGAAAAAGTAGTTAGCGATCAAATTAAAGCCTATGCAGCAGAACGTAACAGAATTTCCTCCAAGCTTCAGCAATTAGATACCCTAGAAGCCTCTGAAATCGCTTTATCAACAAGCAATATAGTCAAAAATATATATGAAGATTTAGATAAACCAACACAAAACAACAGTAAAGAAGAATATGATGTTTTACAGCTTAATCTACATAAGCTCAAATTAATTATTAATAACAATCCTGATAAATTAATGAAACGAGGTCTCAGACAAGAAGTAATCGACGCTCAACAAGCAGTTAATGCTGCAATGGAAAGATTTGCAGAGAAAGTGATACCTAATGATCCGAATCTCCGTCAAGAATTCTCTGAAAAATTAACTAGAATACAAGAACAAGAATGGGCAGCTAGTATAAAAAGGCAGGAAGAGATTTTAAAATCCTCTGGTCTTCCTGAATACCAAAGCAATGAAACAGTCTTAGAGAAACATAGTCACATGAGTGATTTAATGTCAATCATTCAAGCCGCTTCCCCTCAAGGTACTTCTTTAGAAATAAGCATTAATGAAGGTAAGAAACAAGTGTCCAGCTTTACTTTTTCACCAGATGCAAGGAATGCTGCTCCAGCAAGAACAGTAAGAATAGGCGAATTTAATATACCTATCCCAGGAGCCCCAGGTTCTCCAGCAGGCTCACATACAGATAGATCTGGAAATAACATAAGAGTCGAGAATGGATTCGTCATAATTTCCGATAAAGAAAATCACACTAAGCGTTTAATAACACCTCAGGGTACAGATATAGAATTTTATCCGAAGGGAACTCCCCATAAACCTCTATTAGAAGAAAAATATATGGCTTCTAATAGGATTGGGAACTCCGCAATAGCAGCAGAACCTGGTAATAGTGCTTTAAAGAAAAATTTAGCAGCCTTGCAACGCAGGACAGGTGTTAGCGGCGGCTTATCTAAAGCCACTACTAATAATTCAACTCCTGTAAGCAGTATTCAGACTAAATATGGAGATGTGTTTGGGATGGACCCAATGGGATTCTATACCTTTGAAACAAGAAACAATGGAAGATTTACTGCATATGATGCGAGTCCAGATAGAATGAAAGATTATAATTTCAATGCTCCAAGAACTACTTTATTTGAAAGCTAATCATCAATCCCTATCAAAATAACCCCCTAATTCACCTTATATCCATAGAAGTATTTCAAAAGAAAATAACGAAATATTCTTCTTAATATAAGCAAAGATTTACAGCAAGACACAATCCGAGGGGAGGCTTAAATGCAAGATAGAAAGAAGCTCATTCTTGATATTTTTTTTCGTAAAAAAATCGCAGAGGTTGATGTAAAGAGAGCTCTGAGTAAAGCAAATATAAAATTTTCAGAAGAAGATGTAACTCAAATTAAAAACGAGATCAGTAAAGTTTTACTAGATGAAAAAGAAATTTACTCAGAAGAAAAATTAAAGTCTGGGCTCATTGATGAAATAGAATTATCAGCTTTTAATTTCGCTAGCGTGCTTTACGCTGTGGAAAAAATAGAAGAACGTCGTGGACCGAGTCCTTTCCTTGCAGCGATCAAAAAACAAGCTAAAAAGCATAGACGCCTTTATGAATTAATACAACTATAATGGAAGCCTAAATTAATTCCATCAATTTTGATGCACTCAGAACCAGCTCCCCAAGATCTGCCAAACTGAGTGCATCAATCTGCTTTCCCAGATTCAAATCTTTCAAGTACTGGTAGTAAAAGAAATAATAGTATTTGAACTTCCTCAAAGAATACACTGACATCAAAAAAACTTATAGCGATAATAAAAACAGCTAATATTTTCAGATAGAAGCTATTTGCAAGAAATAATTTTAAATACAGCATCGTCGAACTAAGAAAACCTAACAAACCATACTGAATAAAATAATGATAAAAAACATTATGAATATGGTTATATTCCAGCTTTTTCAAACTAGCAAGCCAAGATGTATATCTCTCAAAACCAATCCCAAAGAAGATTTCTAGAAATTTAAAATCTAAAACCAAATCATCAATATTACGCCACAGTTTAATACGCGGGAAAAATTTCTTTCCCCAAAATAATTGTTTGGCTTTAAAACTCAAATCCCCAAATAAAATATAAAAGATTAATCCGATACCAAGCAACAATAAAACCAAACCAATAATTAACCAAACCCTGTCTCGCAATAATTTATAAGCACCAAGGCAAAAAAGGCAAGCTAAAATACCAAGTAAAGTAGCTAAAGAAAAAGCTTTAGCAATACCGATCAAACAAAGAAAAACAACAGTTATACCAGGAATTATTAGATAAGGAGAGAGTTTCACTGCCGCCTCTTTTCTATACTCAATGAAAGCTGCAATGATAATCAGAAGTACAATAGTTGATTCACAAGCCCAAATATTAGCGTTACCAGCAGAACCATTCCAACGATAATCTGCAAAAATCAAGCTCTTATAAAGTGAATAAAACCAATCTATAGAAAAACTCAAGCTGAATAAAGCTGCAAAAATGGACAACTGCCAAACTCTCTTTACGCCGAGTAACTCTAAAAAGCTTAAAAGTGACTGCGAAGCGAAATAAAAAAGAGGCACGATAAATACGGTTGAAGCATTTATCCAGTGAGCGTTCTTATGTTCAGAATAAAAATAATCACTCTGAAAGGCCCCCCATATAAGCGGTGTAAAAAAAATCAATAGAATATAGAAAGTAAATTTATTAACTAAACTCTCTTTGAGGATAGAGAATAACCTCGTTTTCACTGGCTTACTGAAGCCTATTAAAGCAAGTAAAGCTATACAAGGCAAGGCTATCACAGTGTAATAAATATCAATGCAGGTTAAAAAAATTGAAAAAATTAGGGGAACAGATAGAAAAATCGCTAAAATAATTAGTAAATATCTATCTCTTGCAGTTAAATCTGTCATGTGGATTTGCTAAGCTTAGTAGATAAATTTTAATTGATTATGAGAAACAGCGCAATGCAAAAGAACAAAACAAGCTTTCAGAGACCAGATTTAAGCATAGATAAATCATCAGAAGATAAAGCTTATCAGCTAATTGATAATTTTGCGAATGGCATTCTCAGGCAGGTTAAAGAAAATGCTAAAGAGTTTGGCACTATAAAAGCTATTCAGCGATTCTTAAAGCAGGTTACCAGTGAAGATCCTAGCGATAAAATAATTTATGAATCTATTAAACGCATGGATAGAGATAAAATCAGCTCTCAAGTCTCACTATCTATGAGCGAGATAGCCATGAAACGTGCGCAGAATTTACAGAAAACATCCATGATTAAAATGATTCCCTATTTATTAGGGCTGGCTGGATTGCTTACTGTAGTCATTATGAGCTTTTTTTCTGGACCTTTTAACTTTACAAATCCAGCTGTCATCAGGAACCTTATTCTAGGACTGTTATTTACAGGCTTAATCATCTGGGGAACTATACAGAGACGCGCTACTAAATACTCGATGATTACAGCATCATTACTACACCAAGCCTGCTCAGCTTTTGCTTCTGCGAAATTCCAAGGGAAAGGTGCAGTGGGAGCATTACAGAGCTTAGCTGAAATGAGAACCAGAGCTAAAAGTATGCAAACAAAAGCTAAAGCCAAAGAAGCTGAGAAAAAAATTAAAGATAAAAAAACCAAAAAATAGAATAATTATTTAAATAGTGTTTTTATCTAAAAAAATATCCAGCATATTAATTTTATTTCTTGTTCTAGTAGACCAGCTTTCCAAGTTTTGGGCTCGTGAATATTTAAAACTAGCTATTAGAGCTGATTTCATTCCATCATTTTTAGAATTTAAATATGCAGAAAATACTGGCATGGCTTTTAGTTTCTTAGCCAGCCACCCCCTCATTCTCACTATACTTATCAGCATTATTAATCTTGGGCTATTATTCTACTTTCTCAAAGAAGCACAGCCGCCTGCGTTTCTCATATTTATCTTCGCGGGGGCCTTTTCTAATTTATTAGACAGATATCTCTTCGGATTCGTAACTGATTTTATAAACCCTATTTTTATGAATTTTGCCATATTCAATCTGGCAGACGTTTTCCTGAATATCGGCTTAGCCTTTTACATCCTAGATACTATTTTCTCAGGAACTGCTCCGAAGGATGAATGACCGCAGAAATTGGAGTTCCGCTACACGCCTCTTAGCCCTGATTAACAGGCCCAGACCAAGTCTTCCTTCTATTACTAATCTCAAGCATACGCTCAATCGTAAGCCTAGCTGGCTCTATAATCTCATCTGGAATTTTAATCTCAGTAAACTCTTCTTTAATACCAAGATATAGATTTTCTAAGCTGTGATATTTCATATTAGGGCAAAGAGGTAATGGAAACACTGTCGTAATCTCTTTTTCTGGAATATCAGCCTGCATTCTAGCTACTAAGCCTTGCTCTGAGAGTATAACAAACTGAGTTGCCATATGATCTTTCACGAAATTATAAATCGCAGAAGTGCTGCCTACGAAATCAGCCTTACGCCAAACCTCGGGATTGCACTCAGGATGAGCTACTATAATCGCATTAGGTAGTTTTTCTCTCTGCTTGTCTACTTCAAGTGGAGTTATCTGCCAGTGTGTAGGACAGAAACCATCATAGATATGTAATTTTTTATCTGGTAGATTAAGCTGAACCCACTCACCCAGACCCTTATCGGGCACAAAAATAACCTCTTTTTCACCTAGAGACTCTACTATGTCGACTGCATTAGTGCTAGTGCAGCAAATATCAGATTCTGCTTTTACCGCAGCAGAACTATTTATATAACAAACAACTGGAGCCCCAGCATGCTCTTTTTTAAAGGCTCTCAAGTCATCAACATTAATCATGTCTGCCATAGGGCAGCCAGATTGAATGTCTGGTAGTAGAACTTTCTTTTTAGGATTAAGTAATTTAGCCGTCTCTGCCATAAAATGCACACCACAAAAGGCGATTAAATCAGCATCAGTCGCCTCCGCTTTCTTAGACAGCATTAAAGAATCACCGACGAAATCTGCAACCCTCTGCACCTCTAATCTCTGATAAATATGCGTCAGTATAACCGCATTCTTTTCTTTTGCTAAAGCACGAATCTGATTAAATATTTCTTGTTTCTCAGCTGTTTTATCAATCACCGAGCGAGCCATAATAGACATAGTATTAACAATTTTACAATAGGCAAGTATGAATTGGGGGGAATATCACCTTAATGTTTAGGAAAAATTCAAGATTTGAGCTAAATTCAGAATATCAAAAATCTAATTCAACGTACTTTTTAAGAATATGGTTATTCAAAATAATAGCAGCCTATTCTTAAATTTACCCCCGAAAACTCAGGAGCGGGTATCTAATTTAGCTACAGGCTTAATCGCAGCAATCAAAGACGAGATACCTATTAGCCCAAATTCACTATTAGGATATCTCGCTAATTTAATCAGAGGTGAAAAGCCAAGCGAAGCAGGCACTAATACTCAAGGCTGGCTAGAATTATTACAGAATACTCAAAATCAAAAAAAGAAAGAGCAGATCGCTAGTAACTTTATCCTAGAATACGCTCCAGAATATTTTACAGAAAATTCAAATAAATATAACAAAGATGAATATCTAGAAAGATTTTTACCCAAAGAGCTTACTGATGGAGATTTTAAACATTTACAACGTTTA
>JAGWWP010000077.1 GCA_018970325.1 Cyanobacteria bacterium REEB446 | reverse complement strand
AGCTTAAGCCTTTTTGAAATTGAATATTATTTGTCATACCGCAATCACGCCTTACATGCGTAAGTGGGATTAGCGCTTAAGCTGTTTTTTTTGGCGGCTTCATAGGTAATCAGAAATCAAAATGTGAAGCCTATTAAAAAATAAACTCAAAATAAAAGATCTTCTGAATCCTTAACACTACTAAAAACTAATGCTATAATTTTCATTCTCATGGCCTTCACTAAAAAACCATTTAAGAACTTTAAGAAAACCCCTAAAATCATTGTGGTAGATGAAAGAGAGGTTGATTATAAAAATACTGACGTACTTAAGAATTTTATCGACTATAACACTGGTAAAATACTTAATCTTCGCCAGGCAGGTCTTAAAGCTAAGGTAATTAGAAAAGTTAAAAGAGCTATAAAAAGATCTAGAGCTGTAGGTTTAATGCCTTTCACGACTACAGTAAGCCACTAAGAGTTTTTAAGGGAAGAAATTTAGGAAAAAGTATTATGTCAAAAGTGTGTGCGATAACAGGTAAAAAAGCAGGTAAAGGCTGGAGATATGCTTTCTTAAGATCTCACTATAACCCTACTGCTAAAAGAGGGTTTGAGCCTAATCTTCAGACTATCGTGGCCATCATTGATGGTAAAAAACAGAAAATAAAAGTTTCTACTAAAGCTATTAAAACCTTTCCTCATCTTAAGTCTGGCATCACTAGTGCTGAGCTTAAAAAAGGAAGAGCACACAAGCGTATTAGAAACGTTGCATAATATAAAACATCTTGTCAGAACGTGATTTAATAACAGTAAAAGAGTTAGCTGCGGAATTAGAGATTACGGATCTAGTTCTGAAGAAGCTTCTGAAGTTTTTTGAGCTTCCTAATTTAAAGGTGAAAAGAAATATTCATCTTACGGGTGATGTAGTCGCTATCGTACGCAGAGTCATGGCTCTTAAAGCCGAAGGGAAGCGTAATAAAGATATAAAACAGCTTTTCGATGATGAGCGTAAAAAAGAAAAGAAAGCTCTAGAGGGAAATAAAAAATCAGAGGAAACGGACTCGTCTGATGCAGCTCAGGCTATTCTAAGTATCGCAGAAGATAAATCGGATACATCTGTAGAGGAGTCTGATTCTTTTAATTCCGATAAGGCAGATGATTCACTAATTAGTTCTGAACATTTAAACGAGGAAACAGTCTCTGAGTCTGGAATTATACTTTCAGCTAAAGATGAGGATGATGAAAAGCCCTTTATTAAGAAAGCTAAGAAGGAACCTTCTTATATCCAGGATTTTATTGAAAGTGAAGAGATCGAAGCTAAGTTTGACGTAGAACAGCATGATGTTCAGGCTGACGCACTTGCACTAGATGCTCTAGCTGAAGAAGAAGGCGGAGATTTAGATGAAGTAGAAGTTACGGAAGAGACAGATGAGACTACTAAAGATACTCTTCGTCCACGTAAGATGCGCCATAAGGCTTTTAGCTTCAGATATATACAGCGTGAAATTGCTAATGATACGAAATCACTTAATTTTCTTAAAAATAAATTGAAAAAGGGTAAAC
Source organism: Cyanobacteria bacterium REEB446 (assembly GCA_018970325.1). Lineage (GTDB taxonomy): Bacteria > Cyanobacteriota > Vampirovibrionia > LMEP-6097 > LMEP-6097 > LMEP-6097. The sequence goes on along the minus strand of JAGWWP010000077.1, from coordinate 1,522 downwards.
TGACCCATGTTGAGAGACTGAATCTATTAGATTCTCTTGACCGTAGAGCTAAGATGTTAAATAGTTGGATTCAAATTTTGCGTTGGGTTAAAAGCTAATGACTCTTAGATTCCTTACAGCTGGGGAGTCCCATGGACCGGAATTAAACATAATCCTAGAGGGGATTCCCTCGAATATGTCACTTTTAAAAGAAGACATAGATTTAGATTTAAAACGACGCCAAGGCGGTTACGGCAGAGGTGCTCGCATGAAGATAGAGAAAGATCAGGCTTTCTTTACTGGTGGTGTGAGGCATGGAAGAAGCTTTGGTGGAGCACCCCTGAGTATAAAGATTATTAATAAAGATCATGAGAAATGGCTTTATGCTATGAACCCTGCTCCAGTAGATGAATCTATCGCAGAGGTGAGTGAGCAGCTTGCTGCTAGATTCATTTCTAAGGTAAGACCAGGGCATGCAGATTTAGCTGGTGCTGTGAAATATCATGCCACGGATGTTAGAGATATTTTAGAGAGATCATCTGCTAGGGAAACCACTTCTAGGGTGGTAGTCGGGGCTATTTGTAGGAAATTTTTAGCGAATTTTGGAATAGATATATTTTCTCATGTATTAAATATCGGTGAGATAGGTCTGAGTGAATCCGCAGAAGCTTTAAGAGAGAGTCTTGATTACCAGGGTTTTAAAGATAAAGTCGAGGCTTCAGAATTACGCATCTGCGATACATCTGAAACAGAGACACGGATGAAAGAGTATATAAACCAAATCCGTAAAAGCGGTGATACTGTAGGTGGTACAGTTGAAGTCTTTGCTGTTGGTGTGCCAGTAGGCTTAGGCAGTCATGTTCAGTGGGATAGAAGATTAGATGGTCTTATAGCACAAGCTTTAATGAGTGTTCATACTGTTAAGTCAGTGGAAATCGGCATGGGAAAAGCAGCAGGAGAACATCCAGGCTCTCTAGTGCAGGATCAGATTTTTCTTGCCAAAGAGAAGATAGATAAAGAATTCCGTTATTCTCGTAAATCTAATAACCTTGGTGGTATAGAGGGTGGTATGAGTAATGGTGAGCCGATAGTTTGTAAAGTTGGCGTAAAACCTATTCCTACATTGGTTTCTACTTTAGATTCTATTGATTTAGAAACCCAAAATGATTCTAAGTCTCATTTTGAAAGGTCAGATGTTTGTGTAGTTCCTGCTGCTGGAGTGGTTTTGGAAGCGATGTTAGCTTTTACTATCGCAAGAGCTTTTCTTGAGAAATTCGGTGCTGATAGCATGGAAGAGATTCAGCGAAATTATCATAGTTATCAAGAGTACTGCTTGAAACGCTAGCATCCCTTGTTTCGCTCATAGTGGAATCAAAATTATTCCAATTATTTCAAAAATACTCCTGATCCTGAATTCAGATCTGAAGTTAAATTTTCAATAATTTAAGCAAATTGTTAATTAGATTTCAGGGAGAAGTTTATCAAGAGAGATGGAATTTCTGCAAGAAATTCCATCTCTCTTCACTTTATGCCATTAGCATGG
>JAGWWP010000005.1 GCA_018970325.1 Cyanobacteria bacterium REEB446 | reverse complement strand
TTGAGCCTTTTCTACGCTTACGAGCTTGGGCTTCTGTGATATGGTTATATTTGCTCATTGTTTTAGGTTACTTTTTGCTATTGAAACCTTTATACAATGAGCTTCTTTTTCTTAATTTAACTTCAGGCTAGATTCTAGGTTATCCCCATGGGCGAAGAACTCTCAAAAATCTGCAACCCCGAACCTATAACAGGCTTTGAAGAATACACTATCGAAGCACTAAGGAATCAAGGTATCACCCTAAACAAAATAAACTAAAACCAAATTCCTCCACCCAGCCCCCCACTAGCTAAAAGCTAATTCAAAGAGCGTAGCATCATCCGCAATACTATCAAAATGCCCAGCAAAATAACGAGCGCCATAGCCACAAGCCACTGTATAAGGCTCATCCATTAAAGTTTCTGCATATTTATTCCACTCTGAGATAGTACCTAAGACCCTAGAATAAATCCCATTTAATATAGCAAGCTCAGTATGAGTATAATTACCCTCACTGCGGCTTTTCAGATCAAAATAGTAAGAATCTATCTTACGATAAGTTAATTCTGGAAGCTGCTCCATGCCGCTGCCTAATAATTCAAAACTTTTTAAAAACCCTAAATCTATTAAACCACCCTTAAATTGATATTTAGAATTCACTAAAGTAAGCGTAGTCGCAGAACCAAAGTCAAAAAGAGCAATATTCATATTCTCAAACATTTTTAAAGCTCCTAAAACCTTAATCTGCCTATCGTCACCGAGTTCCCTATAAACATCTTTTAATAATTTTTTCTGCTCTAAAAGCTCTTCATTAAATTCAATCGGAAACCAAAGAGCATATTGCTTTTGTAAACCCTGTAATAAAACCTTAGTCTTATCCTTTTCAGTAGCGTTTAGGGATTTTCTGGTGCTAACTATAAAAACCCTGAAAGTATCTATGCCAATTGATCCGCTATACTGATGTAAGGATGCTGAAATCGCACTCGCTAAATCATCTATCTCAAAGAAGGTTTGTCGATTAAAATGATACTTAACGAGACTATTGCCGATATCAATAATTAATAACATGAGTTCTGTTTCTTCTAATATATACAACCTGATCTTTAAACCAAGTACTGCCTTTAAGTATTTTGACCTTAAATTCAATAGAAGTCTATTCTTTCAATCATTAATCGTCTGTTTTTTAGCTGCCGCTTCTTCGACTTTTCTATCACTCGGCGAAAGCTTAGACATCATATTCCAAATCGTGGGTTCTGCGACACTGATTTTCTTAATAGGCTTTATTTTTACTTTAAAACGAAATGATTTCTTTAAATTAATCTGTTTTCTCTGCTTCGCTAATCTACCACTGATTTTCAAAGCACCGCTAACTTTAATTAGTTATAAACTGCCATTCTTAGGCTTCACATTATCATTTTTACTTTCGCTATGGGTATTTAACCTTACATTAATCGCTACGGCGACTATCTGTAAAATATCTAAAGCAAGAGCCTTATTACTATTACTAATACCAACTATTTTACTCGTAATAATTATTTTTATACTGGTAGTTAAATTAGTCTTACCTGCACTAGGAATGTTTATCTAAGAAGAATCATGAGAGCGACAAAAACGCAGAAAATGGAGTCTTGTAGCAGTCTATGAAAAGAGCAATTATATTAGGTTCGGGCTTAGATATCTTATCAGGAGAGAGTCCTATCGAATCTATCCCTTATACTGAAATCCCTGGCTGGCCTCTCGGTAAAGTTAAAGGACATAAAGGCGTACTTGATAAATATAAAAACATATGGGTATTAAGAGGCAGAGCCCATTTTTATGAAGGTTTCACCTGGGAGCAAGCTTGCTTTCCCACTCAGTATCTAGTTAATCAAGGTATAGAAGAACTTATTCTGACGAATGCAGCTGGTGGCATAGATCCTAATTATGAAATAGGTGATCTTATGCAGATTACAGGTTATCTAAATTTTATGAAACCAGATAAGTCTCGTAAATTATCTAGGATTTTGCAGAAACCTACCATATTTAACACAGAGCTAATTGATAATCCACAGAACAAAAATGCAGCACTTGGAGTTCCAGAGCAGAACCTAAGCATTCGCCTACATCAAGGTATTTATGTAGGTGTACACGGACCTAATTACGAAACCCATTCAGAGATAGCTTTATTTAAAAGCATGGGTGCAAGCGCTGTTGGTATGTCTACTATTCCAGAGATAGAAACTGCTGTTAAAAATAATGTCAAAGTAACAGCGATTAGCATTATCACTAATGTCTATGGAAAAACAGTAGATCTAGGGCATGAAGGCGTGGTTCAGGCAGCTAAAAATGCTAGTGAGAAATTAGCTAGATTACTATGCCTCAGTTAAATAGATACTTACAGAGAGAAAGTCTTAGAGGCGATAGAGGCTTTTCCATACTAGAGATGGTCGTCGCCATAACGATTCTAACTGTCGTGACCTCTTTGCTCTATCTCTATAACAATAAAGGTTTTCTCTTCTTCGATAAGATATTTACTTTCGATAGAATACAGTTAAACAGCAAATCTGCGACGGAATTACTATTAAATAATCTGCGTGAAGCCAGCCAAGAATATATTTATATAGGAACTGGTTTTAACAGCAGCATTCCTCTCCCTGATGATTTAGTTAATGGCTCTGAGTATATCTATTTCGCTAAATTCGTTTCAGATAAAGAAAACTCTGAAATACAGGGGATTAAAGACAGTATAAACAGAAAGACTAATGGTCACTATGACTACTATCTAGCCTATCAAGCTCAAATAGAGAATGGTCGAGGTGCATATTATGAGGATAGAGCTCGCTTAAGAACTATCATTTTCCCCGATCAAACTATCGACCATACTGATTTTAATCAAGAAGACTGGCCTTTTCTGCCTAAGATAAATAACGAAGATTTGAAAAAAATTAAAAACTTTGGGTTTCTTGATGATTTAAAACTAGGTGGCAATAGCCCTGTTTTCAGCTTAAAAAATTCTGTAATAAATTTTAATTATTTAGATGGTAGTCAGTTACTTGATAAGAAGACCGTTCTAATTAATATTAAAATGATGGATAGTAAACAGAGTGTCTTGCTTGAGCTATCTAGTGCTATGGTGCCGAGGAATTAGCTTAATTAAAATAAAATTTAAAAAAAGAGGCATAAAATAAATTATGAATGTAAACTCAAACTCTGGACTTCCACTTCCTGGTATAAAAGTACAAGATTTATACCATTCTGTAAAATAAATTAGAGCACTGGTAGTTGAGCCCATTTCCTAGAGCGGAGTTGATTAATTTTGTTCGGCATTTCGAGGAATGAGTTCCAAGCGGAGCAACAGGCTTCAAGTATATCTTCGTAATCATCAAAGACTCTATTTGCAAGGAATCTTTGCTTTAAGAACAGCCAAACCTGCTCCATGGGATTAAGCTCTGGAGAGTACGGGGGTAATGGTAAGAGAGTAATATTTACTGGAATTTTCAGTTTAGAGCTTGTATGCCAAGCTGCCTGATCTACAATTAATACCGCCTGCTTTCCTGGGCTAACTGATTTAGAAATCTCTTCTAGATGCAATTGAAATGTATAGGAGTTGCATTCTGGCAGTATCATGGCTACTGCTTTTTCCTCGGCAGGGCATACAGCTCCAAATATATAAGTTGAGGTGAATTGCCTCTGTCTTACTATTCTAGGTCTAGTACCCTTTTCAGCCCAAGTTCCTGTTATGGTATTTTGCTGACCAAAACTCTTGACTCATCTTGAAACCAGATATCTGTATCGTTAAAAGTCTTTCCCTCTGGCAGTGATACTAATACTTGCGGAATGAACTCATTTTTTAAAATTTTCCTGATTTTCAGGAATTGATTTAGGATGGCGAGAACGAGCTGATATTCATACCAGATTAAGTTTTTTTAATAAGTTGTAAACACTATCCTCGTGATAAACAGCGTTGAATTTTTCAAGAAGCATTTTTTGAATATCCTTACCAATAACTCTTCCTCCTTGTTTTTCTTTTTGCATTTTTTCTAATTCTTCTTTGAATGCTGCTTCGTCTTCTTTCGCTAGTTTTGATTTCCTTCCTCTTCCAGCTTCGTCATCCAATCCTACTAAGCCGTTCTTGAAAAATCGATTCTCCCAATTGATTACGGTTTGTAGTTTCTTCTTTAAAAACTTTGCGACAAATGGCTTTCCGTAACCTTCTTTTTATTTTTGCAGCTTGGTATTATTTGTCATACCGCAATCATACCTTGCATACGTAAGTAGAGCTAGCACTTAAGCTGTTTTTTGGGCATCTTCATCGGTAATCAAAAATCTTTTTAACTGGCATATATAAGAAGTTTAGCAGTTAAGATTTTTATGCGATACCGCAGAATTCTACATCCTAGCTGGATTCTTAAATTTAGTAATATTGGATTGAAAGACTAACTCTAACGACCCTACTGGACCAGATCTTTGCTTCGCGATAATTAAATCTGCTATTCCAGCCTTCTCTGTCTCAGGGTTATAGTATTCATCCCTGTATATCATTAAGACTATATCTGCATCTTGCTCTATCGCACCAGAGTCTCTTAAGTCTGAGAGCATAGGTCTCTTATCCTGCCTAGATTCTACTGCCCTAGATAGCTGTGATAGAGCGATAATCGGTACGTTTAATTCTCTTGCTAGAAGTTTTAAGCCTCTAGAAATCTCTCCCATCTGATTTACACGGTTATCGTTATTACTACGCCCTTCTATAAGCTGCAAATAATCGATGATTACTAAGCCTAAGTCACCATGCTGGGCTTTAAGCCTGCGGCATTTCCCTCTAAGTTCCATTACTGTAACTCCAGCAGAATCGTCTATAAAGATAGGAGCTTCACCAAGCTCACCCATAGCCGAGCCTAATTTAGCCCAATCATCATCTCTAAGCTGACCTGTTCTTACTCTAGAGCTATCTATTTCCGCGCGAGAACATAAAAGCCTCTGTACTAACTGTTCTTTCCCCATCTCTAAACTGAATATGGCTACTGGAGCACGATTCAATAAAGCTACATTCTCGGCGATATTTAAGGCAAGAGCTGTTTTACCCATAGATGGTCTAGCTGCAAGAATAATCAGATCACTTTTCTGCAAGCCTGAAGTGAAGCTGTTTAAGTCATAGAAGCCAGTGTTTAAGCCAGTTAAAGAGTTTTTGTTTGCAGCTCTTTCCTCTAACTGCTCCCAGCTAGTGGTAAGTACATTTTCTATATGGACTAAAGACTCTCTAGCCTTATTCTGCGCTAATTCAAATATAATCTGTTCAGCTTTATCTACTAATATCTCGGTGTCTTCATCTGTATGATGACCGAGTTCGACTATTCTGTTACCAGCAAGAATCATGCTTCTAAGCGTGAACTTTTCTTTAACTATTTTTGCGTAATATTCAGCATTAGCTGAAACTGGTGCTGCTGAAGTTAGTTCTGCGAGATAAGATCTGCCACCTACTTCTTCTAATTCATTCTTATTTTTTAGATGTTCCGAGACTGTGACTAAGTCTATGTTGTCGCTTTTTTCGCTGAGTCTGAGAAACCCTTCATAGATGAGCTGATGAGCCTTTTTATAAAAGAAATCTCTATTGCGAATCAGATCAAGTACTCTCATCAAGCACTGTGCATCTGCAAGTACGGCTCCTAGAACTGCCTGCTCGGCTTCTAGACTGAAGGGAAGAAGACTAGAATCGATTTTCTGGAATGTTGCGTTCATAAGTAAGGTAGGTAAAATTCTAACAAAGAAAGATTTAATTAACTGCTTTTTTATGTCTTGATAAAAAATCCTTAAGTCTTGATTTCATAGGGTAAAATATATAGGTGCTTCTAAGGTTTATTACCTTAGGGCTAATTTTGATTCCATGATTAATAAGCAACTTTATGCCAAATTAGAAGAAACTGAAGCTACCTGCGAAAGCTATCGTAACAAGCTTTCAGACCCAGAGATATTTAAGGATCAGGCTGAATTTCAGAAATTAACTAAATCTTTAAAAAAATTAGATAAAACTACGGAAAAATTTAAGCAGTATAAGGCTTTAGAAAAGCAGGTAGAGGAAGCTAGGCAAATGCTCCGTGAAGAGACTGATGCGGAATTGAGAGAAATGGCTGAATTAGAACTTAGCTCAGCGCAGGATGAGATAGTCAAGCTGGCTAATGAATTACAGATTTTACTTTTACCTAAAGATCCTAATGACGATAAAGATATTATCATCGAGATTAGAGCTGGTGCTGGCGGGGATGAAGCTGCTATATTTGTCGGTGATTTATATAGGATGTACGTAAAATACTGTGACAGTGTGGGTTGGAAACATCAAATGGCTGATTTTAATGATTCGGGTCATGGTGGTTTTAAAGAAGTCGTTTTTGAAGTTCAAGGCGATGATGTCTATAGTAAATTTAAATATGAGTCTGGTGTTCATCGTGTACAGAGAGTTCCTGCGACTGAATCGCAAGGAAGAATTCACACTAGTACCGTTACTGTAGCGGTTTTGGTTCAAGTTGATGATGATATTGATATTGATTTAAAGCAAGAAGATATTTTATTAACTACCTGTAGAGCTGGTGGAGCTGGTGGACAGAACGTAAACAAAGTAGAAACCGCTGTTAGATTAGAGCATAAGCCTACTGGAATAGTAGTAGAGTGCCGTGAAGAGAGATCACAGTTGCAGAATAGGGAGAAAGCCTTAAAGAGACTGAAAGCTAAACTTTACGATTTAGAAATTCAGAAGCGTGAGGCTGAACAGCGTGACGCACGTAAGAGCCAAGTCGGAACTGGTGGCAGAGAAGAGAAGATCAGAACTTATAATTATAAGGATGACAGGGTCACAGATCACCGTCTGAAAAACAACTTCGCTTTAAATCGAGTTATAGAAGGGCATTTGGGAGATATTTTTGATGCCTGTATATCTTATGATCAGAGTGCTCAGTTAGAATCGCTCAGCACTGAATCTACAGCTGCTTAATTATATGGATAAGCCTAAAGAAGATCCTATAAATTCTGAAAAGCCTGAGGATGATGAATATCCAGACTTTGAAAAACTGGCTCAAGATTTAGAAAAGGATCTGGAAGATTTTTTCTCAATGCGTGCGCTGGAAAGATCTACTAGACCAGATTCCGATGGAGTAGCTAGATCAGATAAGCTGGAAGATGCTATGTCGGGTTGTTGTATGACTGGCTGCCTAGGATGTCCTTGGGGTTATGAGTTGCCGAGTTTGAAGTGATTGTTCTTAAGAGTTAACTGTAAATCTAATTGCCAATTTGTCAAAGTATTAAACCCTTCTTGATATAATATTTCCATAACGGGAATATTATTGCCCGTTACGGAAATAATGAAGTTCGAAGATTTTCACCGATTAAGCGTAAAAAATCGCATTTTTACTATGCAGAGCATGGAGTTGCTTGGCTATGATCGAGAAACTTTACGCAGGCAGATTCAGAACTGGATTCAACAGGGTTATGTTATGCAGTTAAAGAAAGGTTTATATGCTTATTTGGGTTTAGAGAAAAATAAATTATTTTCAAATTTTTATGTGGCTTCGCTGCTCTACGGTGATAATTCATATATTAGTTTAGAATCTGCTATGAGTTTTTATAGATTAATCCCTGAGCGGGTTTTTCAAGTGAGTTCAGTTAGTACTAGTAAAACTAAAACTTTTACAAATGACTTAACGAGCTTTAATTACAAACATATCAAACCCAGCCTATTTGACTATTTTATTCATCAAATAGATGAATTTGGTAATGCTTATAAAATTGCCTATCCTGAAAAAGCTCTTCTAGATTATATTTACTTTAAAGTTAAAGCAAATCAGAACATTGATGAAGATTTTTTTGAAGAAAATTTAAGATTACAGAATCTGGAAATTTTGAAAGCCTCACGACTAAAGAAATTAGACAGCTTATTTAATATGAAAAAAATCTCTCAGGCTATTGTGGTTTTAAAAAGGATTTTAAAAAATGCTTAGTTTATTAAAAAATCAAATAGAAAAATATTCTACTACTGAAGAAAAGTTTAATTATCTAAGGGAGATTATTCAAATTCAAACCCTGAAAATTATAGATCAGCAGGGATTTTCAAAGAATATTGCTTTTGTTGGTGGGACTGCTCTGAGAATTTTATATGATTTAAATCGCTTTTCAGAAGATTTAGATTTTAGTTTAATTGATGCAAAAGATTTTGATTTCATAAATATGTTAGACCAGCTCTGCAAGCGTTTTTTACTATTAAATATTAATCTGAAAATAAATTCAAAGACTAAGAATAATGTTTACATAGCTCAATTAAAATTTGCAAAGCTTCTCTATGAGCTAGGCTTAACTTCTCTACCTGAACAGAAATTATATATAAAACTCGAATTGGATATGAATCCACCAAAAGGAGCAAACTTAGAATACACTATACAAAAGAGTTTCTTTGGCATTAAGCATTATGATTTACCTAGTTTATATGCTGGTAAGCTTCATGCTATTTTACATCGTAAATATACCAAGGGTAGAGACTACTATGATTTAATGTGGTATTTAACTAAAAAAGTTAAACCTAATTTAGTCTTACTAAATAATGCTATCGCTCAAAGTACTGGTAAAAAATCTAAACTAGATATGGCAGGTCTTCAAACATGCTTAATAAAGCGTCTTGAAGAAACTAATTTTAAGGAAGTGCATTCTGATTTAGAAAATTTTGTGCAGGATTCATTAGAGCTAAGGACTTTAAGCCTAGATAATTTTTTAACTCTTCTCAGCTAAAGCCCACTCTTTAATTTTAGGTACTTTAGCATCTAAAAACTTCATAAAGCCACCTTTAAGAATAAATTCTTTTTTTAATTCATCTAAATTGAATTTATAAGTTTTAGCTCCGACACTTAAAACCTGTTCTATGACATCTATTTCAACTTCAGTATCATTAGTTAAAGCTGTATCTATTTCTTGTATTTCTGCTTCACTTAGCTTAATCGGCACTACGCCATTGTTATAGCAGTTCTCTTCAAAAATTCTTGCGAAATTTACAGCGATAACAGCATTAAAGCCTCTGTCTAAAATAGACCAAACCGCATGCTCACGTGAAGAGCCGCAGCCGAAGTTTTCTAAAGTAAGAATAATTTTCGCACCCTCATGCTCAATATCATCTAGTGGATTATTCGGTAGATCTTCAAATAAAAATTTCCCTAAACCAGTTTTGCTAATCCCTGTAAGGTGTCTTGCTGGGATGATTTGATCGGTGTCTATGTTTGACTTTAGGACTTTTAGAACTTTACCTTTGATTTGCATAGGTTTATGATTTTAGCATTCTTGCCGAGGGCTGATTTTACTAGATTTAAACTATTTTGTTCAAATTAGTGGAAAAATAACAAAATATCGTTAAAATGAAGGGATAATGCTCAAATCTTTTACAGTGTCTAATTTTTATAGTATTGGGCTTGAGCCACAGAGCGTATCCTTAGAGGTTTCTAAAAAAGACTGTTTAAATGAATCCTTTTCTGTAGTGGGGTCACAGAATTTTACTCTTATCGCAGGTTTGGTGGGAGCCAATGGCTCTGGTAAATCTAATATACTTAAGGGGCTATCATTTTTAATTTCTTGGATAAATGATTCGTATCTTAAAGTACCACCTTTAATCGGTTCTTCTTATGATTACTCTCAAGGCATAGGAGGATACAAAGCTCATGCTTTACATCAAGATAAAGAGTCTTGCTTCACAATAGAGTTTTATAATGAACAAGATTTATATCGTTACAAACTCGTTTTGAATGGACCATTCATTCTTAATGAAGTATTGGAGAAAAAAACTAATACTAGATTTAAAAAAATTTTCAGCTTATCAAGACATGGTGAAAAGCTTGATCTGAGTATTTCAACAGAACTTAACTTAAATAAATCAGATAAAGAGCGTTTTTTAAGTCGTTGTTTAACTGTCCCAATTTTTTCTAGCCTTTTAAATACTGGATATTTACCCAAAATCCTTTTTTTTAAGCGCTCTTATTTATCTATTAACCAGTCTAGTATTAGCTCCTATCCATCTGCTGCTGAACGTCACTTAATCCAAAATCAAAATCAAGATTCGAAATTAGAGGATAAGACTATTAAACTTATGAAGAGTTTAGATATAGGGATAGGCGATCATTTTTTCCTAGACCTACAAGATACGAATAAAAAGATACTCTGCCTTAGACATAAAACACTCACTGGAGCTGAATTTGATCTATTCCTCCATGATGAATCTCATGGGACTAGAACGGCGTTTAATTTATTTTTAAAAATAATCCCTGTCCTAGAAGAAGGTGGACTTATCGTGATTGATGAAATAGAGACAAATATACATCCCCACTTGATTCAGAAAATACTTTCTCTATTTATGAATAAAAAAATAAATAAATATAATGCTCAAATCCTCTTCAGTACACATCAAGCGCTATTACTGAAAGAACTTACTAAAACGCAGATATTTATTGTTGAAAAAAATAAAGAGGATTTGACGACTGAGATATATCGTTTAGATGAAGTAGAAGGAGTTCGTAATGATGAAAACTATGCTCAAAAATATTTAAGCGGCACTTACGGTGGTGTACCTGATATAGACTGGTTAAATAGAGGGTTTTAAGCGTGGGGAGAAAGCAACGTAAACGTAAAATTACCCTCTACGCTGTCCTAGAAGGACAAAGGGAGAGATTCTTTTTTAAAATATTAGAAGAACTTTACTTAGATAAAAATAGTATATCTATTTCCGTCAGTCTTGATAAAGGTCGTTGTAGTGGTGGCGGTGACGCAGATACACTAATTAATACAGCGATTTGTAATAATGATCGTGATAGATGTTTTGTTTGGCTAGACGAGGATAAAGAAATTAAAAATAAAAAATCACTTGCTCAAGCTTGGAATATATCAGAGGAACGCATAGAAAGCTTTAATAATACCCCTTTGGCTAAACTGCAAACTAATTTTAATGCAAAGAATAAAAAGAGACCTACTTTAATTGTCTCTCAGCCACGATCTGTAGAGTCTTTCATTTTAAAAGTGCTGGGTAAAGCACTACCTAGTGACCTAAAGACTTTAAAAAATGCTGTAGGTGGAATTATTAAAGGTAAAGATGAGCTAAGTTTCTATCGAGATAATCTAACAAAGGAGATTCTCGACGAAAAGCGTAAAACGATACCAGAATTAAATCTTTTAATTTCAATGCTAGAGTGTGATTAAGCTACTGGTATCTTCCCCTGCATGGCAAGAATCAAATCAATAAATTCCCTAGCCGCTCCCTGTCCGCCTTTACGCTCAGTAATGTAATGAATATGCTTAAATACTGAATAATGTGAATCTGCTGGACAGGCAGCTAAGCCCACTAGTTCTAAGACTGGAACATCTATGCTGTCATCACCGATAAAGGCGAACTCATCATAATTAAGTTCATAGCGTTTTAGTAAATCTTGAACGCAGCTCAGTTTGTTTTCTACACCCGTGTGAATTTCTTTGACACCCAGATCAGTACAGCGATTGATAGTCTGCTCACTTTTACGAGCAGAGACTATAACCACAGTTAAACCGAAGTTCTGAGCGAGTTTTATGCCATGTCCATCTAAGGCGAAGAATCTTTTTACAGATTCACCATCTTTAGCTATATAAAGCGAACCATCTGTCAGAACGCCGTCTACGTCGAAGCCGATCATTTTTATTTTCTGAGCACGTTCTTTTAGTCTTTCTGAGATGTTTTCAAACATAGTTTTCTTTTGTGATTTAATAGCTTAATTTTGAGCTTTGATTATTCACCAAATCATATTATGGCAGATTGGAAGATGAGCTAATTCTATTAATAAGTCCCTCCCTTGAGTATAAGTAAAATACGATATAGGCATAAAGAAAGCCTCATATTTTACCTATCTAAAGTTATACTAAATATATTCATGTACTTATGGCACGAACAGATCTATTGACAAATCTTATTAAAGCTGGTTCTGAAAAGAACTTTGATTTATTTGTTGAAATCGCACAGTCAATAATCAAAGAGGAAGAGTTTAAACAGCATCATACACTTGCGGAACGTCTAAAAAAAGCACTAAATGTAACAGAAACAAAAAAGTTTGAGTTCCTTGAAAATCAAACTGGTGTAAATAGTGATTTTTTTACTGTTATTAAACCTGAGATTGAGCTTGGTGAATTAATACTCTCTAATATTAATTTGCAAATTGTCTCTGACTTTCTTGAAGAGTATTCTATGAAAGACTATTTAAGGTCCAATGGTATTAATCCTAGAAATAAAATACTTTTAGTAGGCAAACCAGGTAATGGAAAAACTTCTTTGGCTGAGGCTATGGCTTATGAGTTGGCAGTACCTTTATATCATGTAAATTATGAAGTCCTCATTAACAGCCTTTTAGGTGAAAGCCTTAGTCGCATTAAAAAATTATTTTCCTCAATATATAATTCCAATTGTGTTTTATTCTTTGATGAATTTGATACCGTTTCTAAATCACGTGGTGACAAGAATGAAGTTGGGGAAGTTAAAAGAATAGTTAATCTGTTACTTACTAATATTGATAAATTATCATCTAATACGATTCTGATTGCTGCTACTAATCATCCTGAAGCTCTAGATCACGCTATGACTAGGAGGTTTCAGATTACATTAGAGTTAGATGCCCCATCAGAATTAGAAATTATAAAATATCTTGAATCTTATTCTAAGCGTTTTGACATTGATTTTTTGTATCAATTTAGCTATTTGAGCAGAATGCTGAATAATTTTTCTTTCTCGGATTTAAAAGAGTTCTGTGATAGTGTTAGACGTAGTTATTTTATTAAACTGAATAAGAATCAATCTCTGTCTAAGAAAGATATTAAAGCTTTTATAGATATTATTAAACAATCTAAGAATTTTGTGAAAGCTAAATTTTAAAATTTGTAATTATGGAGAGGCTCAAGACTAATAAAAGACGCAGACCTATCTATCTTATTAGTAATTCTGAGTTAGCCTATAAGGGCAGCGGGCGTGGTGGTAAGGAAAAATATACATTATCATCCAAAGAAAAGCAGGCCATTTGGTTTAAAGAGCGTTCTGAAGCGATCTTAAGAGATTTTGAAACGCTGAGGGTCACTGATGAAGCTGGATTGAGTGGAGATGATTTAGGGAAGGTATTAGTTTTAGAATTTTTAGATGATAAGCTAGAGGATTTAATTAATGCATTTAATAAAATAAAAGGCTGTGAATATTTCGCACAGTTAATTAAAGATAATTATGAAATCCCAGAGTTTTTAGAATATTGTGATAAAAAGTCAAATAATAAAATTACAGTGGGGAAAAGTAAAGCTTTCTGTGTGTTCTATACTGAGAAAGGATTTAAGACTTTTATTCGCTTATGGCAAAAATATGAAAAAGGGGAGGAGTTACCAAGGAATTACACCAAATTTAGAGATGCCTTTAAATATTTATTAGACATAAGAGAATGGTCAGAAAATGATCGAATAGAGAATGAAGAGCAGCTTCAAGACTGGGTTTTACAAACAGAAGGTCTTAATTTGGATCACGAAGACTTCTTTATCGAGATTGAGTTATGGTTTCACAGAGATCCACATAGAAGAGAAGAAGCCGAAAATAGAATTAAAGAGATACTTGAATTAGATGGTGGAAAGCTCCTAGATATCTTTGTTTGTGAGGAAATTAATTATCATGGCTTAAAAGCTTCTGTTAAAAAAGAACTTATTTTAAAACTTAAGGAGAAATCTAATTTTACAGGAATGCAGCTTTTAAAAGCTGATTCTGTGATGTTTATTAATCCTTCACCACAAGCGATGCTTAGAAAGCAAAGCCCTGATAGTGATTTAGAATCATCTAAAACACATAAACCTAAATATGAAAAGTCTTATGCTGCAATATTAGATGGAATGCCTTTACAGAATCACAATGATATTAAAAATTTTATAGATGTTCTAGATTTATTTGACTTTGAAGCTAAGTATCCTGCGGATAAAAGATTTCATGGTACTGCCGTGAGTTCGATTGTTATTAATGGTACTTATAAAAATGATGAGAGGATTAATTCTAAAATATTGCACTGTCCAATTATGCTTTCCTCTGGTGATAGGGAGATAATCCCAAATGATAAGCTGTTTATAAAGCTTGTGTATGACGCAGTAGAAATGCTTTTTAAAGAAAAGGAATCTGTTAGAGTAATTAATTTTTCTTTAGGAGATCTTTATAGACCGTACTTAGCAAGAAGAATATCACCTTTAGCTAAAATGATAGATTTTTTATCATATAAACATAAAGTTCTATTTTTAATTAGTGCTGGTAATAATGCTGCTTTATCTTTAGATTGTGATAAAGAAGAGTTCATAAGGCTTTCAGATGAAGAGAAATTTAGTGTGGTCTTAAGTAGCAAGAGAAAGGATCTCAATAATCTGAAAATTATTTCACCCGCAGAATCTGTAAACTCTCTCTGTATAGGAGCTACAGAATACGACGACTCTGAAATAGAAAAGAAAATCACTAATCAAGAAAATGGTATTTTATATCGAAATGATAAGTATTGTGCAGCTTATTCTAGAGTAGGCTTAGGAGTGAAGAAATCTATTAAGCCTGAACTATTGTTTTCAGGAGGGAGTTCAGTCTATAAAAAGCTTTTCTTTAGTTCTAAATTAGAAAGCGAAAATCCTGCTAGTAATAAATTCGGGCTTAAACATGCTTTTACTGCTAAATCTGGAGATCTAAATAAACAGGCACGAGGCTGTGGAACTAGTTATGCTACAGCATTAGCGACTAATAATGCAATTAGAATCTATGAGCAACTCTTAGAGAATGATTATTTATCAACAGAGATATTCCCAGACAAAGAATATGATGCTTTATTGATTAAAAATCTTCTTATACACTCTAGTTGGCATGATCCTGATTTTTTACAATTTATACATCGGAACGCTAGTGCTAATCATTCTGATGGTAACTTTAAAAAGCCTAGGGAGTTAGCTCGCTTTCATGGCTATGGTAAGACTGATTTTGAAAGATCTATCAGTGCTTTTAATCATTCTGTGTTATTTATTGCTTGTAATAAAATATCTGCTGCGACTCAGCATGACTACGAAATTCCTTTGCCTTCAGAATTTAGAAATCAGTCATTGTCTAGCAATATAAGATTGATTTCTACCTTGGTTTGGTTTAGTGATATTAGTCCAGAAACCAGTGATTATCAGCAAAGTAAGCTAGATATTAAAATTAGTAAGGATGGTTCTTTTGAAGAACAGATTAGCTCTGAGCAAGCAGGCAATGTAATGTTAAATACCTGTAAACATTCTATTTATGAGCTAAAAAAAGGAAAAGCTATTCTTGCTATAGACTCCTCCAATAATCTAGCAAAGATTTCTGTTTGTTCTCAAAAAGGGAACTCAAAAAGAAACTCTGATGTGATTGCGTATGTATTAGCTATCACATTAGAGATAGACTCAGATATAGATATTTACACAGAAATTCACTCTCATATTAATTCTAGAACGAGGACTAGGACTTAAGAGTTTAATATTCTAGCCATATCTTTAAAGCTTCCGAGGGCTGCCTCTAAATTTTCTATAATTTCATTAGCAAGCAAATCTGGCTCTGGGAGATTCTCTAAGTCAGTTAAACTCTTATCTTTTAACCAGAAAATATCTAAACTAGTTTTATCTCTAGAGATGATCTCATTATAAGTAAATTTACGCCATCTGCCCTCTAGATTGATTTCTGAATATGTCTCTTTACGCTGATGTGGATTGGTTGGATTGTAACACTGAATAAAATCTTTTAAGTGTTCAAATCGCAGAGGATCTTTTTTCTTCGTATGATGAATATTCGTCCGATAATCATAAAACCAAATTTCTTTAGTCCAAGGCTCTTTGGCAGCTGGTTTGTTATCAAGGAAAATTACATTTGCCTTAACTCCATTAGCATAAAAAATACCTGTAGGTAGCCTTAAAATCGTGTGCAGATCAGTGGTTTCAAGTAATTTTTTTCTAATTATCTCACCAGCACCACCTTCAAATAAAACATTATCTGGAATTACGATGGCAGCCTTACCTGTAGTTTTAAGTATGGTCTTTATATGCTGAACGAAATTTAACTGCTTATTAGAAGTGGTAGTCCAAAAATCTTGGCGATTATAAGTTAAATCTTCTTTCTCTTGATCTCCATCATCGTTAGTGAAAGTCATACTACTTCTCTTTCCGAATGGTGGATTAGCAAGGACATAATCAAATCGCTGGCCGCTATCTGCGATAAGAGCATCCTGAGGAAAAATTACTGAATCTCCCGTTAAATCTCCAATATTATGTAAAAAGAGATTCATCAAAGCAAGTCTGCGAGTGTTAGCAACTATTTCGTTACCAGCAAAAGTATGTTTTTTTAGGAACTCCTTTTCCTGTTTATCAAGTTTATAGTTATTAGCTATAAAATCATAGGCTCCAAGAAAAAATCCACCCGTACCACAAGCTGGATCTGCAATAGTGTTCATGGGTTCAGGTCTAATGCACTCAACCATGGCTTTAATTAAAGCTCTAGGAGTGAAGTACTGCCCTGCTCCGCTCTTCGTGTCTTCGGCATTCTTTTCTAAAAGACCTTCATAGATATCTCCCTTAACATCAGCTCCCATAATTACCCATTCTTCACTATCTATCATCTGGATTAGTTTATAGAGTTTCGCTGGGTCTTGTATTCTGTTCTGCGATTTAGTGAAAATCTGTCCTAGTATGCCTTTAGCTTTGCCTAGATTAAGTAATAAATCCACATAATGAACTTCTAGGTCAGAACCACTTATCTTAGTTAAACTTTTCCAATTATATTTTTCTGGGATATTAGTTTCTCTATTATGAGGAGGCTTTGAGTATTCATCAGCCATCTTGATGAAGAGTAGATAGGTAAGCTGTTCTAGATAGTCACCATAGCTTAAACCATCGTCCCTTAATACGGTACAGTAATTCCAGATTTTTTGTATGATTGAACTGACGTTCATGCTGTGACTTTCTCCCTTTTAGTCTTAGTTTTGCTTGAATTAGTTAATTTAGCTAATTTCTCTTTTTCGAGCTTAATCTTCTCTAATAAAAGCTCTGCAGGCTCATCATTTGGATCTTGTGGGACTAATTTCCCCTCAAAAGCTTTCTTTAAAATGCTTTGGCGTAATGATTTTTCTAGAATTAAATTCTGTTCTATAGTCTTTTCTAGTTCATCACAGATGGATAGGCGGGATTCGATTTCTTGGATTATTTGGTTTTGTTCTTCGAGAGAGCAGTAGGGAATTAAAAGGCTTTTAATCTCTTGAGAATTAATATTGTGAACTCCACTCGTTGACCTTGATTGAAGTTCAATTTGATTCCTCACAGAATATGAATGTAAACAATATAAAAGATAATTAGGATTTAAAGAATTTAAACACCGAAGACGTATTAAATATCCAGCGAAGAGACATTTTGAACTGTGAGAATCAATAATGCTCGCAGTTCCAACTAAAGATGGGCTACCATTTGAACGAATTATAAGGAGGTCTCCTTTTTTGAGTGAATAAGCTTCTTTCTCTGATTCATTAAATTCAGCTTTTTTTAAATCATCTAAGTCAATTTTATAATCAACAAGATTAGGTATTCTTAGCACTCCAAGATTCCCATTTTCATAAGAGCATTTTTTAGATGTACCATATTTAGGCTCTTCTATAAGATCGCCAAGTTTTTTAATTTCGACAAAACTACGAGAAGGATCTAAATTTATGTTCTGTGAATTAAATTTTTTCCATTCCTCCGTCAACTTCCCCTCAAAAGCAGCCTTCAAAACCGCTTGGCGATAGATTTTTAATTGCTGTTGTATTTTTTTAAAACTTTCTACGGCGTGATCTAATTCTGATAAGAGTTCTTCGATTTTATTAACTATGCGTTTTTGTTCCTTGAGGGGGGCTAAAGAAATTAATGTTTCAGCTGAGAATGAAGAGTTGATTCCACCTTGTGCAGAACCTTTAAAATTTTCTAGTATTCTTTTTTGGCCTGTCTCGCTGAAAAGAAAGTAAAAAATAAACTTAGGATCTATGAATTTTGAGATGCGACATATGAATACATGTTCATTGACAACCGCGTTACTATAAGGGAAGTCTCTATTAACAAATGAAACCTTGCCTGTAGTAGCCCCGTCTTTGACTATTAAGATATCATCTTGTTTAATTTGTCCTCTCAGCATATTAAGAGCAAATTCTTCTGGAATATAGCGAATATTTTCAAATTTAAATCCACCGTCTGAATTTAAATGTTCTCCTCCTAAGCTTGGTATGCCAGTTTTAATATCTTTAACTCCCCCCCTCGGTCTTTTACCAGATTCAAGACTTATCAAAACTGTATCTAATGGAACAACTGTCCATAAATTATTAATCTGAGACTGAAATGATTCAGTCATATCCCTTACCATAAGCCCCATCACGCCACCAATACCTCATTCATCTCACTAATAACCGAATCTGCATCCAGCCCAAAAAGTTTATGCATTTTTCCTAAACCACCTTGTGCATCAAATGGTGCATATTCAAAATCATCTTTATCTATATGAAAAGAGCTTGTGATATGACTTTTAATCATTCTTAACCAGTCCATTTGTTCTTCATTAAATTTTAAAGAGCCAGCTTGTTTCTTGAAAATCCAACTTTTAAAATTACGATTAACCACATCATCAAATGCCGTAAGGGTTTTATCAATGCCGCAAACCTTTCTGATTAGAGAAACTAAAGCTGTGAGCTGATTCTCTGGTTTATTGGATTTATTTTCTTCAAACCTTTCAAAAGCTTCATAGACATATAGCGGTGCCAAGTGAGGTTTTTCTCGCTGAAGAACTTCATAAAGCTCTCCTATCATCTTATAAGTCAAATCTTTTAATCTATAAGGCTCATTGTAAAAGATTCTTAGAGCTATTATCTCATCTTTATGTTTTTCTAAAAAATCTTTAAATTCATTTATATGATTCTCTGCTTTTGCCTGTGAATCCCAGCCTGCAAACTCAAGCTTATCAATATTTACCACATCTATAGTCTGTTCATATTCTCTCCTTACATTCTCTATGTAAGTATTTAAGTTCCCAGTAAAACTAGAAGAAGCTATTCTAATTAGCTCTAATTGAGCCTTTGATTTTTGCTCCTCGCTTGGTTCGCTCAGAGAATCTATCTGAAAACTTTCTCTAGCCTTGATTTCAATCTCATCAGCATCAAATGCATTTAAAAGCTCGTGTATCACTGTATTTAAAGATTTCCCCTTAGTGATTTCTTGAAATTTTTGTTTTTCTTGGGGACTAATTTCATTATTAAGCCTTGAAAGTCTGCTAGCCACTGAAAGAAAAACATCTTCATCTTTAGAACCCATTAGAATGCTGTACATCAGGTCTTTTAATGGTACAGTCTTCTTTCTTTCTAGTGACCTACTATCTGTTTTAACTGATTTAGTTACACCGACTGCATCTACTATTACGAAATGCGTTTTTCCAGTTTTAGCACTTGGTGTTATTCGTTTTAAATCATCTGCTGCAAGCGTTCTCGTACCTCGTCCTTTCATCTGCTCAAAATAGTTTCTAGATTTAACATCACGCATGAACAACAGACATTCTATCGGCTTAACATCAGTACCTGTAGCGATCATATCTACTGTTACAGCGATTCTTGGATTATATAAATTGCGAAAACTAGCTAGAATACTTTTAGGATCTTCGCTAGGGTCTTCTTTAGATTTATAAGTTATTTTTTTACAGAAGTCGTTTCTTTCTCCGAACTCCTCCCGAATTATCGAAATAATGTCATCAGCATGACTATCAGTTTTAGCGAAAACTAATGTCTTCGGCACTTCTATTTGATCATTAGACTGTTTACGATTAGGAAATATTTCAGATAGCTTATCACGAAAGGCTTTTATAATATTACGAATCTGACTCGGATTTACTATATCTTTATCAAGCTGCTTTGAGCTATATTCTAAATCTTCATCTTGCTGCTCCCAGCGTTTTTTACGTGATAACTTATCTCGTTTTTCTATATATTCTTTAGCTTTTATTTTCGAGCCTTGTTTAGTAATTTCAGTTTCAATAACATAAATGTCATAACCTACGTTTACGCCATCAGCGACAGCTTCTTCATGAGTATATTCACTGACGACATTTTCATTAAAGAAAGCAAAAGTTCTTTTGTCTGGAGTAGCAGTTAAACCAATCAAGAAAGCATCATAATAATCAAGAACTTGCTTCCAGAGATTATAAATAGACCTGTGGCATTCATCAATAATAATAAAATCAAACATTTCAATCGGAGCATTTGAGTTATAAATAACTTCTTTCATTTTTTCTTGACTTATAAATTCATACTCATTAGGATTCTGATCCTCAGCAGATTCTTCTAAAGCTTCACCCTTCAAGATAGAGTACATTCTCTGTATAGTGCTAATGCAAACCTTCGTGTCTTGTGGAACGTAACTATTTTTAAGCCTTTGGACTGTGTATAACTCAGAGAAAGTTCTATTATCATCTGGAGGAATATAATTTCTAATCTCTTGTTCAGCCTGCTCGCCGAGGTTTTTAGTATCAACTAAAAACAATATTCTCTTTGCTTTAGCATATTTTAAAAGTCGATAAATAAAAGTAATAGCAGTAAAGGTCTTGCCACTTCCTGTAGCCATCTGGATTAAAGCCTTTGGCTTAGCTTGTTTAAACGATTTCTCAAGATTATTTATCGCTTTAATCTGACAGTCACGCAAACCTTCAGTCTGTAAAAGCGGTAAATTTTCTAAGCGTGATCTTAGGGTTCCTTCATCTTGAGACCATTCTATTAAAGTCTCTGGTCTATGAAAATTAAAAATCTCTCTAGAACGAGGCTTAGGATCTTTAAGATTAAAGAAAAGAGTTCTTATGCTCGTAGAGATATAGAGAAAAGGTATAGGCTCAGTAGCGATACAGTATTTGAGCTTGCTTTCCGCATATCTAAGTACCTGTTCCTCATGAATACTGATTCTTTGACCCTCATCTTCTGGTTTTGCTTCGATTATTCCAATCGGAAATTTGGCAGCATCTATATTAATAAATAAAACATAATCAGCTGGACCAGTATCTGTAGAATACTCTCGAATAGCGATACCTTTATGATTTGACCAGTCTATTTTATCTTTATCTTGCACTACCCAGCCAGCAGTTTCCAGCATCTTATCGATGTTGTCTCTCGTTTTTTGCTCAGGGTTTTGATTATTCACCAAATCATATTATGGCAGATTAATTAATAGGTGACTAAAGTGCGAATTAAGCTGGGGAAAAGTTAGATCGCTATGCCATCGCTGGACTATTTTTTGTCCTAGGAATAGAATGTATTTTACGAGGCTTAAGTATATTAGAAAAAGGAGTTATTCATGAAGTTACCAAATCTTGATTGGGAGTATATCTTGGAGATAGCTCTTTTTGTAGCTCCAGCACTCATTGGTCTATTCTGGATTGAACACCGCTGCTATCATGTGAAAGTACGTGAACTAGAGGCACTAGAAACTCAGCTTAAGATTGAGAGCTAGTTTCGCCAATATATTTTCAATTTCCTTTCAGCTGTAATTTTTTATGTTCATTTACTGGAGAACGATCTGTTGTAGGTGGGGTGGAGTTAACTTTTGTTTCGATATAAGCTTTATGTGATCTAAGTTCTGTGCGAAAACAATCAAGAAAATGGTTATAACAGTGATTAAGATGAGCATTCCGATTACATCCTTGTTATCTACTTGGTTATTTGCTTGTCTTGATAGTTGATAACTGATTAAAATTATCCCTGCGGTTAATATAAAGAAAATAACCATAAATACTAATGCTTGATAAAGATTATCTGCTTTAGTAAAAATTGTGACGTTATTAGTTACGAAAGCAATGATAGCTACAAAAATTCCGCAGAGAGCAATAATTTGAGTTTGCTGATCTGTGATTTTTTTATCAAGTGTTTTTTCAAATTTTTGCTCTAATTCTCTAATTTTTTCATCAAGTCTTTTTTGAGATTCTTGCATTTTTTCATCAAGTGTTTTTTTAGATTTTTCAACCTCTTCTTTTAAGGCACTTATATCTTGTTCTATTTTGAATGTCTGTGTCTCAAGATTTTGCTGTGGTTTATTTTCATTTTGCGAGAATCGTTTAAAAAAATAATTTCTTGTCTCTTTTGGTAATTGTTTAAATTCTTCAGTTTGGAACCATTCTGAAAGACCTTTTTTTATCTCTTCTGGTAATACTGCAAATTTTTCTGGATCTGGTGAATTTTGATCAAAATTACCTGAAGCACTGGAAGAGCTACTCATCTTGAATTAACCTCTTAACTTTACTTTGAGTTAATTCTCTATCTACGAATTCAGAAAAGATATTAAATAAGTTATCTTCAGATAAATTGTAAGGTGTTAAATGATAAGTATTAATATCTCTTTTAATCTTAAGTTCTTTCATACTATAAGCTGCAGAAAATTCCGTTATGTTATTAATCTTGAGTTCTTCTCTATTGACAAGCTCCACGTAGCGTATGGTAGCTTCTTGAATATCTAAAGATTGATCTATATTTAAGAACTTCCCTTGAAGATGTTTGGCTGCGATATTGTCTAAATCAGTAGAATAATTAGCAACTACAGCAATACGCTGAATTGATAGTTCTAAACTTTTAGCATAAGCAAACAAGTTTTTGAAATGCGATTTCTGTTTATTGAAATCTTTTTGTTCATCATTAGTCAATGTCCAATTAAAATTTATTTTTTTCTTTGTAGCACTACATTCGTGGAATCTATCTTTAGACACTAGGCTAATAAGAGGAATGTCATTAATAATTTCTTCTGGAATTCCGAGGGCTGGTGGAGCTGGATGCAAAATTGGCTCCCCTTCAAATAAATTTGTTAAAGCTTTCCTAATGGCAATATCAAATTCAGATTTCCAAGTAGGACCTTGATTAGATAATTCGTCTTGAAAATAAATAGAGAAAAAATAAGATATTGTTTTTACACCCATAGTCCTAATTATAGTCTGGAAAATTTTCTAGTTTTTAACTCTGAGGAAAAATGACCCCTAAAAATTTTTTCTAATTTTTGCGAAGCTAATTTAAATGAAAGATCTTCCAGAATCTATTAAACATCGGGCTAATCTTCTTCAATACATTGGCTTTGGGTTATTAAGTTCTTTTGCAAGCATGATTTTTATGGAATTAACTAATGCTAATTATAGGATTGAAGATATTGGTATATTGAAATTCATAATAGTTTCTAGCATAAGCTTAGTTGGCATCATTTGCATCTACCGCAGCATTGACATTCTAGATGAGTGGTACTACCATTCAGAAAATAAGGAGAAGGTTTATGAGTGAGTCTAATTTAGATTATGTGACAACCATGGTTATTGCATTTTCATGGCTACTTTTCTTGCTTATCCATCCTTTCTTTCGCTTTTATTATAAAAAGAAAAAACTAGGTCGCTTAGACCCAAATAAAACTTTCTTCCAGAATCTTTGGGATGCAATCCTACCTTAACTCCACCGATTCTATCAAATCAATAACCCCAATATTTTTCTTAACCTCTTTCCCAGCCACCATCATAGATAGGATAATAGGCAATTTACTGTTTTCGGGTATTTCATCTAGAGTGATATTAGCAATTATCATTTTTTTGTTAATCAAATCCGCTTTCTGATTATTGATTTTCATATTCGTGATATTTTTTTCTAAATTAAAACCATAAGTTTCTATATCACCTATACTGATAAACATTTTCTTGGAATATAATCTAGGATTAGGTCCTAGTATTTTGGCTTTCGTGATTCCAAAAAAAGGTAATAAATCATCTTCTTTGGTGATGCTTATCACAGTGCTAATAAGCTTGTTGTCCAGCTCTTTACCGAAATCAGCTACCAGCTCAGCACTTAAAACTTTTGCACTTAATTTTCCAGTATAGTTAAGCCTTTTAAGCTTTCCTTTTATTTCTATAGTTTCTGAATTACTGTCCTTAATTACAGCAGAGACGCTTTTAGTATTCAGAAGATTAGCTGTACTCGTCTTAAACGAAACATTAATAAGTGAGCCCTGCGGGTCGACATTCTTAAAGAAAGTCTGCCTATTTATATTAATCTCTTTATCAAGCTCACAGTATTTTTTAGGATCTACAGCAAGTTTAATGCTTAATGCTGAGAGGTTATCTAAATGAGGTCCAGTGATTTTTATAATGAAATCATCTGCCTGTAAGGCATTTAGAGAGCTTATGGTAAAAGTGAAACAGAAAAGAATTAGCAGAAAAATTCTTCTTTTACTATCAGGCGGTTGCCTAGTCTTGAACTTTAGGTCTGATAATATTTTCACAGTTTACTTAATTCCCTTGCGAGCAAAGAATTTAGATAATGGCCGCCCTGATTGCTTATTACCTGCATTTGAAAATTCAGTGGATTAATACTTGAAAGATAAAGATCTCCGATGAGATCTAAAACCTTATGCCTACTAGGTTCGTCTGGAAATCTTAAAGGCACAGTGAAATCAGTTTCAGTAATACCCACTATCCAGCCGCTTAAGCCGAGCATCTGGTTTTCAGCTTCAGTACTGAAAGTTCTAGCGTTAGCGGCTTCGTCTATCGCATCTTTATCTAAAGCCCAAGTGTAAGCCTGCTTTCCTATTTTCGGATGATTCCAGTCCATCTGATAAGTCGCAGTGAAATTAGCATCTGTAGGCACAGCTTTAATATATTTATGTGCTTGATTAGGGTCTTCGATGTAAATTTCTTCTTTAAGCTTTATCTGTGATTCTTTTACAGTCTGAATTAAATTATGTTTTTTAAAAAGCTCTAACCATAAGTTAGCAGAACCATCCCCGAAAGGCAGTTCTTCATTATCTAGGTAAACATCTATATTATTAAGGTTCGCTAGAGCACAGGCAGCTAGAAAATGCTCAGTAAGGCAGATGGAATCCGTACCATTGCTTAGAACAGTGTTTCTCTGCGTGCTAGAGATATTATTTACATGAGCGAGTATCGCACTATCTTCAGGGATATTTATTAACTCTTGTTCAGGGATATTTATTAAATCTCTTTGAACAAAAAATCTAATCCCTTTATTAGTATTTTTAATAATTTTAGCTTTTACATCAGCTCTACTAATAAGTCCTTTAGCGGATATCTCAAGACTTTTAAAAGTCGCATTAGGTAAGCCCATTCTGAAAATTATATACTGCCAAGAAAAAATTATTCTTTTTTCTGAAATCTGATAAGTTCCTAATATCTTAAAAGTGTTAAAATCTTAGTTCGCGTGGCTGGGTAGCTCAGTTGGCTAGAGCAGAGGATTCATACCCCTCAGGTCGGCGGTTCGATTCCGCCCCCAGCTACCACTTTTATTGGACGATATAATCTCTATATGACCAAAACCATAGCCTCTTTTGGAAAAATATTTCTAAGCTGCTTATTAGTTTTCACCTTAATCTTGACTGGGGTTTATGCTTTTTTTGAGTTTTATTTTAAAAATAACTGGGCGAAAATCGTAAAAGAGCAGATCGTTAAAAACACTGGTCTGAGTGTCGAGTTTAATCAGGTGAGATTCAGTTTTCTGAGTTTTATTAAGCTAAATCCTAGTCTAGTAATAGAAGATATTAAAATCGGTGAAGCTTTAACTGTAGATAAATTTTATATAGAAGCGAAATTAAAATCTTTACTGAAAAGAAAGCTGCTAGTAGAAGCTCTTCTAGTCGAATCACCAGTATTTACTTTAGTCGAGAATCAGAAAAGAGAAGTTTCTTTAAAAGGTTTAGATTTTACTAAATTACAGGAACTACTAAAACCTAGTGAAGAAGATTTAATGCGCGAAGAGATGAAGACTGGAGATAAAGGTCTTAAGAGTCTTAGCCTAGATCTACTGAAAATTAAAAACGCAAATATCCTTTTCGAGCCATATAAAGGAGCTCCACTTAGATTTAGAAATTTAAATTTAGATATTAAGGATATTTATATCAGTGATAAGCCAAGAGAAAAGCTCTCTGAGATAGATTTTCATACGAATTTCTTTGATAAGGGTGACTCTAAGCTGAGTTTTAAAGGCTCACTAGAGACTATTCCTTTAGATGTAAGCAGTATTCCAGTAAAAGGATCTTTAAGAGCGCAGATTAATCTTAAAGATTTACCTAAAGCTATGCTGGATACTTCTGCTAAGCTGCTTGCTTTTAATGGTTCACAGAAGCACGTAGATCTTAATGCTAGTTTACGTGGTGATGTTTTAAAAACTCTGTATGGCTCTGGCACTCTTACTTTAAATGATTTTAGAATAGGTGCAGCTGAAAGAAATCTTTTAAAGATAAGCTCTCTATTAAATTTAAATACGGCTATGAGTTTAATAAAAAATCCTAATCTACAGCTCAATGTTAGTAAGGGTTCTATGAAGATCGAGAGTGTAGATAAAAGTAGAAATGCTACGGGTAATTTAAATTTCACTTTAAATACTAATATAGATTTAGTGAGCTTTGCGATGCAAGTTAGTTCCACTGGGGCTTTGAGTGGTCTTAAAATTCATGAAGTTCTGCATGCTTTTGATCCGAAGTTTAAAGCACCAGTAGAAGGGACTTTTGAGATACCTCAGTATAGACTTAGTTTCAGTGGTAAAACTCCAGAGCAGCAGTCTAGAAGCCTTATCGCTAATGGTAAACTGAAATTCACTGATATTAATATCCCAGTGATATTAGATCTGAAAAAGAAAAAAGATAAATATATTAAATTCTTACCTATAGATACTACTAGTATAGATAAAGCTTTAGAAGGGCATTTCCTTGCTGCTAGCTCTGACTTCTCTGTTGCGAGCAAGCTTATACAGATGAATAATCTTTTAGCTGAAAGTAAATATGCGACTTTAAAAGGCAGTGGCAGCTCAAGTTTTAAAGGCTTTTTAAATTTTGATTTAAATTTAACTTTGCCAGAGAGGCTTATGATGGCTTTTAATGTTCATGGTGAATCGAAAAAACCTAAAGTGAAAGTAAAAGATTTCCAGTTGATCGGTGATCAGCCTTTAGCATTACCGAAGGATTTAGGACTAAAAATCACTCGTGAGCCTGTAGCTAAGGCAGTTACACAGAGCGTAGATAAAGCTGTTAATAAAGTAAACACCAAGCTTGATTCTATTCCTCTTACAGATGAGACTAAAGCTCAAGCGAAAAAGAGTATTAATAAGCTTTTAGATTTAGGGGCTAAATATGGGGTTTACACTAAACCAGTCCAGGGTCCAGTTCCAGCGCCTGCTCCAGTCTCTGTGCCTGGTACTTCTGTTACCGATACCAGTTCGAGTAGTACTAATGTGCCAGCAGAGATACCAGTTACTCCTTAGTTGAGTGGTGAGTGAAATACTGCTCAAGAATAATAGCAGCAGCATGCATATCTATAAGTCCTTTATTTTTTTCAGTGATATGAATTCCCATATCTAAAAGTCTTTCTTTGGCTGCACTACTAGTCAGTATTTCATCTTCAAAGCATATATCTAAATTAGAAAACTTTTCGCGAATCAGCTCTGTAAAGCTTTCTACTTTAAGAGTCTGCTCGCTTTTATTTCCGTCTCTGTGCTTAGGAAGACCGATTACTAGTTTAATAACTTCATATTCTTTCATTAGTGACTCAAGGGTTTTTATAAGTTCATCTTTAAGAACGGTTTTATAAGGTCTGATGCCCAGCCCAAGAGTATCACTAGTGGCTATGCCTACACGTTTTTCACCTATATCTAAAGCTACTATCTGTTCCATGTTTTAAAATTCTATTTTAAAAATCACTACTTTTGTCTATAAGCCTTTTTTATTAAAACTTTGAAAATGAAATAATAGCACTGTGCTTGCAGCTAGTACATTTAAGCTTTCGACTTTAGAACTAATCGGAATACTAAGGGTTATATCACAGGCAGAGAAAGCCTTTCCACTTAGACCTTTTCCTTCATTCCCCATCATTAAAATTATTTTCTCATGGCTTTCAGGTTGGAAATCATAATAGGCATGTTTGGCTCTAGGAGAGGTCGCAACTAAAGTTATTTTTTCTTGAATATTTAAATTCATTTTTAATTTTAAGAATTCTTCTAAATTCGTTTCATGAAATTTCACATGGAAAACAGCTCCAGCACTTGCTCTAATTAATTTAGGATTATAAATATCCACACAGTTATCTAAGAAAATATTCTCACAGTCACTTGCTAAGGCAGTTCTAATAATGCCACCTAAATTTCCAGGGTCTTGAAGGTTTTCGCAATATAGGCTAACTTTCTCTAAATTAGGTAAGAGATTACTTAAAGGAAAATCAGCTTCATTTTTATTAATAGAAGACTGTTGCTGAACCGATTTTTTAGAAAATATAGCCAGTGCTTCTTGTGGTGTTTCAGTGCTGGCTATCTTTTTAATTAGCCCCTCTGGAATTAAAAATATTTTCTTGGTGTTACTGGCAGCAGTTTTTTTAAAAGCTTCTTGAATAGAAAGATTCAGCTCAATAGTACTCTGTGATTCTTCTTCAAGGATATAAAGATATTTAAGGGTGAAATCAGCTGCTAGAGCTTCCTCTATTAGCTTAAAACCTTCAACTATAAACAAATTTTCCTTATCTCGGCTCTTCTTCTCCAAGAGAGATCTGGCGAGTTTAATAAACTGATTAGTATCACTGGTTATTTTAGTAAACAAAACCTTCGTCAACTTCAGGATGAGGAGTTACATTATTTAAATTACAGTGGCGAATATAGTCACCAGCGACTTTATCGTAATTTTTTTTATAAGATTTGGAATCTGCCATGCTGTCTAAATAGTTTTTAATATGCTCTGGCACAGTCTTTTTAAAGGAAGAACCAGATTTAAGGTATAGGCTTTTCACTGCAAGTCTAAGGTTCTCTTTAGTGCCCCTGAACATTACAGAGACCTTATCACCAGTAAATCTCAGGCTTAGTAGGGTTACACTATAGTTTGCTAAAAAACGTTCTAATTGGTCTAGGGAAAAATTAGATATACAATCCCTTTCCAATTCAGCACTTGCATTAACTTTCATTCTATTTATATTTTATAGCAAAATTTTGAATTTGTAGCTTAGATAAATTTTAGAAAAAAAGTTAAATTATGCTGCTAGAGCTATTGACAAAGCTGTATAAAAGCTGAGAATCTGATCATGACTGTGTTTGCTGCTGACACATATTCGCAATCGGGCGATTTTTACAGTAGGTGGTCTGATGCTTGTACAGATAAAACCTTTTTCTAAAAGCTTGTTACTAACAGTGAGGCACTTATCTATCTCTTGAAATTGTATGGTGAATATTGGACTGCCGAAATTTGTCCAGTGAAATTTATGTTCAATATCTATTTCATTCTTAGTTTTAAGATTACTGAGTAGTGAGTCTAAATATTTAATATTACTGAAAAGCTTTTGGCGAAGATCATTCTCGTGAATGATTTTTTGGATATTATGCTGAGCGATTTTCATTAAGAAAGGAGAACTCGCTGTTGAATAGACGTAAGTTCGTGCTTTATTGCGTAAGAAGTCAATCAGTGAAGATGATCCAGAGATATAGCCACCCTCAAGACCAATCGCTTTAGACAGTGTCCCCATTTGAATAAGGTTGCTGAAATTTTGCTCGGGATTCTTCTCTTTATATTCACTGATAAGACCTGCTCCAGTTGCTCCATATATGCCAGTACTGTGAGCCTCATCTATATATAAGAATGATGAATATTCGTCAGCGATGGATTTTAAATCATCTAAGGGGGCAAGGTCACCATCCATGCTAAATATGGACTCTGTGATGATGAAAGAATTGGTATATTGGTTGCGATATTTTTGAATAAGTCTCCTCAATTCCTGAGCGTCATTGTGCGCGAAAATATATTTTCTTGCATTGTTAATCCTGAGAGCATCCCACATGCACGAGTGTGCAAGTTCATCAATGAAGATGACATCCTCTTTATCTATTAATGCAGATAAGGCACCAAGATTTGCTAAATAGCCACTACTGAAAATGATAGTGTCTTCACAGGCTTTCCAATTTGAGATGCAGTCCTCAAGCTCTTTATGCTCTAGGTGCGTGCCAGTTGTCAACCTTGAACCACTGCTACCAAAAGGGATTTGCATTAATTCTGTTAAATTATTGACTGAGTAATCTGTAGCATTGATATTTAATATTTCCGAAATGGAGCATTCAGCAAGCCCAAGATAGTCATTACTTGAGAAATTTATTAGTTCTTTCTGTCTTGAAAGTCGCTCATTAATTACATTTTGATCTCTGTATAAATTTTGTTTTTTAAGATCATTGATTTTGTCTTGAAAAATCCTGTCCATTGCTTATATAGTCTTTGCGTTAAGATCTGAATATTGATTCTTAAATAGTGAAATTATATTTTCGGTAAAGGCTTTAAGGTATTTAGTATTAAGTTCTTCTGCTGTAATATTATCATCAAACTCAATGGTAATGCAGTCCAGACCCTTATCTTTAGAGTAAGAACCAAGTGAGCCAGGAGTTGGATAGCCGATATCTTCGGTGAATTCCAGTTCAGTATCCAGTGCAAGTTTTATGGCAAAGTCTTTATGAGTACCGAGCCCATCATAGTTGATTTGTGGGGGATTCGGGAAGCGAATGAAATGGTTAGTATGAAAACTAATAATTAAATCAAAATCAAGTCCCTCTATCAATTTAGTTAATAGTTGAGTTTCAATTTCACTTGCTGGAAAATCACCAGGATAATAGGGATTTTTTTCACCATCTATTCTAAACTTTGCACTCTGCCAGTTTTGGCTTGGCATATTACGATTTAAATCTACGTCGTGATGATTATGGCGAGTGAAGTTTTTTAAACCATGTGGATTTAATACAGGTATTGCGATGATTTTAAAATTGTTAAATTCATTTACATTTAGCTCTAAATCATTAATCTGGATAGCAGTATCTTCAGCTTCATGTGCAGTCACCCCAAGCAGCTGGGATAGTGAGAATACTCCTATAGATTTTTTATTAAAACCAGTGTCTATAGATCTATGCAGAGACTCATTTCCTGAATTCCCATCACCATCAGTTATAGATAGAATTTGAGTAAGAAGGCTATTTAAAAAAGCAGAACTCTGAGGTTCTACTCCATGCGTTCCCGCTATTAATAATAGTCTCATCGACTCTTGCTCCTAGGCTTTAATAGGGAAAATGTTTTGTAGTTTCATCGCAAGCCCCATGTCGCCTTTAACTTTTAGCTTACCTTGCATAAAAGCCATTTGGCTATTGAGTCTGCCTTCACGAATGGAGATCCAGTCTTTATCGCTCATCGCTATTTCTACACTCGGATTTGATAATGGAGTAGAACTGAATTCACATTCCTTATCTTTTATTGAAAAAACCCATGTTCCACCTTCTGGGCCTGAAATATTAAACTGATAAGTTGCAGCGATTCCTGCTGCTCCTTCTGGGTTGAAATGCTTGTGCATTTCCTCGAAAACTTCACCAATAGTCGCCATGATTTTTATCTTATCATTGAATTTTCAAAAGATTGCAAACCTAGTAAGTTAATTGCTAGAATAATTAGCCTGCTTAATTGTCTTGACTTGGGACTAATAATGTAGATGGTAAAATAATATGTCAATAGAAATAAAAGAAGCAAATAGCGTGAATGATACAGCAACAGAAGCTGAAAAATTAGAGAAGCTTGAGGCTAAAAAAGCTGAAGCCAAAGAATTACTAAGAGCATTAGTAGCAGCTGGTTCACATTTAGGGCACCCTACTCGTAAGAAAAATCCTAAGATGGATGCCTACATTCACTCTGCGAAGAATGGCTTGCATGTTATTGATGTTTCTATAACGGTCTCTAATATGATGAGGGCCGCAGAATTTTTAAAAAAACAAGTTAAGCTTGATAGAAATATTCTATTGGTAGGTACTTCTAAGCAAGCTTCTGAATTAGTTAAGCTTGAAGCTGAAAGAGCAGGTATCTTTTTCATTAACCAAAGGTGGTTAGGTGGGTTAATTACTAACTTCGACATAATTAGATCTAGATTAAACACTCTTAGAGAGCTTGAGCACTCTAGAGATACTGGTGGCTTTAAAGGTCTTGGGAAAAAGGAAATAGCATCTATTAATAGACAGATTCTTAAACTCAATAGATCATTAGGTGGCCTTAAGAAGATGAAAGGTAGGCCAGATGTAGTTATGGTTCTTGATCAGAAGAAAGATGCATTAGCTATAACAGAATCAAAGAAACAAGGCAACATTACTATACTTTCTTTGGTAGATACAGATGGTGATCCTACTGGTATAGATTTTCCTATCCCTGCTAATGATGACTCTATTAGTTCACTTAGCTTCTTGCTTAAGTATTTTATGGATGTGATTTTGGCAGCTAAGCAAAAAATATCTAAGAGATAAGCTATTATAGTTTTCGAGAGATAAAGGAATTTAAAAGAAGATGAGTTTTGGAGCAAAAGACGTAGCTGAGTTAAGAGCGATGACTGGTGTCGGCATGATGAAGTGTAAAGAGGCCTTGACCGAGTCTAATGGAAACATAGAAGAAGCTGTTAATTATTTGCGTAAGAAAGGTATAGCTGGTGCTGCTAAGAAGATTGGAAACATCGCTGCTGAGGGAATTATTGCAGTGGCGGTGGCTGATGATAAGAAGTCTGCGACTCTTATTGAGCTTAATTGTCAAACTGATTTCGTTGCTAAGAATGATGATTTTATTAACTTTGCTAAGAAAATTGCGAAGATAGCTTTAGATACTAAGTCTAATAATTTAGAAGAAGTTCTAGCTGTAGATTTTGAAGGAAAGCCTTTAAGTGAGACTATCCTTGAGCAGATTTCTAAAATTGGTGAAAAGATAGAGCTTAGAAGATTAGCTTATTTAAAGACTGATGGTGTAGTAGCTCCATATATACACCCTGTTGGTTATAAAATTGGTGCTTTAGTTACTTTATCTGGTACTGCTGTGACTGAAGATAAAGCTTTAGATATTGCTATGCATGTAGCTGCTAGTAATCCAGCTCCAGAGTTTAAAACTAGAGCTGATATTTCTGCTGAAGTAATTGCTGCTGAGAAGAATATAGAGATGCAGAAAGATGATCTTAAAGGGAAACCTGATGAGATTAAAGAGAAGATTGTTGAGGGTAGAATCAGTAAGCTTCTTGCAGTGAAGACTTTAGACGAACAGCCATTTATTAAAAATCCAGACCAGAAGGTTAAAGATTATTTAGGTGGGGCGACTATTGATGCTTTTGTTTTACTTAAAGTTGGTGAAGGTATACAGAAAAAAGAAGATAACTTCGCAGATGAAGTAGCTTCTATGATGGCTGGATCTTAATTTAGAAGTCTGGTACTGCCGCAGTGGCGGAATCGGTAGACGCGCTTGACTCAAAATCAAGTTCCCTTAAAGAGTGTCGGTTCGAGTCCGACCTGCGGTACCACTAAATCAAAAAAGGGATTAATATATATCTTATGTCACAAGATCAAAACAGGTTAAAATCCCTAGATGCATTAAAGACTTATGATTCTGGTTATCAGGATATTTTTTATAAAAGAAGCCAGAAAGATAGATTTAATAAATATTTAAGCAGGTATCTTCAAGGTAAATCTCTTAGCTTACATGAAGAATTAATTAATAGACCAGACCTGATGGATTCTTTGGATATCAAGGGTTTGTTTATTTTAAATGCTTTGACCTATGAGATTCATTTAGAAGAGAAAAATCTCTTTGCGATAAAAAGAAATGAATTTATAGCTAACTCGCTTGCGAAGAAGCTTATAGATATTTATACCAAGATTTATAAATATGTTCAGTTAGATGAGGAATTAGATAAAAGATTCAAGAATATAGATTTTTATACTATCGTTAATTTATTACCAACTGTAATCGTTTACTATACTGATTTTATATTAGTTAATCAACTTGAAGAGCTTTACCCTAAAGCGTTTGAAATACTATCTAATAAAAACTTATTTGATAATCTAAAAGAAGAATCTTTAAAGCCAGAGAGATTACGTTTACTTGCTTTATATCATAGACGTAATAAAGATTTAGGGAAAGCTGATGATGTGATGTTAGAGTACAGAGAGCAGTATCTCCCAGACTTAACTAAGAAAGTTAGCTTAAAGAAATTACCTAATAAGCATACTTATCCACCTTCGGAAGTGGTTAATAATCTAGGTGTGCTTTATCAAGAGATTAAGGATATTCAGACCGAGGTCTGTGATCTCACTGGGGTTAATGAAGACACCTGCTTTTATTATAGTTGTTCAGAATGCTGTCATAATGACTATCCTGTACTCTATTACTCGGAATATAAATATTTAGCTCAGAAGCTTAAAGAAGAAGGGCGTGATATCGAAATTTATAAAGCGAAGGCTAGAGATATTCAAAGCAAGCACGTAGAAAAGTATGGCTATGAGTTAAAGCTCACCAATAAACATAGACCGACTAAAGAAGATGCAAACCCTAATGATTTTAAATACAGCTGTCCTTTCTTAGGTGAATCGGGTGGCTGTTCGGTACACCAGATTCGTCCGATGA
Organism: Cyanobacteria bacterium REEB446; assembly: GCA_018970325.1. GTDB lineage: Bacteria > Cyanobacteriota > Vampirovibrionia > LMEP-6097 > LMEP-6097 > LMEP-6097. The sequence goes on along the minus strand of JAGWWP010000005.1, from coordinate 36,866 downwards.
TGTGCAGGGCCTACGGCCTTTCTACTTCTGACAACAGAAATGTTCAGTCTTGTAATTATTACCTAAAACAACATCAATATAATTCCAATTATGAGAATATTCGTTATGTTTACGACGTCAGACCTTATGTAGCTTTAATCGAGGCTAGTGATGCTTACCAAATCAAGCAGGATCTTAATGAGAGTAAAAATCTCTGTGGTACTTTTATTGCTTGGCTTTGTAGTGATTATTAGAGACAGTCGGTATAACCGTCACCCGCAACGTATAATCTGATCTTCTGCATTTTTGCGGTTTCAAGAAGTGTATTCTGCATTAATCTTGACATAGTCATAACTTAGATCATTTCCAAGGAAATGTGCAGAATTTAAAGCTTTGCTTTCGATAGTTGATTTATTTTTAGTTAAACTTATAACTATCTCTACGTGCCTTGCCTGTTTCAATCGCTTAGCGAGTTTATCTAAATCCGCTCCAAAAATTTGTGCAGAAGCATTTTTAAAAACACAGCTATCTAATAGATTAACTTCAATTAAGCTCATGTCTAAACCTTCTAGTAGCGCTTCTTCCCGTGCGAAAGCTGCAACTATGCGCCCCCAATTGGGGTCATTACCGAAGATAGCGGTTTTAACTAACATCGAATTAATAATATTTCTGCCGATTTTTTGAAGATTTAATGGACTGATGGGTAAATTTTCTAGCTTTAGGTCTATGATTTTGGTTAAACCTTCACCATCTGCAATAATCTGATAGCAGAGTCCTTTGCAGACCTCTTCAAGAGATGATTTAAACTCTTCTTGGTTGATTTCCTCTCCAGTGAAATTATTTAAGAGGAGAACCATGTCATTAGTACTAGTATCGCCATCTACGCTGATGTTATTAAAAGTAGCATTGACGATTTCACTTACAGTTTCTTGCATAAATTCCGTAACTTTTTCATTATCAAGTCCAGAAATTCTCACATCCGTAATAATAAAACCGAGCATGGTTGCCATGTTTGGAGCTATCATGCCAGAACCTTTACAGATGCCAAGAAATCGCTGTTTCTGATCCTGACTGATCTTCGGAACAGTATCTGTGGTCATAATCGCTCTAGCGAAATCATAGACAGCTTCATAGGATTTAGAATTTTTCTTTTCTTTTATTTTTTCTGTGAAAACCTTTTTAGCGTGACTCAGGTCAAGCTTACGTCCTATAACCCCCGTACTTGCCGACAGCACTTTTGGACACGGTTGCCGGACTCCAATTTCTGCGTTTTCATCGTCCTCATGATCCTCATGTACATTAAGTACACTGCGGTCATTCGTCCTCCTCAGCCTTGAACTTGCAAGTCTGGCAACCGTGTCTTGTGTGGACTGCTCGCGGACTTCAATTTCTACGGTATTTTCAAGAAAATCTTCAAGTAGTTTCCTTAAATCATTATCTGCTTTAATCCCTTCTTCTCCAGTGCAGCAGTTCGCGTTACCAGAATTAGCGATAAGACCGTGAACGGTTTTAGATTTTAATTCTATGTTATGTTCTACGCATATAGCTTTCATCGCATTTTTTGTAAAAGTACCAGCCCAAGAACACGGTTTCTCTGAAAATAAAACTGCCATATCTAAGTTGTTTTCTTTAGACGCAGCTTTAATTCCTGAGTGAAAACCTGTCATGGAGAAGTATTTAGGTAGTGATGGTATGTAGGCTTTAGCTGAAAGAGTGTAACCCTCTGCACAGTAGTAAAGAGCTAGAGGCATTAAGGCATAACTATAAGCCTGTATACCCTGTGAAAGTAATAAAGATTTTTCCTCTTCGGAAGGCACTTCACCGTTGGCAAGAGCAGCAACTTTAATTTCTAGGCACTGCTGCTGAGCTCCAATTCCTGCGTTTTCGCTATTAAACTGGGATGTATACAACTCCGTAACAGGGATGAAACCTATATTCCTAGGACTAGAACCTGTTAAATTCAGATGATCTACTATCCTAAGTTCTTTTCCAGTAAGCTCTTCTGTAAGTGGAATTACTGGGATAAATAGTTCTTTGATTTTCATCTTTCCATTAGCCATAGTGGTTGAAATACGGAAGATGCTGTACCGTTTTCACCAGTTAAAAGATTCTTTATAGAGTCTTTCTGTGACATCTTCATACCGAACAGACCTTCTAGTGAAGAAAATTGACCGCCATCCCAAGTCTCTCTGAATGTTAGACTGTCAGCACCTTTTACTTTGTATTTAGTTTTTAATAAATCCTTTAAAAGTAGTTTAGAGTCTTCTAGTGTCCCAAGATGATCTACTAGACCGACTTCTTTGGCTTGAGAGCCAGTGTAAATTATCCCTCTTGCGATAACCTGAAGCTTATCTATCTCTATGCCTCTACCGGCATGAATATCATTTAGAAATTGATCATAACTGTTCTCAAGGAGCTTATTTAAGATACTTATTTCTTCAGGCATTAATTCTCTTTGGCTGGAGCCTATGTCTTTAAATTTACCTGCTTTAAATGTTTGATCTTTAATACCAAGCCTATCAAAAAAACCTTTAAGATTTACTCCCTGACTGATAACACCTATGCTGCCAGTGAGAGTGCCAGGGTTAGCGACTATGGAATCAGCGGCACTCGCTATGTAATAGCAGCCACTGCCACATATGTCTCCCATAGAAACTAATACTGGTTTTTTAGCTTCGCGAAGTTTCTTTACCAGTTGGTAAATTTCTTGGCTAGCTGCAACTGTTCCACCTGGGCTATTCATTCTTAAAAGAACAGCCTTCGCTTTTTTATCATCTAAGGCTTTTTGTAATTCCTGTTTACAGCTAACTGCATCGGTAGCAGAACTAAAAGGGCTGCTTTTTGCAAAGCCATCATAAATAACACCTTCAAGCCCAATGATTGGAATATAATCCTGATAATTACCAATTTGAGATAATAACTCTTTTTTGACTTCGTTCCCAGAGTGCATTTGACCTTGCCCGTCTTTTAAAAGAACCATGCCAAGGATCGAAGATAATAAACAAAGAGCTACCAGCGTGATAACGACGATGATTTCTCTTTTTTCTTGCTTAATTAAACTCATATCAATTAATTGTAACGCTATTTTAATTTTTAAAGCTCTATATTGGCGGTAGTTCTATGAATTTTGCTACAATATCCTAGCAGATGGAAGACAAAAAAATAAAAGCAATGGTGCTTGCCGCTGGAATCGGTTCTAGACTGGAACCTCTCACTAATATTTTACCTAAACCACTTGTGCAGATAGCTGGCAGACCAGTAATGGAGCATATACTCCTCTTACTGAAAAAGCACGGTATTACAGATGTAGTATCTAATACATATCATCTTGCGTCGAAGTTACATGATTATTTTGCTGATATTAAACAGAGAGAAGGTATAGATATTCATTTTATACATGAATCGAAACTCTCTGGTGTTGCTGGTGGTATCAGGGCTTGCAGGGAATATTTGAAAGGCTCTACTGTCTGTATTATCATGGGCGATGCGCTTACTAATGCTGATTTAACTAAATTATTAAAAGCACACCAAAAAGCAGTTAAAGACAATAACTGTAAAGTTACTATCGCTAAGATGCAGGTGCAAGATACAACTCATTTTGGTGTAGTTGTAACTGATGGTAAAGGTCGGGTTATTAATTTCCAAGAAAAGCCGAAGCCAGAAGAAGCTCTCTCTAATTGGGCTAATACGGGTATTTATTTTTTTGAACCTGAGATTCTAGATATGATTCCTGATGTGGAAGAAGCTCCCACATATGATGTCGCTCATGATCTTTTCCCTAAGCTTCTAGAAGCTGGAGTTTATATGCAGGCTGTGGCGGTGGATGCAGATATTTATTGGGCTGATATTGGTACACCACAGCAGTACATTCAGACGATGAAAGATATAGCTTCTGGTTCAGTAAACTTTGAAAGTTTTAAACCCTTAATTCGCTCTCAGGATATATCACCACTCGCAAGTTTAATCGAAGATAATGAAATTGGTGATAAGACTGTGATCGCTGATACTGTAAGCTTGAAAAACTGTGTGATCTGGGATAATGTGGAAATCGGTGAGGGAGCGGAGCTTGAAGACTGTATAGTAGTTTCTGGTGCGAAGATATCTCCTTACGAAAAGCATAAAGGAAAAATCTTAGTAGCAGAGATGCCTGCGAAAGTTTAGCCGCAGAAATTGGAGCTTCGCTACACGCCCGTGCTTGTTATAATAAAATTTAATGAAAATAGGCGTTCCTAAGGAAATACTTGCACATGAAAACAGAGTAGCTATGACTCCAGACTGGGCTCGTACTTTGCATGAAGCTGGACATAATGTCTATGTTCAGGCTGGTGCGGGTACTGGTAGTAGTTTTCATGATGAAGCTTATAGAAAAGCTGGAGCGGTTATCTTAGATACCACAGAAGAAGTTTTTAAGAAATCAGATATTATCGTCAAGGTAAAGCAGCCTTTAGAGCAAGAGTATAAGTTAATCGAGGAAAGGCACATACTCTTTACTTATTTACACTTAGCTTCTAGTAAGACTTTAACTGATGCACTTACTCGCACTGGGGCTCACTGTATAGCTTATGAGACTATAGAAGATAGATCAGGTAGATTGCCACTGTTGAAGCCAATGTCAGAGGTAGCTGGGCGCATGTCTGTTCAGATCGGGGCAAGATTCTTAGAGAGAGGTGTTAATGATCAGCATCCAGGGAGAGGCATTCTTTTAGGTGGTGCTGCTGGTGTACCTCCTGCGATAGTAACTATTCTTGGTGCTGGTATAGTTGGTAGAGCAGCTTTGAAAATAGCGGTGGGTATGGGCGCGCATGTTAATGTTTTTGATAATAATTTAAATGCTCTTTCAGAGATAGATGATTTATACGGTAGCAGAGTAGCTACTATTTTTAGTACTTCTTCTGCGATAGAGAAGAGAGTCTTAGAATCTGATTTAGTTATCGGTGCTGTATTAATTACTGGTAAAAAAGCACCTATGTTGGTCACTGAGAGTATGGTTAAGCAGATGGGTTATGGTTCGGTAATCGTAGACGTGGCTGTAGACCAAGGTGGATGTATAGAAACTAGTGAAGTTACTAGCCATGATAATCCGATAATCGTTAAGCATAATGTGCTTCATTATGGGGTGGCTAATATGCCAGGTGCTGTGCCTAATACTAGTACTCATGCACTGTGTAATTCGACTATGCCTTATTTATTAAAGCTTGCGAATCGTGGTATCTCTGCACTAGATGAAGATCCAGGTTTTAAGAAAGGCTTGAACATAGCTGACGGTAAGCTTTTGATCGATATTTAAGGCTGTTAGTTGCTAAGACCGACTTTTGATGAATTTTTTATCTGCTGCATTTTCTGGAAATATTAAGAAAATATGATATACTCGTTTGGTATGTCAGCTATAAATCCTACGCGTCAAATTGCTGCTGCTAATGTAGGCATTGAGCAAGGTCAACAAAATTTAGTTACGGCTGAGCAAAATATGCAGCAAGTGGTTTTAGGTGAATCTGGCTCTTCTGGAGCTACAAGGCAAATGTTATTTTTAGCTCAGCAGTTAATCAGTTTAAAGCGTGAGCAGTTTCAAACTTGGCTTCAAGAAGCTGAAAATGAAAAAAAAGCCATGCGAGACTTGCGTCTTGGAGATAACAAAGATGTAGCAATTGCTTAGGGAGTCTTCGGTGATCTTTAATTCTTTTAAAAGTCCTCCACAGCTTCATCTTCGGCGTTTAATTACTGATCAAACAATTCACTCTTATTTACAAGCTCAATCAGCCTTTCTCTAAAATTTTTCTGAAACTCATCAGAATTTATATCTTCGGTCCACATGATTAAGGCTGACTCTAGAGTATCTTCGTAGTATCTTTTACGGATTCCCTGTCTTTTAAATAGATATTTTTCATAGAGACCTTGAGCTTTAATATTACTTACTCTTACTTCAAGGGTAAGTGCTTTAATATTCTGTTCTAGAGCTTTAAAAATTTGGGCTATTAAAAGAGCTTCTGCGACACCTTTCCTGATGTGATTTTTAGCAGTAGCTATAGTCGTAATATGCATTTCATCTATGATCATCCAAGAGCCAAGATAACCTAAAATTTCATTATCATCTTTACATAAAACATTATAATCACCAACAGTATTATCTAATTCACTGACGAAATTATCCCGAGTCCAGTGTACTTCACCGTAGGCATCTGCTTCTATGCGGCATATTTGATCTAAATCCGCAAGCATCATTTTGCGAATTTTATACTCTGATTTAAGTTTAAAATAAGAATAAACGGTTTCTTGCACTATCTTTGGTTCTATTTCATTAAGCGGTTTTAAGACGAAACTCCTACTGAACATGCGAGGATGAGGAATAGTCAATTCCGCAGAATCTATTTTAAGTCTATCAAAAAGCAGAATATCTATATCTATAATTCGTGCTGATTTTCTACCACGCTCCACTCTATTACAGTCAATGCTCAATTCAATCCGCTGTAATTCTTTTAAAAGTTCTATAGGAGATAAATTTACAGATATTTTAATGACACCATTTAGAAAAGGATTTGGACCTGCTTCTTCTATTGCAGGGTTTTCAAGCCAAGTTGAGCATTTTAAAATCTTCACTCCCTCACATTGAAGTATCTGTGAAAGAGCAGTTTCCAAATTTCTTTGTCTATCTCCTAAATTAGATCCTAGAGACAGGTAGGCGGTGTGCATAGCATTCTTTAAATATCGAATTAATAATCCACTGAAAAATGCTTATCTAAAGTAAAGGAAAATAACAAATCTACAAGCGGAATATATAATGTAAATTATAGGAAATATAGTCATAGGATTTGCAGTTTTTTATTCCTTAATCGCTTTTATACTAGCTTCATTGTTTGGAAGCTTTGCTAACGTGCTTATTTACAGGCTTCCATTGGGGCTTTCCATTGCAAAGCCAGCATCTTTCTGCCCAGTCTGTAATCATAAATTAGGCTTCTGGGAAAAAATTCCGATCTTTAGTTACCTTTTCTTGCAAGGAAGATGTTTTCACTGTGATACTAGAATCGGTGCACGTTATCTAGTGGTTGAGCTTCTTGTGAGCCTATGTTCTATTCCCCTTATATATAAATTAGTTTTTATGCCGATTCGGGCTTTTGTGGAAGTTGGTATTTTATTGCCAGAGTGTTTAAAAAGTATATTTTCTTTTTTATTTACTCTGGTCTTCTTGGTAATAGCCGTCGCAGTCGCGGTTATTGATAATGATTCAGCAAGAATCCCACATTCTTTAAGCTATTTTGGGATTATCTTTGCGATATTTTTCGCAAAGATTTTTTTAACAGTGCCGTTTATAGAGAGTTTTGCGAATCTTGGTTTAATATTAGTATTCTTTGATGCGTTTAATCATTTTGCAAATAAAATAATTTATAAAAAATTCGCTTTGCCCATCTGTCCTAGTGCACTTACTTTAAGGTTTAAGTTTTTAGAAAAGTATATTTCTTTTATTTATATCTCCCTATTTACCTTTATGCTTATTTTATTTTTCGGAGCTCATTTCATGGGACTGAAGATACTACTCTGCTATTTAGGTTTCGCTTATTTTATTAATGAAATAGTTTTCGATTTTTACTTATTTCGTTTTTATTCTCCTAAGTTAATTCATGAGCAGGAGGAGGAGAATAAAATTTACGATAAAAATAGTGAATTTTTCTCATCAGCCGAATTTAAGCCAAGTGAGCTTAAAAATGCTTGGGGTGGTGGAGATACTATTATGATTGCTTTTATTACCATGATAGGAGGCGTAGAATGCTCATTACTCAGTGTAGCTATAGCTTTTTCAGTTTTATTAATTTTTCGGGCGCTTATGAAAGATAAATCTAAGACAGTCCGTTTGGGGCCAGCATTGGCTCTTGCCGTATTTGTTGCTATCATACTAAGAGTTTGAAAGATAGTAATCAGACTTTAATAATAGATTTTAGTTTAGAGAAGATACTCATCTCTATAAATTCTGTCGTCCGTAAAACCCAAGTCAGTACTGAAGATTTTTTTAAAAAACCTAAACAGGCTCACCAAGCTTTAAAACAAGAACTGAAATCTTATGGCATTAGCTCTACGAAGGTCATTTTTTCTTTACCAATTCGTTATATAACCTATCAAGTTATCCCACTTCCAGATGAAGCGCCGCAAGATGAAAAGCTGAAGCTTATGAGTATTGAGTTAGACAGGGCTAATTTTCTAGATCTATTTTCTTGTGAAAGATTAAATGTTACAGAAAGAATGGTCGCTGGTGAGAGAGTCTGTGACTATCTTTTAGTAGCTCCACAGAAGGCCGTCAGGCTTAACTGTCAGAGTTTTTTAAAGAAAATAAATTCTAAGCTGTATAAATTCGTCGCTAATTATAATCTTTTTAAACCAGAGCGAGATTCTGAGATTTTATCAGCGTTCACACATTCGTCTAATATGGAGATAGTCTTCTGGAGCTATTCTTTCCCTATCGCTATTTCTAATTTAAGTTCTACTAATGATCCAGCGAATGATCTAAATCGTTTTTTAGATATTTATCAGAATGATCTTGAGAATAAAAGTTTAAGTATAGAAAATATAGATATCTATGGTACTAATCTAGGTGAGTATTCTTTCAGTAATTTAACTCATAAACTGACTCTCAAAGAGGATTATGAAAGCTTCTTGATGGAGAATCTCCCTTCTGTAAGCTCGTTCCATGATATTACTAAAAAAGTCAAACTTCCCTCAGAGCCTTTTAGATGGGATCTTCCGAATGTTGTTCATTTATTTGCGGTGATATTTTTAGTTTTTAGTTTACTTTTAGGCCTCTTCGCGACTCTCCAGAATATGAGTTTAGACCAGAAGTATTTAGTGTTCCAGAATGAAGTTACTCAGTACGAAAGGCAGATAGCAGAGAAGAAGCGTATTAAGCAAGAGATAAGCGATTTAGAGAAAGAAAGAGAATTTTATTATTCGATAACTAGAAGACGAGCACCTTGGGATTTAATTTTAAAGGAACTCAGTAAATTAACCCCTAAAGGTTTATGGATAGAGCGTTTTAGCGCTGCTAAAAATAATTTAGTGATGATCGGTAAGGCCGAAAAAGTAAACGAGGTTTCAGGCTTCGCTGTAAATTTAAGTCATAGCTCAAAGTATTTCTCTGACGTGCTTTTAAGTGGTTCGCGAGATTATAGTGATGGACTGGTTTATAAGGAATTTCAGATTACGGCGAAGCTTAAGGCTCCAGAGGCTGTTTCCGCGCCAGTAAATTAGTTCGGGACTGTAGCCAAACTCCAATTTCTGCGTTAATGATGCTATTCCGAGTAAAATAAAGTTTATGGAAAAGAAAAAAGTTTTAGTTTTACTTGCTGGCTCTGGCGCTAAGGATGGTAGTGAAATTCGTGAGGCAGTGCTAACACTGACAGCGATAGAGAAGGCTGGAATGAGCTTCCAGTGTACCGCGCCGAATAAATTACAAAGAGATGTAATTAATTTTATAGACGGTTCTGTGTTAAATGAAGAGCGTAATGTTCTTGTGGAAGCCTCTCGCATAGCTCGCGGCGATATATTAGACCTTTCTACGGTCTCTATGAATGATTATGATGCTCTTGCCATCCCTGGTGGTTTTGGGGTAGCTAAAAATCTCTGTAGCTTTGCTATTGATGGAGTAAAAGCTACTATCGATGAAGATTCTAAAAGAATTATCCGTGAAGCGTTTACTACGCAGAAAGCTATTTTAGCTATCTGCATCGCCCCAGTTCTAGTCGCTCTTTCTCTGCATGATTTAGAACCAGAGATTTTACTCACTTTAGGGCTTGATGATGGTCCTAATCAGGCTCTTGAAACTATAGGTGTGAAATCAGCTAAATGTTTAAGCACCGAATGTATAGTGGATGAGAAGAATAAGATAGTGTCCTCACCTGCTTATATGGATGATCAAGCGAGTCTTGTAGATTTAGATATGGGGATTAATAAGGCGATGATCGCTTTTAGTAATTTTGTAGAAGATTTAGAAACTATTCAAGCCTAGCTTTATTTTATTCTCGGATCTATCTTTTTTAAAACCAAGTCAGCCAGAAGATTTCCTAAGACTAGCATTAAGCTTCCTAGTAAAAGGTTAGCCATAACTATATTAATATCCTGTTTCCTTACTGCTTCTAAAGTCAGTAGACCTAGTCCAGGATAAGCTAGAACCATCTCTATCAGAGCAGAGCCAGCGAATAAGCCGGCGAACTCGAAACCAAATAAAGTAATTAAAGGGTTAATCGCATTGCTTAAAGCATGTTTCCAGATCACTATGTCGAATTTAAGACCTTTCGCTAAGGCAGTTCTAATGTAGGGTCTATCTAATATTTCCAGTAAATTTGCTCGCATCTGTCTCTGTATGCTAGGTATGCTGAGTAGAGTAAGTATGCTTACTGGAATAAATAAGTGCCTAGTTATATCTATAAGGCGTTCAAAAAAATTCATCTCATCTATAACGACACTTGTAAGTCCGCCGATAGGAAACCAGCCGCTGTAAAGGGCGAATAGTAGCATGAAAATCGCAAGTATAAAACTGGGCATCGCCATTAAAGAAGAGAGTAGGAACCTTACAGAGAGATCCAGCCAGCTGTTTTGCTTAATCGCACAGATTATTCCAAGCGGAATAGCGATAAGCCAACTGAAGAAAATCGCACAGAGATTTAAAATCAAGGTGTTTTTTAAGGCTGGTATTATGACATCTATGACTTTTTGATTAGCTTGAGTGTAACCGAGATCTCCTTTAATTAAATTACTTAACCATGTTAAATACTGATAGAAAAAGCCTTTATTTAAGCCTAGTCTTTTAGATTCAGCTTCTATTTGAGCGGCTGAAATCGCAGGATTTAACCTAAGGTCAGCAAGAGGATCACCAGTCTTTATCTGAATTTCTTTAGTATGAAGATGTATAAAAGCTATATCCAGCTTTATTTTAGGGATTTTAAAATCAGCTTTCATTAAGCTAAAAGTTAGAAAGCTTATAAACAGTGACAGAAAGATGAGATGAATAAATCTTTTAGAAATATAAATTAAATCACTCATGGCTCGTCTATTTCTTTAGTCGCCTCAAAATTAATAATGTCAGATCTAGTCATTATACCGATTAGCTTTTTAGGATTATGCCTATCGACGATTAATAATCTACCTATATTATGCTCATGTAAGCTAATAATCGCCTGGTGAAGATTATCATCTTCGGTGAGTATAATAAGTGATTTTGACATTATCTGAGAAACTTTAGTATTTCTTTTGAGACTTTCTTCTAGAGCCTGTTTCAGATCATTACGGGTGACTATGCCGACTAGGTTCTGTTCAGTATCTACTACGGGTAGTGCACCATGAGTGGTTCTTTGAAATACTCTATTTAAAGAGCCGAGTGAAATATTCTCCTCCACGCATTCTGGGTCTAGAGCCATAGCCTCTTTAACGCTAAACTGCTGTAAATAAGAGGGGCTGGTATATTGATTTAGCTTTATACCTTGGCGAGAGAGAAGGTTTTCATATATTCCACCGAGGTGTAATTTTTCAGAAGTTATATTTGCGATAATACAGGAAAACATTAAAGGCAGCACTAAATCATAGTTACCAGTTAGTTCAAAGAGCAGGACTATGCTTGTGATAGGAGCTCTAGAAATAGCTGTGAAAAAAGCTCCCATCCCCACAAAAGCGAAGGTCGATGGATTTAAATCTAGAAAAGGAAATAATGAATTTAGACTATTTCCAAACATCGCTCCAAGTAAGGCTCCTAGAATTAACGATGGTGCAAATATACCACCTGGAACGCCGCTGCCATAAGCTATTAACGTGAGAATATATTTAAATACAAATATCAATGGTATCATCCACCAAATATAAGCCTGTGCTAATGTACCTTCCAGAGTAGCGTGACCTTCACCTATAGCTTCTGGCAACCATAGAGCGACTATGCCAGTAAGGAAACCCGCTATGCCACCATGTGTCCAAGCTGGAATGAAACTCAATTTTTGTTGATAGAAATTTAAGGATTTTAAGATGGATTTTTGGAAGCTGATGCCAATAACACCACAGACTATGCCTAATATTATATAAAGAGGAATTGAGCTGAGGCTCATTCCCGAACTGGATTGAAAATGAAAAGCAAAGAAATCACCATAGAGTAATCTACAGGTGATCGCAGCAGACACGGTGCCGACTATGGCGGGTCCAAGAGAAGTACTGGAAAAATCTTTATCTAATTCTTCGATAATAAAAAGTACGCCAGCGATAGGAGTATTAAAAGCAGCAGCTAGACCCGCTCCGGCTCCACTCGCTAAAGCTCTTTTCTGATGCTTACTATTCATTAGCCTTGCGATTTTACCGCCTAGACCAGCACCTATGTGAATGGTTGGTCCTTCACGTCCTAGTGATAGACCTGAAGCGATGCCCACTATAGCTCCAAAGAATTTTACGATTACGGCTCTTAATCTAATTGTGATATTAGGGTTGTTTAATGCATGCTTAACTTGTGGTATGCCGCTACTACCAGCATCTTTGGCATATTTCTGAGTAATAAATCCTGCAAATAAGCCTCCAGAGGTACAGATGAGAATGGGGTAAAGCCATTCATACCAGTATTCACGATGATAGAGGTTGTAGTAGAAAAGATGACTTAATTCCTCGGTGAGAACTCTGAATGCAACCGCGATACAGCCAACTATAACTCCAATTAAAGCAACCCTAAGTAAAATCTGAGTCTTAGTATCAAAGCTTTTTAAAAAAAGGTATTTAAGTCTGCGCAACTGAGCTTTTATTCTTCTTGTGTTTTAAATTTTATCAGAATGGGTGTACCAATAAAACCGAAGTACTCTCGAAGTTTCTTCTCCATAAATCTAACGAAGGTAGGAGGGATTAATTCAGGATAGTTTGCAAATAGCAGAAACTCTGGTGGTTCTGTAGTAATCTGTGTCGCATATTTAATCTTAATCGCTTTTTGTTTTACTATCGGTGGCGGCTGTAAAGATAAAATATCTCTTAGAACTTTATTGAGTAGATTGGTCTCTATGCGGCGTTTATGCTGAGCACTGACTTCTATGGCTCTAGTCCATATCTTGTCAGTTCTAGTACCTTCTAGGGCTGATATAAATTCTATTGGTGCATAGTCGACGAATCTTAACTTAAATAAAAGCTCTTCTTTAAAGGCTTTGAGTTTAGTCTGATCATTTTTGATTTCAGGATCTACTATGTCCCATTTATTCATAGCGATTACACAAGCCCTGCCTTTACTCTGTATCAGTGCTGCGATTTTCTGATCTTGCTCGCTTACTATATCGTCCTGAGTGCTATCTAGAATTAAAATAGCTACATCACAGCGAGCTATACTGTGAGTGGTTCTTATCGTCGAATATCTCTCTATTTCTTCTTGGACTTTCGACTTTCTTCTAAGCCCAGCTGTATCTATTAACTCAAATTTATGCCCATGCCTATTTAGAAAAATATTTATGGAATCCCGGGTAGTGCCACTAACATCACTTACTATAGATCTTTCTTCGCCGATGAGTTTGTTATAGAGACTAGATTTTCCGACATTAGGTTTACCTATAAAGGCGATCTTAATAGACTCTTCTGGCTTTTCATCACTGGCTTTTAGCCCAGCACCATAATTTTCAATAATATCAGTTAGCATATTATTCAATCCTACTGAACCGTGTAAGGCACTGAAACCATAAACCTTGTCAAAACCAAGTTTATAAAAATCATAAACAAGGCTTTCTCTTTCTATGCTATCGACTTTATTAACAGCGACATAGACTCTGTCAAAGAATTTCTCTCTTAAGATGCTGCATATTCTCTGGTCTTCCGTTGTCATGCCAGTATTAACGTCGAGTAAAAATACTATCGCATCTGAATTTTCCATGGCTATTAGTGCTTGGCGATAAATATCCTCCGAAAAAGGATCTTGTTTATCAAAAGTTATTCCACCAGTGTCTAGGATAGTAAAAGGGGTATCTTCCCATTCAAAAGTAACTTCTTTACGATCTCGCGTAATACCAGCTTTTTCGCCTACTATGCAGACTTGTCTACCAGCTAATCTATTTACTAGAGTGCTTTTGCCGACATTAGGTCTGCCTATTAATGAGATGCGAATGCTTTTCATGTTTTGATTTTAGGATTAGACTTAAATGATCTAATATATGATCAGCACTTAAGGATTTATCCTGCTTAATTAATTTTATAATTTCGAGTTTATTAGGATCATCTAATTTAGGATAAATTATATTAATTTCGCTTTCTTTACTATTTATAGCATCAACGCCATTCGCTATTATCATATCCAAGTTCTTTGCTATCAGTTTTTTTCGAGCATTTTCTATTAGGTCTTCGGATTCCAGTGAAAAGCCGACTGTTATTTGGATTGGGCTTTTCTGAGCAGATAAATGCTTGATTATGTCAGGATTTTCTTTGAGTTCTAGGGTGACTGTACTTGCGGTATCATTATCTTTTTTAATTTTCTTCGATAAATGTTTCATCGGACTGTAATCTGATACGGCTGCTGCCATGATTACAGCATCTATAGATTCATTAAAATTCCCTTCCATGGCTTTAAGCATTTCTTCTGATGAGTTGACTTCTAATAGTAATAGATTAGGATGATCTAGTAGAGCGGATTTGATAGGATCTTTTCTATAATTTACTGTAGATACAAGTATGACATTAGCGCCACGATAGAGGGCTTCTTGTGCTAGTGCAAATCCCATTTCTCCAGAGCTGTCATTAGAAATGAATCTAACGGGATCTAAATATTCTTTAGTTCCACCAGCGCTGATAAGTATATTGTTGTCTAGCAAGTTTTGGGGTTTTCCTTTAGAGTTGAATTGTAATTTAGAATACTTAGACAATATTTTCTTAGTTAGTATTTTATTTACTGTACTGATGATAGAGTCTAAATCTGCTAATCTACCTATTCCACTTGTTTTACAAGCCAAAGCTCCTGCACTAGGTTGAATTACTGAATAAGCATAGCTATCTCTTAGCCTTTTAATGTTATCTTGAACCCCTGGGTGCAGCCACATATTAGTATTCATGGCTGGAGCTATTACTACAGGGGCTTTAGTCGCTAGGGTTATATCGTAGATTAAATCATCACTAATAGCATGAGCGAGTTTGCCGATGCAGTTAGCAGTCGCTGGAGCGATTAATATGATATCCGCTATTTGAGCTAAATGTATATGGTCTATGTAAGAGTTATTGAGAAAGGGATTTACGGTTGATTCTTCGACTGTATGTTTAGAGTCTTTAGTAAATACTCTGTTGCAGCTTATGACCTCTAAGCTTAGTGCACTGACGAAGCTTGCAGCTGAACTGCTTAGAACTACATAGACATTAGCTCCAAGTTTTTTTAATTGGGAAACTAATTCAACGGTCTTATAGCTAGCTATGCCGCCAGTAACTCCAAGAACTATAGTCTTATTTTCAAGAGTCAGCTCCACTTGAGTTAGTAACGATTTTCTACTCTGTGTACGTAAACTTCCTTAATAGCTTTAAGAATAGGTGGGTAAGGACTAGGCTCTTCTTTATCTTGCTCTTTAATTCTTTTAGCTACACCAGCAATCTCTCTGGTCATATCATAGATGTTTTCTTCGTAGTCTATAATCTCACTTAAGAACTTATTAGTAGAATCGCTCTGATTATTAGGCATAAGTCAGGTAATTATACCACAGCTTGAGCTAGAGACTGCGTAATGTTTTTGTACACCTCATCTGGACTCAGTTCTGCATCTAGTTCAATAAATTTACCTGATTTATATTTATTATAGAATTCTGTTAAAGGCAGTCCAGTTTCCGTCTCATAAGAATTTAGCCTTTTTTCTATAATTTCAGGATTATCATCTTTTCTTTGGTACAGCTCTGAGCCACATAAATCACATTGGCCTTCTATTTTAGGTGGAGTGAATAGGATGTGGAACATACCTTTACAGTTCGGATCTTGAGTTTTAGAACACATTCTTCTGCCACTCAGTCTTTCCACGAGAATTTCTTTTCGGACGTTTAAAGCGAATATATAATCGAGTGGGCTAACCTCGGCTAAAAATTTAGCTTGCTCTAATGTTCTTGGATAACCATCTAATAGAAATCTATTAGTGGTTTGTAATTTATCTTTAACTATTTCATTGACGATGTCGTCAGAGACTAGTTCACCTCGCTCAACTATAGCTTTAACTTCTCTCCCTAAGGCAGATTCACTCTTTATTTCGTTCCTGATAAGATCACCAGTGCTAATGTGCTCAAGTTTAAACTCTTCTGCGAGCTTAGCTGCTTGCGTCCCCTTGCCTGCACCTGCTGGACCGATAAATAGGATTCTTAGGTTTTCCATGTATTGGAAAATTCTAACATGGGCGTATAGCGAAACTCCAATTTCTGCGTTTTAAAGCAAAAGGCAGCAGTCACCATAACTAAAGAATCGATATTTTTCTTCAACGGCTATCCTGTAAAGAGCTTTACATTCCTCTATGCCAATTAATGTGCTTACTAATAGTAGTAAAGTGGATTTAGGTAGATGAAAATTAGTGAGAAGCCCATCTATAATTTTAAATTTAAAATTCCCAGGGTATATGTATAAATCAGTCTCGCCACGTAATTTACCTGTGATAGCTATGCTTTCAAGACAGCGTAAGCTAGTAGTGCCGATAGCGATTATCCTTCTCCCTTCTGCTTTGGCTGACTGAATTTTATCCCAGTTTTCAGAGATAATTTCATAAGTCTCGAAATGCATCTTATGGTCTTTTACTTCGCTTACGCTGACAGGCTTAAAGGTTCCTATGCCTACATCTAGATTTAAGTCTATAAATTCAACTCCTTTTCTTGTAAGTGCTTGAATAATTTCTTCGGTGAAATGTAATCCAGCAGTAGGCGCTGCAATACTGCTGCCGAGAGAGTCTTGTTTAGAATAGACTGTCTGATAGCGTTCTTTATCACTATCTTCAGCACTCCTTTGTAGATAAGGTGGTATAGGCATAGTGCCGTGATTCGTGATTATGTTTATAAATTGCTCATAGCTTTTGAATTCGACGATCATCATCCCATCTTCATTCGAAGATCGCTGCACAACTCCATTTTCTGTGTTTCCCTTGAAAATAATTATTTCTTCGGATGAGCCACTTATGATATAAGATTGAGGATTAGTTTTAATTTTTTTCCTAGGCTTGGCTAGAGCCGTCCAGCGATATTTTTTATCATGGGACTGCTCGCAAACTCCAATTTCTGCGTTTTCCTTAACCAGAAGTATTTCAATGGCTTTGTTTTCAGGCTTCTCTTTATCTATCACAAAAAATCTCGCCGCTAACACTCTAGTGACATTCCTGACTAAAATATCACCTGCTTTTAAAATGGAGCAGATATCTTGAAAGGATTTATGTTCGATATTTTTATTAAGTTCTTGTGAAATAGTGCCTTGGGGATTTGGTGCTTCCTGAATTTCTCGCTTATAATAAAGCAAGCGAGAATTATCCCTTTTATTTAGTGGATACTTAGCGACTAATTCCCCTGGTAGCTCAAAATCAAAATCGTCAATTAACATAGTTCCTCAATGATTAAACTGAGTATAATAATCACCACATATAATAGAGCAAATTTGCTCGAGCAATTGTTAAATGATATTTTAGAGCAGCATGTAAGTTTAGCTCCTGAAGAGCAGTCTATTGAATTAATTCTTGTTGATAATAATTCTGGAGATGACACTAAAGCTGTTATTTATAAATTTATTGAAGCGAATACTTTAAGCGTGAAGTATGTCTTTGAACCTATACAAGGTATTGCCGCTGCACGCAATACTGGAATAGAGAAGTCGCAAGGTAATCTGCTGGCCTTTCTGCATGATGATATTTCTTTGGATGAGGACTGGCTGAGAGAAGCTTATAAGTTAGCTTCTAATTGTTTACAGCATGAAATAGGTGTCTATGGGGGACGCTCTATACCTCTTTGGGAGGATGCTTTGCCTGAATGGCTTGATTTAGAGCCACCTTATGGTGTTGATCAAGAGGTTTTTAGAGGACATAGCTATGGTGATGAAGAGAGGTTCTACCCTTTCGATACAGAGTTTGGTAAAGCGGATTACCCATCAGGTATAAATGTTTTTATCCGCAGAGAAATTTTTATTAACTGTGGAATTTTCAGAGTGGACTTAGGAGCTAATGCTGAAGGTGGTCTTGGCTCACATGAGGATTATGAATTTTTTGATTATCTTGCTGCTATAAATATTCCAATGCTATATGTACCGCAATGCATAGTTTTTCATCCTATCAAACCAGAACATCTCGACGAGCATTATGTAAGAACTAGTTATTTTAAAACAGGTAGAAGCCTCTATTGGATAGCTCATACTGACAGACTTAAGCGTTCTGCCCCAGATCTATTCCAAATCAATAGTGGTGATAGATTGTTTTATCCAGAATTTACTAGAATTAAAATCGCAAGAATCCCTCTTTATCTGCATTTGAAAATATTTTATGTAGCTTGTGAATTACTCTACGTCTTAGTTTTATTTGATAAGAAAAAATTGCATTATGTTACTTTTAAGCTTTGCCAGGTTTTAGGTGAGATGAATGCAGCTGTTCTTTTAGCTCAAAGAGAGAAGAACAAGAAGTTTAGTTTTAAAGATAGGATTATAAAAAAGAAAGTGATCGAATTTAAAGAAGTGTGAGAATCTTGGTTAGTGCTTTATAGTGTACGAAATTTGCACCAGCTAGATTAATGTCAGCGATTTCACTATCAAAATCACATTCAACATGAACAGTATTAGGAAAGTGTTTTTTAAAATTTAAAATAAGAGACAGCTGTGTAGCTCCATCTTTAATAAGATTTTCTAATTTTGGATCGCTCCAGCACTGGAAAGTTAATATCAAATATTTTAAAGTACTCTTTGAGATTTCGTTTAATTCTTTTTCCAGGTGGCCTAATATTAAATCAATCAGAGACTCAGTTCCCGCGGAAAATTTTATTAATTTGGCTTCTGGAAATACTTTCATGATCACTTCGCTCTCTAGCTTAGGGTGTTCAAAAACAAGAATATAATCAGGCTTAAGTGGGAGCAAACTGGACAACTCAGCATTTAAACCATTTTGAGCTTTGTATTTTATTTGAATGCTGTCTTGAACTATGTTTGACATCTCTTGTATTAATTTTTCTCTATGGCTAGCGCCTAAAGTGTGTTTTATAGTACTGTTCTTATCTAAGTTAGAACTGTGTTGGCTTTCTAACACTGTTATTTTTTTAGTTTTAAGCTGATTTTTAGTTAGTTTAATTTTTTCGATGGAATTTTCGATACGCTCACGCAAAGATTTACTGAAATGGCAGGTAGGGCTAGATCTCTCTATTTCTAAGGCTTCGTCTAGATTAGTGTTCCAGATAATTAGATCATTGCCAGCCTTTATCATTAATTCACAGATTCTTTTATAATCCCCAAATGCACTCAGAGCTTTCATCGTAATTTCATCAGTTACACACAGACCTTTAAACTTAAGTTCTTGCTGAAGAAGACCTTCCACGAAAAAAGGATTAATGCTTGCTGGTAGTTTTTCTAATATTTCCTGCGTAACTTTATTGTGATCAGAAGTATTTCCTAAGAGTTTTTTTTGAATGCTCTCGGGAAGCTTATAAATAGCATGGGCAGTCATGACCATGTCTATTTCAGAGTTTATCGCTGCACGAAAAGGCTCTAGATGATTATTAAAGGATGATTCTTCGCTTAGATCTATGTAAGGTAGAGAATAATGCGAATCTTTACTAGAGTCGCCGTGTCCAGGAAAGTGTTTGGCACAATTAAGTAGGGGGTATTTTTTTAATTCACTGATAATGGCAGTAGCTTGCTCTGAGACTAACTTAGCGTCATTCCCAAGGCTTCTAGTACCGATAATGGGATTAAGAGGATTAGTATTTAAATCTAAGCAGGGAGCGAAAACTAGATTAAAGCCCAAATCAATTAATTCAGAAGCAAAGAGCTGAGTGTGTGAATTTAAATAATCTGGATTCTTTCTACTAGCAGTACCTAGAGCATAGAGACTTGGCAAGCTTGCCGAAACTTTTCTGATGCGCTCTACCTTACCGCCTTCTTGATCGACGCTAATTAAAATATCTTCGCCTAGTAAATCTTTTAAATCGGTGATGAGTTTTTTTAACTGTTCAGGCTCTTCTATATTGGTATCAAAGAGAATTAATCCAGCTGGCTTTAACTCTAAAAGTTTATCTGCGGTTTCTTTGTCTAAAGTGGCTCCCTTAAAGCCGCAGATGAAGAGATTGCTGAGTTGCATAATGCTTTAATTATCTCATGGATATTTTATTATCTAAGTTTTAAAATATCTAATATACTGGATACTTTAAAAATAATATTATTAAATATCTAATATATTAGATATTCAATGCTTAAATGGGTATAATATCTAATATATTGGATATTATATATGGCTAATTCTAATTGGGCGAAAGTCTATTTAAATGATGATTTTGTTGGTTACTTAGAAGAACAACCAGGTGGAAGAACTTGTTTTACTTATGATGAGAGTTTTATACAAAGCAGTAATAATCCAGTATCGGTAACATTACCTTTAAATATAAATAAGCATTATTCTGAAAACGGCTTACATCCTTTTTTTGATAATCTTGTCGCAGAGGGATGGCTTGCACAGATTCAAGCTAGAGCCTTAGGTATCCGTGAAAATGATAGATTTAAATTATTAATGGCTTTTGGTTATGATTTGATCGGAGCTGTGACGGTAGTCGATCCAGATCCACAGTATCAAATCCACCTTGATAAAAATGATTATGTGAAAAAAATAGCTGTGAAATCTAAAGCTTCTATGTCTGGTGTGCAGCCTAAAATACTAGTAACTTTAGGAGAAAATGGTTTCGCACCTGTCAATTTAGGAGAGACTTCTACGTATATTGCGAAGCTGAAAGGTAAGTATCCATTAATTTTAGAGAATGAATATCTTTGCATGAAGGTAGCTGAAATTTTACTCAGGCCTGATGAAGTTGCAGAAACTCAGCTTGCTGAGATAGAAGGTATTGGTGAGGCATTATTGGTGAAACGCTTTGATAGGCTTGAAAATAAAACTAAAGTACATTTTGAAGAATTTGCTTCGCTGCTACACATGAAGGCTATAGATAAATATGATTTAAGCTATAAAGATTTAGCTGATTATATGAATAATAGTGAACTGTGTAATAAAGTTGACGTTGAAAAGCTCTTTAGAAGGGTTTTGGCTTGTATACTTTTAGGCAATACTGATGCACATTTGAAAAATTTTGCTATGTTACATAATGCTGCTGGTCTAAAGTTAAGCCCTCTGTATGATATGGTTTTTGTGAGATATTATGAAGAACTAACTCCTAATTTAGCTTTAGGGTTTAATTCTAAACTTGACTTGCCCTTAGGCGATATTAAAGCTAAGCATTTAAAGATACTTTGTGCAGATTTTAATTTACGTGAAGCTGTTTTAGAACAGGCGGTAAAAGATTTTTCCTCTAAGTTGGATCAAGTCTATGATTTTATAGAAGCTTGTAAAAAGGTAAATCCTTCGTTGAGAAAAGCTTTTAGGGAGCATATTAAAAAAAGATGGAACGGCATATTCAAAAATATTTAAAAACTATAGTTACTGAGATTAAGTCTGAGCGAAAAAAGCAGAAAGTATCTCAAAAAAGATTATCTGCCTTAACCGGAATTAGCACTCAAACTATTTCACGTTTTGAACAAGCTGAGGAGAATATACAGTTTTCTACTGTACTTCAACTTGCAGATGCCTTAGGCTTGCATCTCGAAATTGCTTCACCGAGAGGTTTTCAATTGCTAGTTAAAAGACTTTTGCGATATGCTTTAGAGAAAGATATACCTGAAGTGGCTGATTTAATGCTTGATGAGGAGATTAGAGCTATTGTGCAGCGGTTTCTTTAAGAAAATGGGATTATGTGTCGGTTTTTATTTAAATCAAAGCCCACTTCTTTAAATAGCTTTCGTATAGAGCTAATCCCTGTATATGTTCATCGGTGAAATCATAATTTAAAGTCTGAAAATAATTACTTAAAACATTTTTCTGTAAGTTAGTCTTAGAGTGGGTTACGTCTATTATTTTATCTAAATCTTGATTAAGTCCCATAGTTTTTGCTGTAAGGATAATCTCTTGTAAGAATTTTTCCTTCTGGGGATTTAGTTTATGAGCCCAAAGCCCAAAGACCATTGGTAATCCATTCGATAAATCAAACCATTCTTCTCCAAGATCATAAACATGCTGGTAATTTGTAACCTCAGCATCGTGTGATAATTGGTTCGCTTCAAGCAAAGCCTTATCACCTATTAATAATTTATTCGCTAAGCCCTCTCCCCTGCCAGAAAATCTAAGGAATTCAATATTATTAATATCTAAAGAATATTTTTCGGCTAACAGGATTTTTAATAAACCTACGGAACTTGCGCTTTCTTCACTTGTGTATATTTGGGGTTGTAAACCCTCTTGTTGTAAGCTTTTTAGTTCTTTTAAATTTTGAGCAGAGAAGAATAATACGCTTTGAACTTTGCCAAAGGCACTAATAGAAATTCGTTTGAGCAATTTACAGTGTTCTTTTATTTTGAGATAGGCAAAGCTAGAAATAGGAGCAGCGTCTATTAGACCTTCTGCAAAGAGTTTATTTAAGTGACTTGGCACGCCGCTGCTAATCTTTATTTTAAAAGCATCTTGGCTAGCTTCACTCCCTTCATTTTTTAAATTCTGAGAATGAATAATTTTATTTAAAGGGTAATTAAAAATTTCACAGTTAATATACGAAATTTCACCAAGTTTAATTAAGGGAGAGCCATCCAAAGAATCTCTGCTTATCTGTGTGTCAGTAATGCTCATATTTAGCTGCTATTGGCATTTTTCTACCATATCCGAAAGTTAATTCTTTAACTTTAATAATCGGTGGATATTGCTGTCTTTTATATTCGTTTCTATCTATCATGCCTAAGATGCTGAGTACAGTTGGTTCATAGAAGCCCATTTCGACTATTTCTGTAAGTGATTTGCGCTTTTCAACGTAATTCATAATAATTGCATCTAGCTTAGAATAAGCTGGTAAGCTGTCTTCATCTTTTTGATTTTCTCTTAATTCAGCTGTCGGAGCTTTTTTGCAGATATTGTCAGGGATAGTAAGGCCCACATCTAATGAAATAGTATTTTGGTTAATGTAATCTACTAGGGCATAGACTTCTGTTTTCAATAGGTCACCTATGGGAGCTATGCTGCCACAGGTGTCACCGTAAATAGTGGCATAACCTACAGCTAGCTCGGATTTATTGCTGGTAGCTAATAATAGTGAACCCTCGGTGTTAGAAATAGCTAAGAGGATATTTGCTCTGAGTCTTGCTTGGACATTCTCCTTTGCAAGTTTACTTATTTTGGGTACAGTCTCCAGCATTGTTTCATGAAGTTCTTTTATGCTAATGCTACGGTAGTCTATGCCAAGATTTTTTGCAAGCTGCTGAGCGTCTTTCAAGCTCTCAGTACTTGTAAATTTAGAAGCTAACATTATTCCGCTGACATTGTCTTTGCCGAGGGCTTGAACTGCTAAATAGGCGACTAGAGCCGAGTCTATTCCACCAGAAAGACCTAGTATCGCTTTTTTAAAACCACATTTTTTAAAGTAATCTTGTATGCCGAGCTTGAGAGCAGAGAGTATTTCACCATAGGCTTTTATATCGCTGATAAAGAGTTCAGTATTGTTCTCTTCGATTATATTTGAGTCTAGATTGTCGTGAAATGCTTTTTCCTCATTTTTCATAAGAGATTCGATATCTATCTCCATAAGGTCTTCAATAAAAGAGCGTCCCTGTCTAGTTACATAGCCATGCTTATTTACCACGAGCGAAGCACCGTCAAAGACTAGGTGGTCATTAGAACCTACTTGATTGCAGTACAGTATTGGTACTTGGTGCTTTTCAGCTGCGTGAGTAATAAGGCTCTGTCTAAGTTTAATTTTATTGATGTAATAGGGAGATGCAGAGCAGTTAATAATCAATTTAGCTCCGAGCTTGGTTAATTTAGCTATGGGATCTATATCGTAGAGATTTTTAAGTTCATCTGCCCACAGATCTTCGCAGATACTGATTCCCAGCTTATATCCACCGAAATCTAAAGTTTTAAATTCTTTATTGGATTCGAAATATCTGGTCTCGTCAAATACATCGTAATTAGGGAGTAAAGTTTTTCTAAATACGTCAGCTACTTTATTCCAAGTTATAAAAAATACCGAGTTGAAAAGCTCTTTACCAGTAGTGTCGTTAGAACTTACTCCACCCACTAATATACCTAAATTCGCAGGGCAGAGTTCGGAGAGCTGTTTTAAATAGTCACCTTGCCTAATTAACAATTCTTTTTTAAATAGTAAGTCTCTTGCGGGGTAGCCGATTAAACTAAGCTCTGGAAATATGATTAACTTAGGATTAGAATCTTTTTTACTATTAACTATATTAATAATATCTACGTGCTTCTCGAAATTAGTTCTAAGATCGCCGACTATAGGGTTAATTTGTGCTAAAAAGGCTTTCATTTTATGCTAGTATCGTGTCCTATGATAGCTCAAGGTGCTTCTCTTAGTTCTAAATTAGATCAAATTTCTAGCCACTTGAAACCGCTTAGTTATGCGGTGGATGCAAACAATAATATTACAATAGCAGGACTTAAAGTAAAAGATTTACTTACTAAATATGGTAGCCCCTTATATATTCTCTGCGAAGAAACTATTCGTACTCGTGCAAGGCTCTATGTAAATGCTTTTAAGGAGTTTTATTCAGGTGAAAGCTTAGTTATTTATGCAAGTAAGGCACTTAACTGTAAAGCGGTCTGCAAGATTATAGACAGCGAGGGCTTAGGTATTGATGTGGTCAGTGGTGGAGAGCTATTTACGGCATTGTCGGTAGGCTTCCCAAAGGAAAAAATTATTTTTCATGGTAATAACAAGGGCAAAGATGAACTTGAGATGGCGATAGAAAATCAAATCGGTTCTATTATGCTTGATAATTTTTATGAATTAGAACTTATTTCAGAGCTCCTTCGTGAAAAATTTTCTGTAGATACGGTAGTGAACCTCTCTATTAGAGTGACTCCGGGTATCGAATGCCATACGCATGAATATATTAAGACTGGCAGAATTGACAGTAAGTTTGGTTTTGATCTGTCTCAGGTTGATGAACTTATCTCTAGAATACTTGCTCTAAAAGAGAAGTATAAAAATATAAACATTAAGGGTTTGCATGCTCATATAGGTTCACAGATATTTGAAACCATGCCGCATAACGATGTTGCGGGAGTTTTACTGAATCAATACAAAAGCCTTAAGGATAAATACGGCATTAGCTTACAGGATATTAATGTCGGTGGTGGTTTAGGTATTAAATATCATGAGCACGATGATCCTCCAGAGATTAATGACTGGGTGAAAGTGGTGGCTGATTCTATAGTTGCTAACTGTAAAGCACTGAATTTAGATTTGCCAAGAGTAATAGTGGAGCCTGGTAGAAGTATAGTAGGACCCGCTGGTATAACGGCTTATAAGGTCGGGAATATTAAAAATATTCCGAATCTGCGTAAGTTTGTAGCTGTTGATGGTGGTATGGCAGATAACGTTAGGCACATTATGTACCAAGCTCGTTACTATGCTGAGGTAGATGGAAAGATTGGTGATGCTAAAACAGAAAAAGTCACTATCGCAGGTAAATTCTGTGAATCTGGGGATATACTGATTCGTGATATCGATCTTCCAGAGCTGAATCATGATGATGTATTGGTAGTCTATTCGACTGGTGCTTATAATTACAGTATGGCAAGTAACTATAATCGAGTGCGAAGACCAGCCATGCTACTTGTAAATAACGGCAGAGCCGATATTATTATAAGAAGAGAGACTTATGAGGATGTCGTACAATGGGATGAATTGCCTCAGAGTTTATCTTAGGGAAGTAATGAGAAGGCTTCATCGTCTTCTTAAGGAGGTTGTACCACTATCCCAGTTGATAACACTAGTCTAGAGCTGAACTATTTAGATGTAGGCGAGCTTTTATATAAGTTTTTAGATATAGAGTTTAATACTGTAAGTCTTTTTACTGTAGCGATACAGCTTGCGATTTTAGCTTGGTTAGTGTATCAGGCTTATGATCGTTTTAAAGGCACACAGGCAGAGAGAATCCTAAGAGGTTTAATTATGCTTCTGCCGGTAATGATGCTTTGTTATATTTTGAAACTAAGTATACTTACTAAAATTTTTGAGATATTTTCACAGACTTTTATTGTGGGTTTAATCGTTATATTTGCTCCTGAATTTCGCAGAGTATTGATTCAGTTAGGTGGTGAGTTTAATCTTCTAAATTATATAGACGGCCATAAATCTTTAGATCAGCTAGAGAAGGCGAATAAAAATATTGTCGCTTCTTTAGAGATGCTACAGAAGAGGCGAGTAGGGGCTTTGATTATCGTAGAAAAGTCTCAGGCAGAGCGTTATTACATTAATGCAGGCTTCCCTATTAATGCAGATATTTCTACGGAGCTGATGATGACTATCTTTGATAATAAATCTCCTTTGCACGATGGTGCTGTTATTATTCGTGGAACTCAGCTTGCCCTAGCTAGTGTTATATTACCGATGACGGAGAACCCTAAGCTAGATTGGCAGTATGGAACTAGACATAGGGCTGCTATCGGTTTTAGTGAAGTTACAGATGCTCTGTGTTTCGTAGTTTCAGAGGAGACTGGTGATATTTCTATGGCAAAGCAGGGAAAATTAAAGCGGTATGACAGCCTCGCAGCTTTAGAGCAAGAGCTGAGTGATTTTTATAAGCATATTTATCATAATCGCAGCAAAAGAACGCAGATATTTAGTACTTTGGGTAAGGTTTTAAGGAAAAGAAAAAAAATAATAGCTAGCGATGACGGTGTTTGATAGAATGTTATGAGCTATGAATCAGGAACTAAAAAAAGATATTCTCGTCATTGATGATGATCCGGCTATACTCGAACTTGTGAGTTTTAATCTAGAATTGCAGGGCTATAATGTTGAGTCTTGTGATAACGCTATAGATGGCTTGGCGATGGCTTTTCAGAAGCCACCACATTTAATTATTCTTGATTTGATGATGCCTAATATGGATGGTTTTACTGCCTGTCAACGCATTAGACAGAATGATGTAACGAAAGAGACACCAGTATTAATGCTTACAGCCCTTAACCGCACTAACGATAAAGTTACTGGTTTCGATTCTGGTGCTGATGATTATTTGACTAAACCCTTTGAGCTTCCTGAACTTTTTGTACGTGTTAAAGCGCTTCTTAGAAGATCTGGTGCTATTACGTTAGCTCAGTCAATTCCTGAAGTTCTTCATTCTGGAGACATTACTTTAATGCCAGAATCTAGAGAAGTTAAAATTGAAGATAAAATTTTAAGACTCACTCCGATTGAGTTTGAAGTTCTACATTGCTTAATGCAGAATCATGGTCAAACAGTATCACCGGGTCTTATTCTTAAAGAAGTCTGGGGCTATTCACCTGAAGATGATATAGATACTATTAGAGTGCATATTCGTCATTTAAGATCTAGGATAGAAGCTGGGGCAAAAAAATATATTAAGACTGTCTACGGTGGTGGTTATCAGCTGATTCCAGAAGGATTTTTAAAGAGTCATTCTGGGGCAGTCTAAATTTGTTAAGGACTGATGTATAACCTGCATCTGTCTCTGTTAGAATGTTCTTATGACTTTTCTTAAAAGATTATCTTTCTTGGTTCTTGCGTTAAGTTTACTTTTAGGTGCAAGTCCTGCTTACAGCTCTCATGGAGCTGTTTCTAAAGTTACTTCATCTTTAATCTCGGCGCCTTTGGGTGGTTTTTTTGGTCTTGCACGTGGAGCTGTTTCTAAGTCTTCACAGTATGCTTCATCATTTTCTACGGAATTTGGCGAAGGACTGCTTCCAAGACTAGTTGGTGTGCCATCAGGTTTCTTTATTGGTGGTGTCGCTGGCGGTGTGACAGGTCTTTTACGTGGTGTGATTAATGGTGTAAGAATTAGTCAGGATAGTCCTTTCTCGGCAGCGGCTATGAGCTTGGATGGTGATTTTATTGATTTCGATCCTTATGATTTTAATGCTACATATTGAACACGAAAACGCAAAAATTGGAGATTGGCGACAGTGCCATGCGAGCAATAGAGATTTACGATACTACACTTAGAGATGGCGCGCAGATGCGGGGCATCTCTTTTAGCGTGAATGATAAGCTCAAAGTGCTCAGGCTCTTAGATGATATTGGTGTCGCTTTCGTGGAGGGCGGTTGGCCTGGGGCGAATCCGAAGGATATAGATTTTTTTAGTGAAGCGAAAAAGATTAAGCTGAAAACCACTCAGCTAGTAGCTTTTGGTAGCACTCGCAAGGCGAATACCAAGGTAGAGTCAGATCCTATATTAGCTGCTCTTTTACGAGCAGAGACTGAGGTGATTTGCATAGTGGGGAAAAGCTCTGCCCCACAGGTTACCAATACTTTAAAGATTTCCCTAGACAAGAATTTAGATATGCTAGCTGAAAGCATATCTTTCTTAAAATCAGAAGGCCGCCGAGTGATAATAGATGCAGAACATTTCTTCGATGGCTATATGGCTGATTCTGCTTATTCGCTTAAGTTTGCTAAAGTTGCAGTGGAGGCTGGGGCCGAAACTTTGGTGCTCTGTGATACTAATGGTGGTAGTCTGCCTGAGCAGGTTTTTAAAATCACTAAAGAGATTATTGAGGCTTATGCTGGGACTGCTTGCAAATATGCAAGTTCAAGCTTGACCCCTATTAAAATTGGTATACATGCACATAATGACTGTGAACTCGCGGTAGCTAACAGTATTAGAGCAGTGAGAGCTGGTGCTACGCAGGTGCAGGGAACCATTAATGGCTATGGAGAGCGCTGTGGTAATGCGAATCTGATTTCTATAATTCCTAACCTAGAGCTTAAGTATACTGAAGAGAAATTAAAGTGCTTACCTAAGGATAAGTTAAAACATTTGAGCAGTCTTTCTCATGCTGTCGCTGAAATCGCTAATCAGCACCACAGTGCTCATCAGCCTTTTGTGGGAGCTAGCTCCTTCGCTCATAAAGCGGGTTTGCATGCAAGCGCGATGAAGAAGCAAGATTTTAGCTATGAGCATATAGACCCTGTTTTAGTAGGTAATGCTACTAAGATTATTATTTCAGAGCAGTCTGGGGTGAGTAATATACTAGATTGGCTACAGAAGAAAAAGCTTTCTCCGAAGGCGAGTGATGAAATTATCGGGGAATTCGCTAAAACTGTTTTAGAGAGAGTGAAGAAGCTAGAGCATAAGGGATATAGCTTCGAGAATGCTGATGCGAGTTTAGAGTTAATGGTGCGTAAATTAATAGATGTAGAAGGCTCTGCTGAAACTAAACTCAAGGCTTATAAGCCATACTTTAAGCTAGTGGAGCATAATGTATATATTTCAAATGGCGAGAAGACAGAGGCTACGGTGCGAATCGAAATAGCAGGTGAGGAAATCCACTCTGCAAGTGTGGGTAATGGTCCTGCGAATGCTTTAGATAAAGCTCTTAGAAAAGCTTTAGTAAATTTCTATCCGAAGATAGAAGAATTTCAGTTGTTAGATTATAAAGTAAGGATTCAGGACAGCTCACTTGGGACGGCGGCTCTGACTAAGGTTCAGGTGAATACTGGAAATTTAGCAGAAGATTGGGATACTATCGGAGTTAGTACTAATATTATAAAAGCTTCTTGGGATGCGATTGTTGACAGTATTGAATATGGCTTGATCAAGTATGGCGTTAAGCCAGTTGAATTAGCTTAGGGGGCTGCTTGCAATCTCTAAGGCACTGTTGCCGAACTTTAATTTCGGCGTTTCTTAAAAAATTTTCATAAAAGATAATACGACATGAATGACTTTTAACTTTGCATTTATTGATATTAGCTTATACTAGTTCATGTAAGCGTTTAGTTGATTTTAAAAGAATTAATTGAGCGTGGTCTTCTTCACACTTTTCCAAGTTTATGTATTAAATTTGGTTGGCAAGTCCTTAAAACACCTGAAATATTTTGAGGTGTTGAATGAATGTTCTCTTAGCTCCAATATCTGTTGTAGGTTTATCTGCTTGTTTGGCGTTACGACAGGCGAGGCAGAATGGTTTTAATCCTGCGTCATCAAGCTATGATTCACAGACAAATTCTGCTACATCGGGATCTCCTAATGATCGCTCACAAGCTTCGTCTATGTTGAAGCCCACATTGCAGTCAGCTTAAATTTAAATAAACTAAACACAATTAACAAAGGTAAGAATTTTCACTCTTGCCTTTGTTAATTAAAGAAACTGTCTAGGAACGCGCAAGTCCAAGCTGAGGACGATGAAAACGTAAAGATTGGAGTCTGGTAGCAGTGTCTTGGAGACTGATGTACAGTGGGATTGCTCGCAAATATATAAGTTCAAGGCACTGCTCGCAAGCGTGTAAGTTCAGGACGAGGAGGAATGACTGTAAAAAGTAGATGAGTATTCGTTTCTTGAAAGATTAAATTATCCTAAGCCCACTTGATTAGCCGCATTAGAGGCTGTATAATAATTCTTATATAACTTTCCATGTTTCTGTACCAAACATGGTTGACGCAAGTCTTAAAATGTTTAATTTTAAACAGTAATTTAATAAAAATCTTCAAATGTGTGAGGAGAGGTTTTTTATTTTTACTGTTTTATTTTGAGGTTAATTTATGCCACTTTTATTATTGGCTGGTGGTATGTTCGGTGTTCTCAAGGTTGCAGATGCAGCAAATAAGTGCTTTGTTAAGGCTAATCTAGATGCACCGATTATTAACTCTGCGGCTAAATCTTCGTCGGATAGCAGATTAACTGGTAATCGCCTAGCTGCCTGTTAAGAGCTTTCTGGTGAAGCTTTTACGAGACGCCTGCACAGCGATAATTTCTGCGTTATCATTGTGCAGGTGTCTCTTTGCTTATTATTTCTCAAGGATAAACGGCAAATCTTAAATAATTGTGAATAATATGGTAATTCTAAAGTTTATACAGTAATATAGTAGGAACCAAATTAATAACTTTCCGTGTTTCTGTACCAAATTCGGTTGGCGAGAGTCGTAAAACTTTTAAAAAATTAAAAACTATAAATCTTATTTATTGTGTGAAGAGGGATTTATGTTTATATCTGGGGAGGTTCTTTTATGAACCCTTTAGTTGCACCTGTTGCAGTCGGATTTTCGGTTTATGCTTTAGCTGGTTGGCTTAGGAACCATATAGCACCTGCTGCTAATCTTGATAAATCTTCAGTGGCTTTCAGTGCTAGTCAGCGTCGTGATCGAGCGGCACAATTGTGTGCCACTTAGTTCTAATCATTTAGTTCAAAGCTTGAGCTAGCTGCTTTCCCTGAATTATCTCTCTCAACTTAGCTGTTGGTGCGATATTGTTAGCGGCGTTAGTGTGGATGCGCTCTTTGAGCGTATTTTTGAGATTGGCTGCTGATACGATACTGTTAGTTAGATTAGAGTAAGTCTTATTGGCTTCTCCTGATTTTACTAACCAATCTGTAACATTGAGTGGGGTTTTTAGAATGCTCTTGACGGCGAGGAGGGCGGTTTTGCCAATGCCAGTATCTTTATAGCTTGCTAAGTGATCTGGTAATTCTTTCGCGAAAACTTCTTCTTCCTTCTCTTTAAATAATCCAGGTATATCTTTCGGAGTGCGACCTGTTATTTTACTGCTGATTTGTTGGATAAGCCAGAAAGGACTCGATGTCGGAGTTAATTTTATTACAGCAGGATAGGTCCCCACTGCGGCGTGGAAGTTTTTACCCCACCACATCCAGCCTTTTTTAAGGACGTTTATAAGTTCAGATAGCGGAGGTTTTATTAATGAATGAGAAACGAATTGAGTATCATTATCAATGGCTCTCTTCTCTGATTTTGGCATAAAGCTCTGTACAAAAGGTGGAGCGGTGAATTCCACAAGCATATTCAATAGAATAGATTTGGTGGCAGGGTTGAGCAGCTCGCCAGGTAGTAGATTTGATAAGCCTTTCATGAAGTTCTGGCACATAGGCATTAGTAGCTTTTTCGGAATAATATTATGGAAAATACCCATGAAGGATTCGCCTTTGCGAACTGATGCGTGTGCGTAACTGGTCATAGCAGAATCTATGCGGTTTGCGTTGCTGAGTATCATTGAGCCGAAGGCTTTTAACGGAGTATTAGCATCTTGGAAGCCTGTCGCTTGAGCTTTTTTATCTAAGGTGAGTGCTGTTAAACCAAGGCTGGCTAGGGATGTTATGCCAAAATGAATAGGGTTGAATTTTGCGAGTGATTTAATTTCTTCTTTTTCACCGCGAGAGTTTGTAGAATAGAGGATTTGACCCTGTGCGTCTTTTAGTGTCTCACCAGATGTAATGCCAAGAAGGTACTTGTTTACGTTATTCACAAATGGATCAAGGATTTTTTTAAGATTAAAGCCAGCCTCTTCTTTGACTAATTCGCCGTTTCCTTTATCTACAATTCTAAATTTTTTCTCGCCATTTTCATCTTCCCCTCTTATCCACCCGATTAGTTTAGCTACACCAGTGTCTTTCATGGCTTCGATTATGATCTGCTGCTCAGGGCTCACTTTGCCTCCATGGTTTGAAGAGTTAGTCAGTATATTATTTTCTGCGGTAATAGTTCTTAGAATAAAAGTTAATGGTCTTGCGACAATGTCACCAATAAGCGTATTAATTATTGGATATTTTTTAGAAAAGTCAGGGAAAATTCGACGAAAAGCAGAGATAGATTGATCTATGCCAATGTCTGTGACTAGGCGTGACAGGAATGAGTCAGAAAAGGTTTTTTCAATATTATTGTTTAAAGCGTTGTACTCTATACTATTTGGATCAATTTTTGCAGTTTCAAGCTTTTTGATCTGCTGAAGAGTTGCTTCTCTCTCTGTCTCCGACAGGTTTTTGCTTGTAAGAAGGTTCTTTAATTCCTTACAGTGCTCATCTAAATTGTTTGATAGCTTGGTCGCGTCACCTTCTTGGATGATCGCATTTACTACTGCTTCTGCTGAGGAACTCGTTAATAAAGCATTAGTCCAAGATTTTAGAACACTTTCCCAAAGAGAATAAGCAAAGCCTTTGTTCCAATTTCGCTCGCCATAATAATTATCAGCATGGTAGCCAGATATCGATTTATCGTAGATAGGCTTTTTATTTTTTGGGTTAATCTTATCAGACCTAGCAGAAGAGACTTCTCCTTTTAAACCTTGATTAAAGGCTTTAGCGGCGTTAAAAATCGCCCCAGTTGGTTCTGGGTTTGTTGGGGTGTTCGGATTTACTCCTTGTTCTAGAAAGCTCTTGTTTGTACCTATAGAAGTACTAAGCAATCAGAGCCCTCCCTCGGAATGTTGGCGCTGACTTGTCTTCGTGAGGACAGAAAGGCCCAGTTATGCAATTTAGCTTGAAAGAAGTCATGTGAGGAGCTTAGTCAAGTATTACGTAATATATTATATACAAGTGCAAGAGAATTTACTGAAAAATGTAATACGGAATATAAATAAATATTAATCAAAGTAATATCAAATGAAAAAACTCTATAATATCGGGTGATTTAGTTTTACATAAGAGACTAAAGGTAATAAGATGAAACTAATGCCTGCTA
The DNA here is from genome assembly GCA_018970325.1 of Cyanobacteria bacterium REEB446. GTDB lineage: Bacteria > Cyanobacteriota > Vampirovibrionia > LMEP-6097 > LMEP-6097 > LMEP-6097. The sequence continues at coordinate 3,251 of JAGWWP010000005.1, read as the reverse complement.
AAAAAGCTCTTTATCCAGGAAGTTTTGATCCTTTTACTTTAGGGCATTTAGACGTGCTTGTAAGAGCAGTAGAGATTTTTGACTGTGTTGAAATCGCTATAGCTAGTAATTCTAGGAAGAAATCCATCTTGAATGCAAAGGAGAGAGAATCTTTAGTTAAAACAGCTACGGCGAATCTTTCGAATGTTAAGGTATCGATAGTCGAAGGCTTGGTTATAGATTACGCTAGGGCAAATGATTATAGAATATTGCTTAGGGGAATTCGTGCTGCTAATGATTTTGAGCAGGAACTAGAGATGTCACAGATAAATAGATCACTATCTCTAAAAGGATATAACGATTCTATTGAGACTGTTTTTTTGATGACTAGCCCAGAATATTCTTTTATAAGGGCAAGCAGGGTGTGGGAATTGCTAGAATTGGGGGGAGATGTAAGCACTCTCGTTCCAGATTGTGTGAGTAAATATTTGGAGGGAAGAAATATTGGATATTTTCAGCAAACTAGATGAAATCGGCGAATATATAGAACAGGCTAAGAACATACCGATGATTAATCAGAAAATGATTGATCCAGAGTACTTGATGAGAGCTTTTGAAGATCTTTATGCGACTATCCCAGAGGAAATAAAAGAGGCTAGGCAGCTTATTGAGAAAAGAGATAAGGAACTTACTGAAGCTAGGAAACAGGCTGATGATCTTCTTACTAGGACTAAACAGGAATGCGAAACTATGCTTATTAGGGCTAAAGACCAAGCAGAGAAGCTTTTAGATGAAAGTCAAATAAAAAGATCAGCTGAACATGAGGCGAAAAGTTTATTTAATGAATGCAGTGAACATGCAAAACGATTAACTAAAGATGCTGAATCAGATGCTGAGACTATTAGAATGCAAGCAATAGAAAAGGCTCAGAGATTTGAAGAGCAGGCTTTACTTAAAGCTAGAAGAATTAAAGAAGATGCTGATAATTACGCACAACAGATTCTTAGCTATATAGAAAATGATGTAGTTAGAAAAATAGATGAGCTGAATGCTAAGGGTAAAAGCTTTTTTTCAGATTTAAAAGAGAAAGATTTACATCTGTCATAAGAATGGCGTGTAGTCAAACGAACAAGTTCAAGGCTGAGGAGGACGAATGACCGCAGTGTAATTTCCAGCGATGCCGACTCTGCGACATCAGTGTTGCATGGGAGCAAGCGGAAATACAAGCTCAGCTTACTGCGGGTACATGAGGATCATGAGAACGACGAAAACGCAGAAATTGGAGTTCGGCAACACGCCTAAAAAATTTAATCATTATCCTAGAAAATAGGCAGGATAATTTGCTAATATAATAGTCTGCCTGCGGAAGTGGCTCAGTGGTAGAGCAATTCCTTGCCAAGGAATAGGTCGCGAGTTCGAATCTCGTCTTCCGCTCCATCTGTAATTAGGACTGATAATGAACAAAAATCTAGAATTGATACCTGAAGAAATGATATTTGAGGATCTCGCTGTTGAGTTTGATTCTTTACTTGATAAGAATTCTTACAAGTTTGACTTTAAAGCGGGCGACATCATTAGAGGTTTCGTCTCTAGATTTGATAAGGATGGCGCACTTGTTGACGTGGGTTATAAGAGTGAAGGTTTTCTTCCCAATAAAGAAGTAGCTAATAAAGAAGAAGAATTAAGTCCTAAAGATGTACTTGAGTTAGCTAAAGAATATGATTTTTATGTAATCAGAGAAGAGAACGATAAAGGTCCTCTTTTACTTTCTTACAAGAGAGTAGCTCAAGCTAGAGGCTGGGCTAAGCTTGAAGAGATTAAGAATAAAGATGAAATCGTCGAAGGTGAAGTTATCGCTGTTGTTAAGGGCGGTATTATCATTGAGATTTATGGTGTTAGAGGTTTCGTTCCAGCAAGCCAGTTACGTGCTGCTTCTGAAATTGAGAACGAGAAAGGTGCTCTACTGAAAATGAAAATCATCGAGCTTAATAAGAATAGCCGTAAGCTTATCTGTTCTCGTAAAGTAGTTATAGAAGCAGAGAAAGCTAATCTTAGAGAGAAAGCTCTTGTTGAGCTTGAAGTAGGACAGGTTATTTCAGGTACTGTCGTTAGAGTAGCTGAGTTTGGTGCTTTTATCGACATCGGTGGTATCGATGGTTTACTTCCAGTCTCTGAGATTTCTTGGCAGAGAATTAATCACCCTAAAGAAAGACTTTCAGTCGGTGATAATATTTCTGTTAAAGTTCTGAAAATAGATGAAGCTGGTAAGATCAGTCTCTCATTAAAGCGTTTAGAGCAAGATCCATGGACTGAGATCGAAGATAAATTCGTTGAAGGTCAGATCGTTTCTGGTGCTGTCGTTAAAATTACAGCTTTTGGTGCTTTCGTAGAAGTTTATCCAGGAGTAGAAGGTTTACTTCCATCAAATGAAATTACTGATGATGAAGATGCTAGCCCAGATAAATATTTAGAAGTTGGTCAGCAAGTAGAAGTTATTCTTAAAAAACTTTCTCCTTATGAAAGAAGAATACTTCTTTCTATGAGAGATATAGCTTCGGCTAATTAATTTCCTTGTATTAAAGCATACTTGAATTTCTGAAAATACTTATTAAAAATGCAGTGCTTTTTCACATAGCTCCAAACCTTGGAATGCCTACTCCAAAGGCTTCTTCTATGTATATACTGTCAAAGTCGGGAGCCTTTCTTCATTTATCCGATTGCATATGCTCTAATGTCTGTTTGTGGATTAGATTTATATCTTTGGTTGCTAAGTTGAATGATTTAACTAATGTAGAATTTAGAAGGACTTTAGTTAAATTTCCTGCTTCTGAACCTTTTGTATCTAGGTCTTTCTGTTGATTACAATAATATTGCACAATTTTAACAAGCAGATTTCATTATTCTTATCAGAACCTAGTTTAAAAGAGCGGATTAAAACGGAAGCATTCCCTGATCTGATTACCTATGAAGCCGCCAAAAAACAGCTTAAGTGCTAGCCACGCTTACCTATGTAGGCACTGTTGCTTAATTAAAATCACACAAAGGAGCCAAGAAGAAATGACGAAAAAAGCTTCAAGTATTGAGTTTGCAGCTGATTAGATTTAATAATTTATTGATAAGTGAGTAAAGGAAGTCAGTGGTATCGTAGCCTTTATCTGCAAATACCATTCCTGACGGCGGAAGTACTTTCACCCCAAGCTGTGCATCAGTAAGATTGGCTGGAGAAACATCTATTCCAGTAATCATTCCGTGTTTCATATCTACAGCCTGAG